>NZ_JBIAGU010000002.1:0-472044 GCF_042869935.1 Kitasatospora sp. NPDC006697
GATTCGCCACCGACCGGTGCTCCACCGCCACACCCTTCGGCCGACCCGTCGACCCCGACGTGTAGATCACATACGCCGGATGAGCCGGCAGCAGCTCCCCGTGGACGAACGGGCCCTCGGCCAGGGCGGCCAACGCCTCCTGCACCTCCGGCGCGTCCAGCACCAGCGGAGCGGCCGCTCCGGCCGGCACCACGCCGCGGGTCGACCCGGTGCACAGCGCCACTACCGGCGCGGCATCCGCGAACAGGTACTCCACCCGCTCCGCCGGATAGGAGATGTCCACCGGCAAGTAGGCACCGCCGGCCTTGAGCACCGCCAGCAGCGCCACCACCGACAGCGGCGAACGCTCCAGCACCACCGCCACCAGCGACTCCGGACCCACCCCCGCACCGACCAGCAACCTCGCCAGCCGGTTCGAACGCGCATCCAACTCCCGGTAGCTCAGCTCCTCCTCACCGCAGACCACCGCCACCGCATCCGGCGACCGCAGCACCTGCGCCGCGAACAGCTCCGCCACCGTCACCACCGGGAACTCCACCGCGGTGTCGTTCCACCCCGCCACCACCAGACCCAACTCGGCCTCGCCCAACACCCCCAGCGAACCGAAGGCCACCTCCGGCGACTCCTCCAGCGCCGCCACCAACTCCGCCGTCACCGTCGCCAGCATCCCGCAGACCGCCTCCGCATCGGCCGGCTCGACCGCGTAGACGTCGAAGCTGAAGCCGGCGCCGAAGTCGTTGACCGAGACGCTGAGCGGGTAGTTGCTCGGGTCCGCGCTGTAGAGCGCGCTCATGCCCTCGAAGAACTCCCCGGGCTCCTGGTCCTCGGAGTGCCGCGAGCCGCTGTTGTGGCGGTAGTTGAAGAGCGAGGTGAACAGCGGCGCCTGGGCCGGCAGTCCGGCCGCCCGCTGGGCCAGGGCCAGCGGCGCGTGCTCGTGCACCAGCAGGTCGGCCAGACCGCCCTGGAGGGTCCGGACCGCCTCCTCCACCGACTCGGCGCCGACGTCGACCCGGATCGGCAGGGTGTTGATGAAGAGCCCGGGCACCCGGTCGGCGCCCACGCCGCCCTGCATCCGGCCGAACAGCACGGTGCCGAACACCACGTCCTGCCGACCGGAGACGGCCGCCAGCACCCGGGCGTAGACCAGGTGGAAGAGCGTCGCCGCGCTGACGCCCAGGCGGCGGGCGGTGGCCCGGACCCGCTCGGCCAGCTCGGTCTCCAGTGTCAGCAGCGCCTCGACCGCACCGGCGCCGTTCCCGTGCACGTCCAGCATCCCGAACGGCGCGGTCGGCTCGGTCACATCGCCCAGCAGGTCGCGGAAGAACCGCTCGTGCTCGGCCCGGGAGACCCCGAGCCGGGCCTGCGCGACGAAGTCGCGGAACGGCAGCGGCTCGGCCAGCTCCTCCTGACGGCCCGCCAGGAAGGCGCCCACCTCGGCGAGCACGACCTCCAGCGCGGTGTGGTCCTGCACCAGGTGGTGCACCTGGACCAGCGCGTACCAGGTGCCGGTGGCCGGCTCCTGTCCGGCGTAGATCCGCAGCAGCGGGGCCTTGGTCAGGTCCATCACCGGGTCGGCGACGGCGACCAGCTGCTCCACCACCTCGGCGCCCTCGGCCAGTTCGACCGGGATCAGCGGGATCCGGGCCCGCCGGCAGACCACCTGCACCGGCTCCGGGAGCCCCTGCCAGGCGATCGCCGTGCGCAGGATGTCGTGACGGTCGACCACCGACTGCACGGCCGCGACGAACGCGTCCAGCCGCTCCCGGGCGGTGAACCGCAGGACCGTCGGCTGGACGTAGACGTCGCCGCCGCCTTCGACGCCCATCAGGGTGTGGAAGAAGATGCCCTCCTGGAGGGGGGCCAGCGGGTAGACGTCCGCCACGTTGGCGGCGCCGCCCGCGACGGCGACCACCTCGGCGATCTCGGCGGCCGTCAGGGTGACCAGCGGCAGCATCTCCGGGGTGATCTCGGTGGCGTCCGCCGGGATCAGGTTCGGCGGCACCACCACGTCGCCCTTGCCGCCGGCCGCGGACAGCCCGGCCGGGGTCGGCGAGGCGAACAGCGCCCGCACCGAGACCGAGACGCCGCGCAGCCGCAGCTTCTCCACCAGCGAGACTGCGAGCAGCGAGTGCCCGCCGAGCTCGAAGAAGTTGTCGTCCATGCCGATCGAGGGCAGGCCGAGCACATCGGCGAAGACCTTGCAGATGATCTCTTCCTGGAGCGAGGTGGGGTCGCGCCGGACGGCGGCGCCGGCCGCGTAGTCCGGGGTGGGCAGCGCCTTGCGGTCCACCTTGCCGTTGACGGTCAGCGGCAGCGCGTCCAGCACCAGCACGGCGGACGGGACCATGAAGTCCGGCAGCTGCTCGGCCACGTAGCCGCGCAGCAGGGTGGGCAGGCCGTTCGGGTCGGTCTCCTCGGTGGCGACCACGTAGGCGACCAGGCGCTTGTCGCCGGGCACGTCCTCGCGGGCCACCACCACGACCTGGCCGACCTGTTCGGCCCCGGCGAGCACCGCCTCGATCTCGCCCGGCTCGACGCGGAAGCCGCGGATCTTCACCTGCTCGTCCGCGCGCCCGGCGAAGACCAGCTCGCCCTCGGCGTTCCACCGCACCAGGTCACCGGTGCGGTACATCCGCTCACCCTCGCCGAACGGGCAGGCGGTGAACCGCTCCGCCGTCAGCGCCGACCGGCCCAGGTAGCCACGGGCCAGGCCCGCCCCGGCGATGTAGAGCTCCCCGGCGACGCCCACCGCGACCGGGGCCAGGTGCTCGTCGAGCACGTAGACCCGGGTGTTGTCCATCGGGCGGCCGATCGGCAGCGGATCGCCGACCGCCTCGGGGGCGGAGACCAGGTGCCGGGTCGCGTTCAGCGTGGTCTCGGTGGGGCCGTAGAGATGACGGACCGTCAGCTCTTCGCAGGCCTGGAGCACCCGCCGCACGGCGGCGGCCGGTACCACGTCACCACCCGTCAGCACCTCGCGCAGGCCGACGAAGCAGCCCGGGTCGTCCTCCGCGAGAACCCGGAGCAGACCGGCCGTCACATGGACGTGGGTGAGAGCGAGTTCGGCGATCAAGTGACGCAGTCCGGCCCCGTCGATCCGGGCGCCGGCGACCGTGACCACCGTGCCGCCGGCGGCCAGCGGCGCCCACAGCTCGTAGGTCGAAGCATCGAACGCATGCGGCGCGTGGAACAACACCCGCGCACCCGCACCCACACCCCAGGACCGGTCCGACACCAGCTCCACGACATCCCGCTGAGTCGCCACCACACCCTTCGGCAACCCCGTCGAACCCGAGGTGTACATCACGTACGCCGGATGCGCCGGCAACAACTCCGCCCGCAGGAAAGGCTCATCGGAGTAGGCGGCCAACCGCTCCACCACCGCCGGCTCATCCACCACCAGCACCTCACACCCACCCGGCACCGCACCCCGCGTCACACCCGTACACACCACCACCACCGGCGCCGCATCAGCGAACACATACTCCAACCGCTCCGCCGGATACGACAGATCCAACGGCAGATACGCACCCCCCGCCTTCCACACCGCCAAGAACGCCACCACCAACTCCACCGAACGACCCATCGCCACCGCCACCACCGACTCCGGACCAACCCCCGAAGCCACCAGCAACCGCGCCAACCGATTCGCCCGCTCATCCAACTCCCCATAACTCACCACCACCCCGTCACACACCAGCGCCACCGCATCCGGCGCCTCCGACACCCGCGCCGCGAACAACCCCGGCACCGTCACCACAGGCAACTCCACCGCCGTGTCATTCCACTCCGACACCACCCGCCGCAACTCCACCTCACCCAGCACACCCACCGAGCCGACCCGCAGTTCCGGGTCGGCGGCGACGGCTTCCAGCACCCGGACCAGCCGCTCGGCCAGCGCCCAGGCGGCGGGCTCGTCGAAGAGGTCGGAGGCCACCTTGACCGAGCCGAGCAGGCCGGCGGGCGCGCCCGCGGCGAACTGCTCGGCGGCGGTGACCTCCAGGTCGAACTTGGAGGTGCCGCTCTCCAGCGAGAGGCCGCCCACCCGGGTGTCACCGAGCCGCAGTTCCGGGTCGGCGTTGTTCTGCAGGGTCAGCATCACCTGGAAGAGCGGGTGCCGGGAGAGCGACCGGGACGGTGCCAGGTCCTCCACCAGCCGGTCGAACGGCACGTCCTGGTGGGCGAAGGCGCCCAGGCCCGCCTCCCGGACGCGGTCCAGCACCTCGGTGAAGCGCGGGTCGCCGGAGAGGTCGGTGCGGATCACCAGGGTGTTGACGAAGAACCCGACCAAGTCGTCCAGCGCCTCGTCCACCCGGCCGGCCACCACCGAGCCGATCGGGATGTCGGCGCCGGCGCCGAGGCGGGAGAGCAGCACGGCCAGCGCGGCCTCGAAGACCATGAACAGGGTCACGCCCCGCTCACGGGCCAACTCGACGAGTCTGGCGTGGAGTTCGGCGGAGAGTTCGAGCCGGCTGCTGAATCCGCGGTGGGTGGAGACGGCCGGGCGGACCTTGTCGAAGGGCAGCTCCAGCTCGGCGGGCGCCCCGGCCAGGGCCTGCCGCCAGTAGCCGACCTGCTGGGAGAGCAGGCTCTGCGGGTCCGCCGCGTCGCCCAGCAGCTCCCGCTGCCAGAGCGCGTAGTCGGCGTACTGCACCGGCAGCGGCTCCCACTCGGGTGCCCGGCCCTCGGTACGGGCCGCGTAGGCGGTCGAGACGTCGCGGGCCAGCGGGCCCATCGACCAGCCGTCACCGGCGATGTGGTGCACCACCAGGACCAGCACGCGCTCGTCCGCGGACTCCTCGAACAGCCAGGCGCGCACCGGCACCTCGGCGGCCAGGTCGAAGCAGTGGCCGGCCGCCCGGGCGACCAGGCCCTCGGTCTCGGCCGGCTCGGTGCGGACCAGCTCCAGCTCCCAGTCCAGTTCGGCGGTCGGCACGATCCGCTGGTGCGGCACCCCGCCGCTGGTCGGGAAGACGGTCCGCAGCACCTCGTGCCGCTCCAGCACGTCCCGCAGCGCGGTGCGCAGCGCGGCCAGGTCGACGGCGCCGGAGAGCCGCACCACGGCGGGGATGTTGTAGGTGGCGCTCGGGCCGTCCAGCTGGGCCAGGAACCAGAGGCGCTGCTGGGCGAAGGAGAGCGGCACCCGGTCGGGCCGGGGGCGGGGGGTGAGTTCGGCCCGGGCGCCGGCCGCGTCGGCCAGCGCGGCGGCCACCCCGGCCACCGTCGGGGCCTCGAACAGGGCCTTCAGCGGGAGTTCGGCGCCGAGCACGGTGCGGATCCGGTTGACCAGCCGGGTGGCGAGCAGCGAGTGGCCGCCGAGGTCGAAGAAGTCGTCGTCCACGCCGACCGAGCGCAGGCCGAGGACGGCCGCGAACACCTGGCAGAGCAGCTCCTCCTGAAGGGTCGAGGGGCCGCGCCCGGTGCTGGCGGCGGCGCCGTAGTCGGGCACCGGCAGGGCCCGCTTGTCGAGCTTGCCGTTGACGGTGAGCGGCAGCCCCGCCAGCAGCACCACGGCGGCCGGCACCAGGTAGCCGGGCAGCCGCTCGGCGGCGAAGGCCCGCAGCTCGGCGGGCAGTGCGTCGGCCGGCGCGCCCTCGGCCGGCACCACGTAGGCGACCAGGCGCTTGTCCCCGGGCTCGTCCTCGCGGGCGGTCACGGCGGCCCGGGCGACCTGCTCGTGGGCGGTCAGCACGGCCTCGATCTCGCCGGGCTCGATCCGGAAGCCGCGGATCTTCAGCTGCTCGTCGGCCCGGCCGGCGAAGACCAGCTGGCCGTCGGCGTTCCACCGCACCAGGTCCCCTGTACGGTACATCCGCTCGCCGGGCGTGCCGTAGGGGCAGGCAGGGAACCGCTCCGCCGTCAGCGCGGAGCGGCCCAGGTAGCCCCGGGCCAGGCCGGCGCCGGCGAGGTAGAGCTCGCCCGCGACGCCCGGTGCGACCGGCCGCAGCGCCTCGTCGAGCACGTAGGCCCGGGTGTTGGCGATCGGGCGGCCGATGGCGGGCTCGGCGGCCTCGGGCTCGGCCCGCCAGTAGGTGGCGTCCACGGCGGTCTCGGTCGGGCCGTAGGTGTTGAAGAGCACCCGGCCCTCGGACCACTGCCGGGCCACCTCGGGCGGGCAGGCCTCGCCGCCGACCTCCAGGACCAGTTCGGCGGGGAGCGAGCCGGGCGGCAGCGCGGCCAGCACGGCGGGCGGCAGCGAGGCGTGGCTGATCCGCTGCCCGGTGAGGAAGGCGGCCAGCTCGGTGCCGAGCCGGCGCTCGGCCGGGACGACCACCAGGGCGCCGCCGTTGAGCAGCGCCAGCGACCACTCCAGGCCGAAGTTGTCGAAGCCGACGGAGGCGAACTGGGCCACCCGGGAGCCGGGTCCGGCGCCGAACCGGGTCAGGCCCTGCACGGTGTTGAGGAAGGAGCCGTGCGGCACCAGCACGCCCTTGGGGCGGCCGGTCGAGCCGGAGGTGTGGATCACGTAGGCGGGGTGCGCGGGCCGCAGCTCCGGGTGGGCGAACGGCTCGGCGGAGAGTCCGGCCAGCCGCTCGGCCGTGGCCGGCTCGTCCAGCGCCAGCACCGGCAGCGTGCTGCCGGCCGGCAGCGCCGAGCGGGTGCCCGCGGCGCAGACCACGGCCATCGGCGCGGCGTCCGCGAACAGGTACTCGATCCGGTCGGCCGGGTGGGCCGTGTCCACCGGCACGTAGGCGCCGCCGGCCTTCAGCACCGCCAGCAGGGCGGTGATCAGCTCGGCGGACCGCTCCAGCACCACGGCGACCCGGGTCTCCGGGCCCACGCCGTGCTCGACCAGCAGCCGGGCCAGCCGGTTCGACCGGGCGTCCAGCTCGCCGTAGCTCAGTTCGACGCCGTCGGCGACCACGGCCACCGCCGACGGGTCGGCGGCCGCCCGTGCGGCGAAGACCGCCGGCACGGTGGTGGCGGGCAGTTCGACCAGCGGTCCGTGCCACTCGCCCAGCACCTGCCGGCGCTCGGCCGCGTCCAGCACGTCCACCGCGCCGACCCGGACGGTGGGGTCGGCGGCCACGGCCGCCAGCACCCGCACCAGCCGCTCGGCGAAGACGGCGGCGGCGGGCTCCTCGAAGAGGTCGGCGGCGGCGTTCACCGAGACCCGCAGGCCGGCCGGCTCCCCGGCGGCGCTCTCCTCGACCACGGTGACGTCCAGGTCGAACTTGGCCGCGGCCCCGCCCAGCGGCAGCCGCCCGATCCGCAGGCCGGGCAGCTCGACGGAGGTGCCGGCGTTGTTCTGCAGGGTCAGCGCCACCTGGAAGAGCGGGTTGCGGGCCAGCGAGCGAGACGGCGCCAGCTCCTCCACCAGCCGCTCGAAGGGCACGTCCTGGTGGGCGAAGGCGCCCAGGCCCGCCTCCCGGACCCGGCCCAGCAGGTCGGTGAAGCGCGGGTCGCCGGACAGGTCGGTGCGGATCACCAGGGTGTTGACGAAGAACCCGACCAGGTTCTCCAGGGCCTGGTCGGTGCGCCCGGCCACCGCCGAGCCGATCGGGATGTCGGTGCCCGCGCCGAGCCGGGAGAGCAGCACGGCCAGGGCGCCCTGCAGCACCATGAAGAGGGTCACGCCGCGCCGCTGGGCGATCCGGGCGAGGCGGGCGTGCAGCTCGGCCGGCACCTCGGCGGTCGCGCTGTGGCCGAGGTGCGAGGCCACCAGCGGACGGGCCTTGTCGAAGGGCAGCGCCAGTTCGGCCGGTGCCCCGGCCAGCGCCTCGCGCCAGTATCCGACCTGCTGGGCCAGCACGCTGCCCGGGTCCGCGGCGTCGCCGAGCAGTTCACGCTGCCAGAGCGCGTAGTCGCCGTACTGCACCGGCAGCGGCGCCCACTCGGGTGCCCGGCCCTCGGCGCGGGCCTCGTAGGCGGTCGACAGGTCGCGGGCCAGCGGGCCCATCGACCAGCCGTCACCGGCGATGTGGTGCACCACCACGAGCAGCACGTGCTCCTCGACGGTCTCCTCGAACAGCCAGGCCCGGACGGGCACGTCGACCGCCAGGTCGAACCGGTGGCCGGCCGCCGCGGCGATCAGGCCGTCCGTGGCGCCGGGCCCGCTGCGGACCGGCTCCAGCTCCCAGTCCAGCTCGGCGGCCTTCAGCACCCGCTGGTACGGCTCGCCGCCCTCGGTGGGGAAGACCGTCCGCAGCACCTGGTGGCGGCCGATCACGTCGAGCAGGGCCGCCTGCAGCGCGCCGGCGTCCAGGCGCCCGGAGAGCCGCAGCGCGATGGGGATGTTGTAGGTAGCGCTCGGGCCGTCCAGCTGGGCCAGGAACCACAGCCGGCGCTGCGCGAATGACAAGGGAATCATCAGATCTGCTCCTGCTCCTGCATCGGCCGCAGCGCGGGCCGGACCTTCGCCTCGGTCTCTTCCGGCCGGCTGTCCAGCCGGCTCGCCAGCAGCGCCACGGTGGGCGCGTCGAACAGTGCCTTGAGCGGCAGTTCGCGATTGAGCTCCACCCGGATCCGGCTGATCAGGCGGGTGGCGAGCAGCGAGTGCCCGCCCAGCTTGAAGAAGTCGTCGTCCACGCCGACCCGGGTCAGCCGCAGCACCTCGGCGAAGAGCCGGCAGAGCAGCTCCTCCCGCTCGTTCTCCGGCCCGCGGCTCGCGGCGGCCGCCGCCCCGTAGTCCGGGGCCGGCAGCGCCCGCTTGTCGAGCTTGCCGTTGACGGTCAGCGGCAGTGCCTCCAGCACCAGCACGGCGGACGGCACCATGAACTCCGGCAGCCGCTCGGCGGCGTGCGCCCGCAGCAGTTCCGGCAGCTCCTCGGCCGGCGCGCCCTCGGCGGGCACCGCGTAGGCGACCAGGCGCCGGTCGCCCGGCTGGTCCTCCCGGGCCAGCACGGTGACCTGGGCGACCGCGGGGTGGGCCAGCAGGGCCGTCTCGATCTCGCCCGGTTCGATCCGGAAGCCGCGGATCTTCACCTGCTGGTCGGCCCGGCCGGCGAAGACCACCTCGCCGTCGGCGTTCCAGCGGACCACGTCGCCGGTCCGGTAGAGCCGTTCGCCGGTGCCGGAGAACGGGTCCGCGACGAACCGCTCCGCGGTCAGGCCGGGCCGGCCCAGGTAGCCCCGGGCCAGGCCGGCGCCGCCGAGGTAGAGCTCGCCGGCCACCCCGACCGGCACGGGGGCCAGCCGGTCGTCCAGCACGTATGCCGTGGTGTTGTCCATCGGCCGGCCGATCGGCACCGTGCCGTCGCCGTCGAGCCGTTCGCCGAGCCGGTGCAGGGTCGCGTAGGTGGTGGTCTCGGTCGGCCCGTAGACGTGCGCCAGTGCGGTCTGCGGGCAGTTCGCCAGCACCGCGGCCATCGCGGCCGGCGAGACCAGCTCGCCGCCGGTCAGCACCTCGTCGAGCCCGGCCAGCGCCGAACCGCCTTCGCCGGCCAGCAGGTTGAAGAGCGCGGTGGTGAAGAAGGCGCTGGTCACCCGCTCGGTCTCGATCGTCTTGCGCAGCACCTCCGGGTCGGTGTCCCCGGCGGGCGCCAGGACCACCGCGCCGCCGGAGAGCAGCGGCACCCAGATCTCGTAGGTCGAGGCGTCGAAGGCCAGCGGCGAGTGCAGCAGCACCCGCACCGGCCGCTCGGCCGCGAAGGCCCGGTCGGCGGCGTGCGCGGCCACGTTGCGGTGGGTCGCCATCACGCCCTTGGGCGTGCCGGTGGAGCCGGAGGTGAAGATGGCGTAGGCCACCTGATCGGGGTGGACCGTGGCCTCCGGTGCCCGGTCCGGCCGGTCGGCGGCCGCCGACAGCAGCTCGGCCAGGGTGAAAGCGCGTGCGCCGTCGGGAAGTTCCAGCGTGCCGGCGGAGCCCTCGGTGATCACCAGGCGGGCCCGGCTCTGCTCCAGGATCAGCCGGATCCGGGCCGCCGGGTAGCGCAGGTCGACCGGCACGTAGCTGCCGCCGGCCTTGAGCACGGCCAGGATCGCGACCAGCGCCTCCACCGAGCGGTCCACCAGCAGCGCGACCGGGGACTCCGGGCCGACGCCGTACTCGGCGAGCAGCCGCGCCAGCCGGTTCGCCCGGCTGTCCAACTCCGCGTAGCCGACCGGGACTCCGCCACTGATCAGGGCGGGCGCGGCGGGGGTGCGGGCGGCCTGGGCGGCGAACAGCTCGGGCAGGCTCGCCGCCGGGAACTCGGCGGCCGTGGCGTTCCAGGCGCCCAGCACCTTCTGCCGCTCCGCGCCGCCGAGCACGTCCAGCCCGGCCAGCGGCTGCTCCGGCCGCTCCTCCAACGCGGTCAGCAGCGCCTCGGTCGCGGTGCTCAGCATCGCGCAGACCGCCGCCGGGTCGATCGGCGCCACCGCCTGCACGCTGAGGGTGAATCCGGTGCCGTCGTCGTTGACCGAGACGTCCAGCGGGTAGTTGGTGTGGTCCTCGGTCTGCAGTACCTCGATCCCCTCGAAGGCCGCGTGGTGCTGTGAACCCCCGGTTCCGTGGCGGTAGTTGAGCAGCGAGGTGAAGAGCGGCGCCTGGGCCGGCAGGGCCGCGGCCTGCTGTGCCAGCGAGAGCGGGGCGTGCTCGTGCACCAGCAGGTCGGCCAGGCCGGCCTGCACCGCGCGGACGCCCTCCAGCACCGTGTGGCGGTCCAGGTCGACCCGCAGCGGCAGGGTGTTGATGAAGAGGCCGGGGGTCCGGTCGGCGCCCTGGCCGCCGTGCAGCCGGCCGAGCAGCACCGTGCCGAAGACCACGTCGGAGCGGCCGGAGACGGCGCCCAGCACCCGGGCCCAGACCAGGTGGAACAGGGTCGCGGCGCTGACGCCCAGGCGGCGGGCGGTCGCCCGGACCCGGGCGGCCGCCTCCTCCTCCAGTTGCAGCAGCGCGTCGACCGCGCCGGCGCCGTCGCTGTGCACGTCCAGCACGCCGTAGGGCGCGGTGGTCTCGGTGACGTCGCCCAACAGGCCGGCGAAGAACCGCTCGTGATCCTCGCGGGAGACGCCGGTGCGGGCCCGGACCACGAAGTCGCGGAACGGCAGCGGCTCCGGCAGCCGGTCGCCTCGGCCGGCCAGGTGGGCGCCGACCTCGGCGAGCACCACGGCCAGCGCGGTGTGGTCCTGCACCATGTGGTGCACCTGCACCAGCGCGTACCAGGCGCCGGTGGCCGGGTCCTGCGCGCGGTGGATCCGCAGCAGCGGCGCCTGGCTCAGGTCCATCACCGGGTCGGCAGCCGCGAACAGCGCGGCCACCGGGTCCTGGCCTGCCGTCAGCTCGAGGTCCAGCAGAGGGATCCGGGCCGTGCGGACGACCACCTGCACCGGCTCGGGCAGCCCCTGCCAGGCGATCGCCGTGCGCAGGATGTCGTGCCGGTCGACCACCCACTGCAGGGCGGCGGTGAAGGCGTCCAGCCGCTCCCGGGAGTCGAAGCCCAGCACCGAGGGCAGTACGTAGACGTCGCCGGTGCCGTCGCCGGACATCAGGTGGTGGAAGAAGATCCCCTCCTGGAGCGGCGCCAGCGGGTAGACGTCGGCCAGGTTGGCGGCACCGCCCGCCACCTCGACCACCCGGGCGACCTCGGCCTCGGTCAAGGTGACCAGCGGCAGCATCTCCGGGGTGATCTCGGTGGCGTCCGCCGGGATCAGGTTCGCCGGCACCTCGGTGAGCTCGCCGGCGTCCTCGGCGGCCGCGAGGCCGGCCGGGGTCGGCGAGGCGAAGAGCGTGCGGACCGAGACCGGCACGCCGCGCACCCGCAGCCTCTCCACCAGCGAGACCGCCAGCAGCGAGTGGCCGCCGAGTTCGAAGAAGTTGTCGTCCACGCCGACCGAGTCCAGGCCCAGCGCCTCGGCGAAGGCCTGGCAGAGGATCTCCTCCTGCACTGTGGCCGGCGCCCGGTCGGTACCGGTCACGGCGCCGTACTCGGGGGCGGGCAGGGCCTTGCGGTCGAGCTTGCCGTTGCCGGTCAGCGGCAGTTCGGCCAGCGCCACCACGGCGGCGGGGACCATGTGCTCGGGCAGGCGGGTACCGACCAGGGCCTTCAGCGCGGCCGCCAGGGCCTCGGTGTCGGTCTCCTCCAGCTCCTCCACCACCACGTAGGCGACCAGGCGCTTGTCACCCGCGACGTCCTCGCGGGCGATCACCACGGCCTGCTCCACCTCGGGGTGCGAGGCCAGGACGGCGGCGATCTCACCCGGCTCGACGCGGAACCCGCGGATCTTCACCTGCTCGTCCGCGCGGCCCACGAACTCCAGCAGACCCCCCGCCGTCCACCGCGCCAGGTCACCCGTGCGGTACATCCGCTCGCCCGTGCCGAACGGGTCCGCGACGAACCGCTCGGAGGTCAGCGCGAATCGGCCGAGGTATCCGCGCGCCAGGCCGGCGCCCGAGACGTACAGCTCGCCGGTGACGCCGGGCGCGACCGGACGCAGGTGCCCGTCGAGCACCAGCAGGCGGGTGTTGCCGACCGGGCGCCCCACCGGGACCCGGCCGCCGTCCAGCATCGACGGCTCCAACCGCACCGTCGCCACACCGACCGTGGTCTCCGTCGGCCCGTAGTGGTTGAACACCGCACACTCACCCGCGGCCTCCAGCAACTCCCCCACCCACGCGGGAGAAGCCGCCTCGCCGCCCAGCACCAGCGACCGGCCCGGCAGCACCCGCGCCAGACCACCCGACCCCAGCGCCGCCAGATGCGAAGGCACCACCTTCATGAACTCGATGCCCTCGGCCGCCACATACTCCGCCACCGCCACCGCATCGGTCGCCGCCTCAGCCGGCAGCACATGCAACTCACCACCGAACACCAGACTCGCGAACAGCACCGTGTTGCCCAGATCCGTCGCCTGACCCTGCAACAGACCGAACCGGCCACCCTCGGCCAGGCCGAGGCTGCGGGGGACGGTGGCCACGTAGTTGGCCAGGCCCGCGTGCGTCACCCCGACGCCCTTCGGCCGGCCGGTCGAGCCGGAGGTGTAGATCACATAGGCGAGCTGATCACCCGTCACCTCCAACTCCGGCGCCGTCGACGGCTGCCCGGCGATCCGCGCCGCCGTCACCGGGTCGTCCACCGCCACCACCCGCCCACGGGCAGCCGGCAGATCGTCCACCACCTCCGACGTCCCCAACACCACCGCAGCACGCGCATCACCCAGCATGAACGCCAACCGCTCCACCGGATACGCCGGATCCAGCGGCAGATACGCACCCCCCACCTTCCACACCGCCAACAACGCCGTCACCAACTCCACCGACCGGTCCAAGACCAGACCCACCACCCGCTCCGGCCCCGCACCCTGCGACAAAAGAAAGTGCGCCAACCGATTCGCCCGCGCATCCAACTCCGCGAACGACACCCGCTCACCACCAGCCACCACCGCCACCGCATCCGGCACCAACGCCACCCGCCGCGCGAACAACTCCGGCACCAGCAGCGAACCGGTGTCCACCGCAGTGGAGTTCCACTCGGTCAGCACCCGGTCGCGCTCCACCTCGCCGAGCACGTCGACCTCGCTGACCCGCACCCGCGGATCGGCGACCACCGCCGCCAGCACCCGCACCAGCCGCTCCGCGAACACCCCCGCCGCCGACTCCTCGAACAGGTCGGCCGCCACCGTCAGCGAACCCCGCAGACCCGCCGGCCCGCCCTCCGCGAAGGTCTCACCGACCATCACATCCAGGTCGAACTTGGCACCGGGACGGCCGACCGGCACGATCTCGACGCCGAGACCGGGGAGCTCCAGTGCGGTGTCGCCGGTGTTCTGCATGGTCAGCACGGCCTGGAAGAGCGGGTGCCGGGCGAGTGAGCGGGCCGGGGCCAGCTCCTCCACCAGCCGCTCGAACGGCACGTCCTGGTGGTCCAGCGCGCTCAGGCCCCGCTCCCGGACCCGGTCCAGCACCTCGGCGAACTCGGGGTCGCCGGTCAGGTCGGTGCGGATCACCAGGGTGTTGACGAAGAACCCGACCAGCTCGTTGAGGGCTTCGTCGACCCGGCCGGACACCGCCGAGCCGATCGAGACGTCCTCGCCGGCGCCGAGCCGGGAGAGCAGCACCGCGGCGGCGCTCTGCATCACCATGAACAGGGTCACCCCGTGCTGCCTGGCCAACTCCAGTAGCCCGGCGTGCAGTTCGGCCGGGACCACCAGCTCCGCACTGTGCCCGCGGTGCGAGGAGACCGCCGGCCGCACCTTGTCGAACGGCAGCGCCAGCTCCTCCGGAGCCCCCGCCAGCGCCTCCCGCCAGTACTCCACCTGCTGGGAGAGCAGGCTGTCGGCGTCGGCCGCCTCGCCCAGCAGCTCCCGCTGCCAGAGCGCGTAGTCGGCGTACTGCACCGGCAGCGGCTGCCACTCGGGCGCCCGGCCCTCGGCGCGGGCGGCGAAGGCGGCGGAGAGGTCGGCGGCCAGCGGACCCATCGACCAGCCGTCACCGGCCACGTGGTGCACCACCACGGTCAGCAGGTGCTCGGTCGGGGAGACCTCGAACAGCCAGGCCTTCAGCGGGATCTCGGTGGCCAGGTCGAAGCGGTGGCCGGCCGCGCCGGCCAGCAGCTCCGCCTGGTCCGCCGCGCCCGCCGCCACCACCGGCAGCTCCCAGGCGAGTTCGTCGAGGGCGAGCACCTGCTGGTAGGGCTCGCCGTCCTGGGTCGGGAAGACCGTCCGCAACACCTCGTGCCGCTCCAGCACGTCCCGCAGCGCCGCCGCCAGCACCGGCACGTCCAGCACACCGGTCAGCCGCAGCGCGATCGGGCTGTTGTAGGCCGCGCTCATGCCCTCCAGCTGGCCGATGAACCAGAGGCGCTGCTGGGCGTAGGAGAGTGGCACCCGCTCGGGGCGTTCGCGCTGCGCCAGTTCGGGGCGCACCGGACCGGTGGCCGGCAGCCCGGCGGCCAGTTCGGCGACCGTGGGGGTCTGGAAGACCGCCCGGATCTCCAGTTCGACGCCCATCGCGGCGCGGACCCGGTTGACCAGGCGGGTGGCGAGCAGCGAGTGGCCGCCGAGTTCGAAGAAGTTGTCGTCCACGCCGACCGAGTCCAGGCCCAGCACCTCGGCGAACACCTGGCAGAGGCCCAGCTCCGCCGGGGTGGCGGCGGCCCGCGACTCGGCGGCGCGGGCGCCGTACTCGGGGGCGGGCAGGGCCTTGCGGTCGAGCTTGCCGTTGCCGGTCAGCGGCAGTTCGGCCAGCGCCACCACGGCGGCGGGGACCATGTGCTCGGGCAGGCGGGTACCGACCAGGGCCTTCAGCGCGGCCGCCAGGGCCTCGGTGTCGGTCTCCTCCAGCTCCTCCACCACCACATAGGCGACCAGGCGCTTGTCACCCGCGACGTCCTCGCGGGCGATCACCACGGCCTGCTCCACCTCAGGATGCGAGGCCAGGACCGCGGCGATCTCACCCGGCTCG
Source organism: Kitasatospora sp. NPDC006697 (assembly GCF_042869935.1). Lineage (NCBI taxonomy): Bacteria > Bacillati > Actinomycetota > Actinomycetes > Kitasatosporales > Streptomycetaceae > Kitasatospora > Kitasatospora sp. NPDC006697. The sequence goes on from NZ_JBIAGU010000002.1 coordinate 15,323, forward strand.
ACGCGGAACCCGCGGATCTTCACCTGCTCGTCCGCGCGGCCCACGAACTCCAGCAGGCCCCCCGCCGTCCACCGCGCCAGGTCACCCGTGCGGTAGACCCGCTCACCTTCGCCGAACGGCGCGGCGACGAAGCGCTCCGCCGTCAGGCCCGGACGCCCAAGGTATCCGCGCGCCAGACCCGCACCGGCGACGTACAGCTCACCCGTCACCCCCGGAGCCACCGGGCGCAGACGCTCATCCAGCACCAGCAGGCGGGTGTTGCCGATCGGGCGCCCCACCGGGACCCGGCCGCCGTCCAGCATCGACGGCTCCAACCGCACCGTCGCCACACCGATCGTGGTCTCCGTCGGCCCGTAGTGGTTGAACACCGCACACTCACCCGCGGCCTCCAGCAACTCCCCCACCCAGGCAGGAGAAGCCGCCTCGCCGCCGAGCACCAGCGACCGGCCCGGCAGCACCCGCGCCAGACCACCCGACCCCAGCGCCGCCAGATGCGAAGGCACCACCTTCATGAACTCGATGCCCTCGGCCGCCACATACTCCGCCACCGCCACCGCATCGGTCGCCGCCTCAGCCGGCAGCACATGCAACTCACCACCGAACACCAGACTCGCGAACAGCACCGTGTTGCCCAGATCCGTCGCCTGACCCTGCAACAGACCGAACCGGCCGCCGCCTTCGAGGCCCAGCCGCTCCGGCACCGTCCGCACGTAGTTCGCCAGACCGGCGTGCGTGACCCCGACGCCCTTCGGCCGGCCGGTCGAGCCGGAGGTGTAGATCACATAGGCGAGCTGATCACCCGTCACCTCCAACTCCGGCGCCGTCGACGGCTGCCCGGCGATCCGCGCCGCCGTCACCGGATCGTCCACCGCCACCACCCGCCCACGAGCAGCCGGCAGATCGTCCACCACCTCCGACGTCCCCAACACCACCGCAGCACGCGCATCACCGAGCATGAACGCCAACCGCTCCACCGGATACGCCGGATCCAGCGGCAGATACGCACCCCCCACCTTCCACACCGCCAACAACGCCGTCACCAACTCCACCGACCGGTCCAAGACCAGACCCACCACCCGCTCCGGCCCCGCACCCTGCGACAGAAGAAAGTGCGCCAACCGGTTCGCCCGCGCATCCAACTCCGCGAACGACACCCGCTCACCACCAGCCACCACCGCCACCGCATCCGGCACCAACGCCACCCGCCGCGCGAACAACTCCGGCACCAGGGCAGCGTCGAGCTCGACGGCCGAGGCGTTCCACTCCTCCAGCACCAGCGACCGCTCGGCCGCCCCCAGCACGTCGACCTCGCTGACCCGCACCCGCGGATCGGCGACCACCGCCGCCAGCACCCGCACCAGCCGCTCCGCGAACACCCCCGCCGCCGACTCCTCGAACAGGTCGGCCGCCACCGTCAGCGAACCCCGCAGACCCGCCGGCCCGCCCTCCGCGAAGGTCTCACCGATGATCACATCCAGGTCGAACTTGGCACCGGGACGGCTGACGTCCAGCAACTCCACTTCGAGCCCGGCCAGTTCGAGGGCGGCATTGCCGCTGTTCTCCATCGTGAGGACGGTCTGGAAGAGCGGGTGCCGGGCCAGCGAGCGGGCCGGGGCCAGCTCCTCCACCAGGCGCTCGAACGGCACGTCCTGGTGCCCGAACGCCCCGAGGCCGGCCTCCTTGACCCGGGCCAGCAGCTCGCCGAAGGTCGGGTCGCCGGTCAGGTCGGTGCGGATCACCAGGGTGTTGACGAAGAAGCCGACCAGCTCGTCCAGTGCCTCGTCGGTGCGGCCGGAGACCGCCGAGCCGATCGGGATGTCGCTGCCGCCGCCGAGCCGCGAGAGCAGGGTGGCCACCGCGCCGTGCATCACCATGAACAGGGTCACACCGTGCTGCCTGGCCAACTCCAGCAGCCCGGCGTGCAGTTCGGCCGGGACCACCAGCTCCGCACTGTGCCCGCGGTGCGAGGAGACCGCCGGCCGGACCTTGTCGAACGGCAGCGCCAGCTCCTCCGGAGCCCCCTCCAGCGCCTCCCGCCAGTACTCCACCTGCTTACTCTGCAGCTTGGTCGGCTGCTCGGCCTCGCCCAGCAGCTCCCGCTGCCAGAGCGCGTAGTCGGCGTACTGCACCGGCAGCGGCTCCCACTCGGGCGCCCCGCCGGCGGCCCGGGCCGCATAGGCCGTGGAGACGTCGCGAGCCAGCGGAGCCATCGACCAGCCGTCACCGGCGATGTGGTGCACCACCAGCACCAGCACGTGCTCGGTCGCGGACTCCTCGAAGAGCCAGGCGCGCACCGGCACCTCGGTCGCCAGGTCGAACCGGTGGCCGGCCGCCCCCGCGACCAGCTCCGCCGTCCCGGACGGCTCGGTGCGGACCGGCTCCAGCTCCCAGTCCAGTTCCGCCATCGGCAGGATGTGCTGGTAGGGCTCGTCCTCCTCGGTCCGGAACACGGTCCGCAGCACCTCGTGCCGCTCCAGCACGTCCCGCAGCGCCGCCGCCAGCGCCGGCACGTCCAGCGCACCGGTCAGCCGGACCGCGATCGGGCTGTTGTAGGTCGCGCTCGGGCCTTCCAACTGGGCCATGAACCACAGCCGGCGCTGCGCGAACGACAACGGAATCATCGGATCTCCTCCAGATCATGCACCGGCCGCGACGCATGCCCAGCCTCGTGTGTGGCCAAAAGCCCGGGAATTCACGGGAATTCACCGGCCCAGGAATTTCAACTGACACGTTCCTGGGCGCCGCCCGATTTCCCCGGCGCCGCCCAGTCCGGCCCTGCTCTCCGCCGCGCGCTATTCGGCGGCGGTGACGCGGTCCCGCTCCACGGCCTCGTAGAGGGCGCGGATGTTCGCGCTGCCGAAACCGCGGGATCCCTTGCGCTGGATGAGCTCGTAGAAGAGCGTCGACCGCTCGTAGGGCGAGCGGGTGAAGAGCTGCAGCAGGTAGCCCCACTCGTCGCGGTCGGCGAGCACCTGGGTCTCCCGCAGCTGGGCGATCTCGGTACCGAGGTCGCCGAACCGCTCGGCGAGCAGGTCGTAGTAGCTGTCGGGGGTGTTCAGGAACTCCACGCCGCGGGCCCGGAAGTCGTGGACGGTGGGAATGATCTCGTCCACCAGGAAGGCCAGGTGCTGCACGCCGGGGCCGGAGTTGCGCAGCAGGAAGGAGTCGAGCTGGCCGGCACCCTTGGCCGGGTCGGGCGCGACCAGGGTGAAGGTGACGTGGCCGAAGGCGCTGCGCACCACGATGGAGTCCATCGCCTGGTCGCCGACCGCCAGGTACTCGCTGGAGTAGCGGCTCAGCCCGAAGCCGTCCCGGTAGTAGTCGGCGACCTGCTCCAGGGTGCCGCCGTCGATGCAGACGGCGATGTGGTCGAGCTGCCGGATCGGGCCGGCCGGGCGCTGCTCGGCGTCGCCCAGCGCGGTCCAGCCGGGGCCGGCGGGCAGCGGGGCGGCGGCGCTGGTGGAGAGCGGCAGCAGGGTGTGGGTGACGTCGCCGAAGCCGGAGACCACCGGGTCGCCGCGCCAGGAGCGGGTCACCGAGGCGCCGGCCGCGGCGGCCGACTCCAGGGTGGCCGCGACGTCCTCGCAGCCGAGCGCGATGTCGGCGATGCCGTCGCCGTGCTCCTCCAGGAACTTCCAGGTGCCGGGCCCCGAGGTGACCAGGATCTGGACGCCGCCCTGGCGCAGCAGCACCGAGTCCATGTCGGCGGTCTCGGTCCGGGCGATCCGGGTGAAGCCGAATTCGCCCTCCAGGAGTTCGACGGCGGAGTTCTGGTCGCCGGCGTACAGCTCAACGTATTCGATGCCTTGCGCGGACATGGAGCATCCATCCTTTCGCTGGGCGGGCTGGGGCGTTCTAGAAGGGGAGCGCGTTCCCGAAGGGCTGCGCGTTCTGGAAGGCCTGGGAGTGCTTGTCGAGGAATTCGATGATTGCCGCGTTCACGGCTTCCGGACGTTCCAGGTAGCCGATGTGCCCGCAGTCGGGGATCTCCACCAGGTCGCAGTCGGGAATGAGGTCCGCGACCTCGGCGCAGAGCTGCGGCGGTGTCACCAGGTCGTCGGCGAAGGCGATGACCCGGCAGGGGGCGGTGATCCCCTTGAGCGCCTCCCGGTGGTCGGCGGTGGTGTCGATCCAGTTGTGGCCGTAGACCCCGCTGCCGCTGTCGCCGGAGAGTTCCAGCACCTCCAGCCACATCGCGGCGGCGGCGCTGTCGCTCAGCGTGCGCGGCGAGAGCAGCCGCATCGCGGAGGTCACGGCGGCGTAGGACGCCGGGAGTCGGACGCCGCTGTCGGCCAGCGCCCGGTCGGCCTCGGTGATCGCCACCCGGAGGGCGTCCGCCCGGGCCCGGGTGGCGATCAGCACGGCGCAGGTGATCAGCTCCGGGTGCCTGATCGCCAGTTCCTGGGCGATCATCGAGCCCAGGGAGACGCCGACCACCCGGCAGGGCGCGAGGTCCAGCTCCTCGATCAGCCCCAGGGTGTCGGCGACCATGTCCTCCATCGAGTAGCGGCCGGCGGGCGCGTCCGAGGGCGCGATCCCGCGGTGGTCGAAGGTGACGGTCCGGTAGCCCGCCCGGTTCAGGGCCGGCGTCTGGTGCATGGTCCACACCTGTCCGCCGGCCGACGACCCCATGATCAGCAGTACCGCCGGGCCCTCACCGGTGTGCTGGTAAGCGAGCTGGATGCCATTGGTGTTGACGTGTGGCACGGTGCGACTGCCCTCCTCGGAGCGGGTGTTCAGAGCGGGTTTCAGAGCGGGTCGGGGCGCGGGCCGGCTACCAGCGCCACTCCTGCTGGTTCAGCAGGTGGCCGCCGGTCACGTCGTTGGCCTCGCACCACTTCATGAACTCGGCGATCTGCTGCAGCTGGTAGGTGTCCTCGTGATAGGTGGTGGCCATCACGTGCCCCAGCCAGCTCTCCTCGCCCATCGCGTAGACGTAGGCCTCGTCGGCGCCGAGCTGGGTGATGATGTCGGCGGCCTGCTCGGCGTTGGAGCCGGAGAGCTTGCGCGAGCGGCTCATCTTGGTGGTGACCGGCTTGGTGAGCAGCGCCTGGTAGAGCCAGGTGAGCGGGGCGCCGTCGCACTCCATGCCGACGAAGGCGATGTCGGCCTTGCCCAGGTAGGCGCGGATGTGGCGGTAGAGCGCCGGGTCGATGCCGGAGGAGTCGGCGCCGATGAAGACCTGCTTGCCGGCCATCTCCACCCAGTAGGTGGACTTGGCGCGGATGTCGAGGTCGCAGTGCTCGCCGAGGAACGGGGTGGCCACCACCCGGCCGCCGGCCCACGGCACCTCGTCGAAGTCGTCGACCTCGATCACGGTGAAGCCGCAGCCGCGCAGCGCGAGCGCCATCGACGGGTCGGAGAGGTTGCCGCGCGAGGAGCGGGGCACCACGATCGCGCCGACCCGGCCGCGCATCTGCAGCATGGTCTCCAGCACGATGTGGTCCTGGTGGCCGTGGGTGATCAGCACCAGGTCGATGTAGTCCGGCAGGTCGTCCAGCGTGTAGCGGCCACCGGCGGTGCTGTCGGCGCTGATGAACGGGTCGGTGACGATGGAGCCCTGCGGGGTCTGCAGGACCAGGCAGGCGTGGCCGAAGTAGCGGATCCGCCCGCCGTCCTCGATGTGGCGGTCGGGGGCCTGGCTGCAGGTGTCGGAGAGCAGGCCGGCCAGCTGCTCGGTCTGCGCGTCGTCGAGCTCCAGCGCCTCGCGCAGCGCGTTCAGCGTAGTGGGCTCCACCCGGGCCCGGAAGAGCGCTTCGAGGCCGGGGTGGTCGAACGGGATGGGCAGCTCCAGCACGTCCGGCGACGGCAGTCGCGGGGTGCTGAGGATGAACGGGCGCTCGACGCCGGTCTCCAGCGAGAGCTGGACGGACTGCCGGGAGCGGTGCTGCTCCCAGGCCTTGTGGATCAGCGGCTCCAGGTAGCGCACCTGGGCCTGGTTGCTGGTGTCGTAGGCGAGCTCGACCAGGCCGCCGAGGGCCTCGGGGAGCTTGGGGTAGAGGGGGGTCAGGTCGAAGCCGGTGGCGTTCGCCCGGACCAGGTCCTCGGCCTCGGCGACACCCTCGGCGAACCGCAGCATCTCGGCCCGGTCGCGCTTGATGGCGGCGAGCAGCGCGCGGACCTCCTCGGCCCGCTCCTCCTCGATGTTGACGAAGTATCCGCCGCGCAGCTCCGGGTTGTTGCTCGCATCGATGTGCACCTGCGGCGACTGCAGGTACGACTCGAGCAGCGGAACCTGCAGGAATGCCAGGTTCATCGCGGCCTGGACCGGCGCCAGCGTGTGCAGCCACACGAAGAAGCGGTCCACCAGCGGCTCGATGATCACCTTGGACTTCAGGAACTTCAGCTCGTCACTCATCCGCGTCCCTCCGGCGGAAAATCCCTCAGGAATATGAAGCGCGATCTCGGGGAATCGATTCGTCCCGCGCACTTCGGCAACTATGGACCGCTGCCCGAGGGGTGATCAACGCTCAACCCGGGACCACCGCGGACCGCTGTTCAACTGGGCCACCGCACCGGTTGAACACCCGCCCCGAGGCCTCTGGCCTGGGCCGGGCCCGGCGCCGTCCCCTAGAGTCCGACACCTACCCACGGGCCGAATGCGCCCTCCTCAGGAAGAGGTCTGAAAAGCCATGATCGGTGGCCTCGGCATACACATTCGGGTCGATGAGGAAGTTACCCGCCAGCAGGTCAAGCGCGGCACGGTGCGAAGAATTCTTCCGTTCACCCGACGGTTCCGCTGGACAATCCTGCTGTTGCTCGTGATAACGGCACTGAATGCCTTCACGGCGGCCCTCACCCCGCTGCTGCTCAAGGTGCTGGTCGACGAGGGGATCGTGAACGGCAGCCTGAAGATGGTGCTCTGGGTCTCCTCGGTGATCGCCGCGCTGTCGCTGCTGAGCGCCGGCGCGGTGATCGTCCAGGCCCGGTACTCGGCCCGGATCGGCCAGGGCCTGATCTACGACCTGCGCACCAGCGTCTTCGAGCACGTGCAGCGGCAGCCGCTGGCGTTCTTCACCCGGACCCAGACCGGGGCCCTGATCAGCCGGCTGAACACCGACGTGATCGGCGCCCAGCAGGCCGTCACCTCGGTGCTGACCGAGTCGGTCTCCACCGTGCTGACCCTGGTCTTCGTCTTCTGCACGATGCTCTACCTGTCCTGGCAGATCACCCTGCTGGCGCTGGTGGTGATCCCGCTCTTCCTGCTCGGCGGGCGGCTGATCGGCAAGCGGGTGCAGCGCTACGCGCGCGGCACGATGGAGGTCAACGCCGAGCTCGGCAGCCTGCTCGACGAGCGGTTCAACGTCTCCGGCGCGATGCTGGTCAAGCTCTACGGCCGGCCCGAGCGGGAGGCCGCGCAGTTCGCCGACCGGGCCGGGCGGGCCCGCAACCTGGCGATCCGGGAGCAGGTGCTCGGCCGGCTCTTCTTCGTCACGATCAGCCTGCTCGCCGCCCTGACCACCACGCTGACCTACGGCATCGGCGGCGTCCTGGTGATCCACGGCCACCTGCAGCTCGGCACCCTGGTCGCCCTGGCCGCCCTGCTCACCCAGCTCTACGCGCCGCTCAACCAGCTCTCCAACATGCAGATCAGCGTGCTGACCGCGCTGGTCAGCTTCGACCGGATCTTCGAGGTGCTGGACCTCGAACCGCTGATCGCCGAGGCGCCGGGCGCCGGCCCGCTGCCGGCCCCGCCGGCCGGCGGATCGGGCGCGCCGGAGATCGAGTTCGACCGGGTCTCCTTCAAGTACCCCTCGGCCGAGGAGGTTTCGCTCGCCTCGCTGGAGTCGATCGCGCTGCCGCCCGCCGAGCGGGCCGGGAACCCGTGGATCCTGCGGGAGTTGAGCTTCACCGCGCCGGCCGGCAAGCTCACCGCGCTGGTCGGCCCGTCCGGTGCGGGCAAGACCACGCTGAGCCACCTGGTGCCCCGGCTCTACGATCCGAACTCGGGCGCGATCCGGATCAACGGCGCCGACCTGCGCGACCTGACCCTGTCGGCGCTGCACGAGACTGTCGGCGTGGTGGCCCAGGACTCCCACCTGTTCCACGACACGATCCGCGCCAACCTGAACTACGCGCGGCCCGAGGCCACCGAGGAGGAGATCGTCGAGGCCTGCCGGGCGGCGCGGATCTGGGAGATGATCGCGAGCCTGCCCGCCGGCCTGGACACCGTGGTCGGCAACCGGGGCTACCGGCTCTCCGGCGGCGAGAAGCAGCGGCTGGCCCTGGCCCGGCTGCTGCTCAAGGACTCCCCGGTGGTGGTGCTGGACGAGGCCACCGCGCACCTCGACTCCGAGTCCGAGCTGGCCATCCAGCGCGCCCTCAAGTCGGCCCTGGCCGGGCGGACTTCACTGGTGATCGCGCACCGGCTGTCGACCATCAGGGACGCCGACCAGATCCTGGTGGTGGAGGCCGGCCGGATCCGCGAGCGCGGCACCCACGAGGAACTGCTGGCCGCCGGCGGCCTCTACGCCGACCTCTACCACACCCAGTTCGCCTCGCAGGCCGAGACCGTCACGGCCTCCTGAGCGGCAGCAGCGCGCGAAGGGGGGCGGGGTCCGGACCCCGCCCCCGCAGATTGCGGGCGTCCCGGCCCCAGAGGATCGCCACCAGCGGACCGCCGCGGGCCACCAGGGCCCGGATCGCCTGCTCGGTGACCTCCTCCCAGCCCTTGCCCCGGTGCGCGGCGGGCTCCCGGTAGATGTTGACCAGGCTGCTGGGCAGCGGCCGCACCTCGGGCGCCACCGAGAAAGCGGGTCCTCTGATCGCCGGGCCCCGCTCCTGCTTCCAGGCGGTGACCAGCGGCTCGATCAAGGCCCGTTGCGGCTCCAGTAGCGCACACGGCCTGAGAGTCTCACCGAGCCGATCCGGACGGTGGCAGCTCCAGCCCTGCCCCCATGGCCAGAAGCTTGTGGTAGGCCGGATTCTCTGCGAAGACCGGATACTTCCCGACGATGAGCTCCAGCCCCGTCACGACGAAAAGGCGGACTCCGGAGATGAACTCGTCCGTCATACACCGGCCCGGTGCGGGGTCCCAGGAGCGCAGGATCATTACGTCCGACCCCTCGGGATGAAAGGTGATGGATGTGTCGTCTTCTGTGAAGCCGGCACGGCCCGTCTTTCCGTGCATCACCGCATCGGCCGCCCGGAGCAAGCAGAACACGAAGTCCAGGAGAGTGATTCCGGGGAGGGCTTCTGCCATGCCTTCCGCAGTGATCTTCACATCTGTCTCGAAGTATCCGTATCGGAGATCCATCTCGCTGGCAGAGCCGAGGGAGGCCGCCATCTTCTCGGTCGGCACTCGCATCGAACTCGGGGAAATATCAACGCGAAACAATCGACTCTCTCCAGGAATTTCAGGACGATGACAGGGTGGCCGCGGCGGAATTCCGCCGCGGCCACCCTATCATCACAGTTGTTGATTAAGGAATCGGGTAGGCGGTCCGGAGGCTACCGTCCGGGTTCACGATCACCTCGATTCCGTAAGCCGTGTCGCTCGCCAGTCCACGGGCTTGCTGCCCGCTCAGGATTCCTACGCCGTTGATGCCGACGCCGCTTACCCGCCCTCGGTAGATGAAGCCGTCACGGCCATCGGTGTTCGGCAGTGCCGGATTGTCCTTGACCACCTGCTGGATCCACTGCTTCACCTTCTTCTCTTTTCCGATGAAGGCGCCCTTCTTCTCGGCGTCGTACAGCTTTGCGCCGATCCGGTGGCGGTCCAGGAGATGCTGCCAACCGTCGTAGCTTTCAGTCGCCCAGACAAGATCCGGATTCCGTGCTCCGGCGCTTTCTTCCAGTATGGCGCCGAGCTCGCTGACGGCACCATCGGCCTCTTCTCCGACCGGCCCCAGGCCGGCACCGCTCAGCCCGATGCCGGCGGTCTCTCCGGAGTCGAACTGGAAGGTTCCCGGGTGAGCCCCGTGCTTTTGGGAAAAGTCCTGTACGGCCTTTGCGCCGCCCTTGCAGTCATCGATGAACCAGCAGATCGGGTCGACCACGTTTTCGACGGTTTCGCCGAACTTGGCCGCACCGACCACTGCGCCCCAGAAGACATCCGCCGCATCTCCCGCGGTCCCGCCGCCGCCACCCCCGCCGTCATCGTCCTCGTCGTCCCCGTGTGTGCCGCACGGGTCCTTCAGCACGTAGGTACACGCAGTGCCACCACCATCGACCATGTCCGGGTTCACGGACAGGCCGGTCGGGTCCGAGCCGGCGACCGGGTTGCCGGCCGCGTAGCCGTATCCCCCGAGCTCCTGCGGGTTGTTGGTCTCCAGGACCGGATCGTCGCTGATGAAGCGGCCGAGTCCGGGGTCGTAGAGCCGGGCGCCGACATCGGTGTAGCCGGTGCTGGTGTCCTGGGGCTTGCCGAGGAAGCCGCGGGTCGGATCGGTCCAGCCGGTGGCAGTACCGCGGGCCTGGCCGTAGGGGGTGTACTGCTTGCGGGTCGCCTTCTGGGTGGTGATGTCCAGGCCGAGGACGGCCGTGTCGTGCGCGTCGTTGAGCACGTACTCCGTGCCGCCGTTCGGCAGCGTGGAGCGCGTGGCCACCGTGGTGTTGCCGCCCAGGGTGTAGGTACGGACGCCGCCGAGCAGCACGTTCGGGGTGACCGCGGTGTTGACGACGATCTGGGTGTCGCCGGCGAACAGCGTGGTCTGGCCGGGGTCGCGCCGGATCAGCAGGTTGCCGTCCGCGTCGTACAGGTACTTGGTGGTGCTGTTGGTGCCCTGGGTGATCACGTCGACCCGGCCCTCGTCGTCCCAGTGCAGGTTCTGCGCCTGGCCGTTGGAGGGTGTGCGGGTGGTGGTGGCACCGGTCGGGCTGTAGCCGAACGCGGTGCTGCTGGTGCCGGCCGGGCCGGTCACGCTGGCCGTGGCCAGGGTGTGCGGCTGCGGGCCGTTGGGGCAGGTGCCGGTGCAGCCGTTGGTGTAGGTGGTGACCGTGTCGCCGGTCGCGCCGTTCACCGCGTGGCTGGTCATGCCGGTCCGGTTGCCCACCGGGTCATAGCTGTAGGACTCCCAGTACGCGGCGCTGCCGCCGGCCACCGTCGCCGAGGACGGACCGGTGCCGGTGGCCGGGCAGGTGCCGGCAGCGGTCCAGGCCTGTGCCAGGTGGTCGAGGGCGTCGTACTGGAAACACTGGGTGTCGGTGGTGTTGGTGTCGGCCTGCTTGTCCACCACCGAGGTGGGGTCGCCCGCAGAGTTGTAGCCGTAGGTGATGTCGTCGACCGTCGGGCCGGGTGCCTGGGTCCGGCTGAGCAGCAGCTCGGAGGGGCGGCGGGTCTGGTCGTCGTAGCTGTAGGTCGCCCAGGCCGGGTTGGTCGAGGGGCCGAAGGTGATCTGGGACGGCTCGTTGTAGTTGGTGTAGACCACGTTCTGCGCGTAGGTCCACAGACCGCTGGTGGCGGACGTCGCGTTGCCGAGCGCGTCGCGGTTGTAGCTGAGCGCTTCGCCGGCCAGCGCGCCGGGCACCCGCTGGTCGGTCTGGCCGATCAGCAACTGGTCATTGGTGGAGTAGGCGAAGGTCGTGGTGTAGGTGGTGGGCAGTGGCGCCTCGGTGCTCGGCAGCGTGATGGTGGTGCCGGTCGGCTTTCCGAGCGAGGTGTAGCCGGTGGTGGCGACCGTGTAGCTGCCACCGGAGGTGTACCGGGTGGTCGAGGTCGGCTTGCCGGCCTGCAGGGTGTCGTAGAGCCAGGACGCGAGCTTGGCGCCGGTGGACTTGTCGGTCTCGGTGGTCTTGCGGCCCAGCAGGTCGTAGCTGTAGTCGAGTTCGATCTTCCGTGAGTCGAAGTCGGACACCTGGTTTCCGGCGTCGTCGAAGCCGTACGTCGAGGTTCCGGCGTCCGGGTCGGTCTGCTGGGTCCTGCGGCCCAGCAGGTCGTAGCTGAACGACCAGGAGGTGTTGTCCGGTGCGGTCATCGCGGTCTGCTTGCCGGCCGCGTTGTAGCGGTAGCGGGTTGCCGAGATGATCCCGCCGGTGGCGGTGTACCCGGTCTGCGCCGTGCCCGTCAGGGTCGGGGCGGTGGTGTACTGGTCCAGTTCGCTCTGCTGCCCACGAGCGTCGGTGACGGTCCTGGTGACCACGCCGCCGGCCTTGGGGAAGACGGTCTGGCTGTCGCCCGTGTAGACGGTGGCCGTGGTCATGCCGGCGGGGGTGGTGCCGTTGTGCTCCTCGTTGGTCGCGGTGGCCCGGCCCTCGCCGTCGTGGTCGGTGACCAAGGTGTCCGGGACGCTGTTCTGCGCGACCATCACCAGGGTGCTACCCGGAAGGGCGGCCACGTTGTAGTTGCTGTTGCTCAGCACCGTCCAGCCGTGCGAGTCGTACTGCGTGTCGCTGACCGTGCTGGTGCCGTTTTCCGCTTGGGCCTGCACCTGGCGGGTGCGCAGCAGCGCGTCGTACAGGGTCACGGTGGACTTGTACGAGCCGTTGTCGAGCAGGCTCTTGGCAGTGACGGCAGTGGGTGCCGTGTTGGAGACCGCGTAGCTGTAGGTCAGGCTGGCGCTCGCGCCTGCCGTCTTGGACTGCGCGGGCAGCCAGACGCCGGTCAGGCGGCCGAGTTGGTCGTAGACGAGGTCGGTCTTCAGACCGGCCGCGTCGACCTTCTCGATCGGCAGGTTTCGAGCCGGGTCGAGGGTGACGGTCGAGCTTTGGTAGGTCGGGCTGCTGCCCGCGGTGACCTGGACCTTCGCCGTCGTCCCGGTGGGAACCGCGCCGTTGGCCGGGGTGTATGTGGTGGTGGTGGTCTGGGCCAGACTGCTGCCGTCGGGAGCCGTCGAGTTGGGTGTGCGGGTAACCGTCACGGGACGGCCGTAGCTGTCATAGCCCGTCTTCAACTCGGCCAGGTAGGCCGTGGCGACCGCGCCGTTCGCCGCCGAGCCGATCTCCGTCAGGGTGGGCTCGCCCTTGGCCGGCGCGCTGCCGGCCGGGCTGGCGCCGTCCCAGGTGAAGGCGTTGCCATCGTAGGAGGTCCGCTTGTCCGAGATCAGTGCCCCGGTCTGGCCGGCGTTCGCACTGGTGCAGTCCTGGGCGTTGACCATGGTCTCGGCGGTCAGCACCAGGGTCTCGACCGGGTTCTCGACGTACCGGGTGAAGGTGCACTTGGGTGTGTTGCCGGCCGCGGCCACCTCACCGCGGTCGTCCGCCTGCACCGCCATGCCGGTGGTCGGCTGGCCGAGCGTGGTGTTGTAGAAGGTGTCCGATTCGGTACTACGCGTTCCGTACGAGACCGCCTGGCTGTTGTACGTGGTGGCGGTGCGCACCATCTGCGCGGTCAGGGGCGCGAGGCCGGTGCGGGCCCGGCTGGCCGTGGGGCCGATGATGGTCGGGATGGTGACCGTGGCGTGGTCGATCGAGCCGCCGTCGCGAGTGTAGGCGTCGGTCTCGAAGACCTCACCGGCCAGGGCGTTGGAGTCGCCGGCGCTGTACTTGCCGTCCTGCGAGGTGACGGTGACCGCCGAACCGCCTGTGCCGTCGGCCGTGTTGTTGGACAGCCCGCGCAGGTAGGTGGTGGCGGTCAGGGTGAGCTGGTCAGAAACCCTGGTGCCGTTGGTGGTGTGGGCGACGGTGGTGTCACCGGTCCGGGTCTCCACTCGGCCGTAGCCGCGGAACTGGCCGTAGGTGCGGTTCTCCGGCTTGACGAGTTCGTTGTCGTCGTAGTGCCAGCCGGCGCCGCCCAGGTACTTGTAGGTGGTCAGCAGCTCGGGGTAGGTGCCGTCCTGGTTCGTCTCGTTGAGGTCCTGGGTCCTCACGCTGTGGACCGTGTAGGTGTAGAACCAGTCGGCCTGATTGGTCGTGTAGCCGGGCGGTTTCCACAGCACCGGGAAGCACGGCAGGGTGTTGGTCGACGGATCGCTCGGCACGTTGCTCGGCGTGCACTGGGTCTGGTCGTAGGTGACGCTGATCTTCGCGCCGGTCTCGGTGGTGATGCTGCTGATCCGGTCGTGGTACATCACCGGAAGGTTCGGCACCGTCCCGACCCGGTTGGGCAGTTGGTTCGGCGGGTCGAAGCTGGTCACCGGCGTGCTGGCGGTTCCGCTGGTGCCGCCGGCGGTGTCCAGTCCGGTGCGCGTGATCGCATCGAGCCACAGGGTCGGGGCGTGGTCGCCGCCGTCCGGGAAGGACTGGGTGAAGTCGTAGCGGTCCACCTGTTGGGTGGCGCCGTTGATCTGGACCAGGGTGGTGATGCTGGTCAGTCGCTTCCGTGACCAGAAGGTCGGCGTGTAGGCCTGGCAGGCGACGCCCGGTGCGCAGTTCTGGTCGATCGGCACATCCGGCCAGTAGGCGCCGTTGGAGGTGGTGAACTGGTCGTCCGTGCAGTTGTTGCCGGCCGGTGTCCCGGGCAGGCAGCGCTCGGCGACAGCGAACTGGACCTGCTCCGGCGCGGTGCCGCTGTACACGGTGGAGGCGGTCATGCCGTAGTCGATCCGGGTCAGGTAGCCGCCGCGGATGTAGGGCACGCCGGTGGTCTGAGCATCGGCGCCGTAGTAGTTGGTCTCCGGCTGGTAGTAGTACGCGGTCGCGTTGTTGTGCAGGTCGACGACGTAGTCCAGGTTCCAGCGCCATCCCTGGGTACAGGAGGAGGAGGCGAAGGTCGAGGCGTTGCACGGATCGCCCGCGTGGGCGCCGTAGACCGGCTCGGTGTAGACCGACTGGGTAGCCTGCTTGCCGGAGCTGTAGCCCGGGAGCTGGTTGAGGCCGAAGTAGTACTGGGTGCCGTTCTGGGTCACCCGGAAGTACTCGCCGTTGTAGGTGCCGTTGCTCGCGCCGCCCGACAGGAAGAGCTGCTCGACCTTCTCGGTCGCCGCGTCCTGCTGAGCGTGGAAGGTGTGCGTCTTGTCGTCGTAGACCAGCTGCGTCGACTGGCCGTTGAGTGAGAGGGTCAGGGACTGGCCGGCCCAGCACCTGTCGCCCGAGTACTGCGGTGCGCCCGAAGTACTGTCATCGGCGCAGGACTTGTAGCTGCGCTCGATGTAGGACTCGGCCGAGCTCCAGCCGTCGCCGAGCCAGGAGGACTGGTTGTTCGTCCCGGCCGTGCGCCCGTCCTGCGTCGAGGAGTCGTAGGAGAGGGAGACGTCCGGGCTGCTCCCGGCGATAGCCGGCGGCAGCTTGATCGGGTAGGAGTAGTGGAAGGAGCCGGTGCTGCCGCCGGCGGTCCAGGTACCTGCCGGGGAGAGCGGCGTGGCCGAGTAGCTGCCGTCGGAGCCGTTGGGCGTGGAAGTGGCGGCCAGCACGGTGGCAGTCGAGTTGGTGGCGGTGGCCGGCGCGGCCATCGCCATCGCCTGTACCGTGCCGGCCGGCTTGGCGGCGAGTTTTACCTGGGTGGTCAGTGCCTGGCCCGGCACCGCGGTGACCGGCGTCTGGGTCTGGCATTCATGCAGTTGCGGAGTGGTCAGAGCGCAGCCCGGCAGTTGCACCAAGTGCAAGCGCGAGGCGTAGTCGCCGCCGAAGGCCGAACGGAAGGAGGAGGAGTCGACCGTCACCGTCGTCGTGCCGGAACCGGCCGCGGTGTCCTCGGGCGCGAGCGAGAAGAGCACGCCGTGCACACCGGCGGCCTGCGCGATGGTCTGGTCGGCGAGGGTGACCTGCACCCGGGAAGGTGAGCCCTCCGCATCGGCCGGACGCCCGATCAGCACCGGCAGCGCACCGGCGCGCACCGGTGCCGCCTGCTGCTGGGCCAGTCCGTCAGCGCGAGCCGCCTGCCGGGTGACTGACGTGCTGCTGAGGTCCACGACTGCCGAGCCCGCGGCGGGAAGCTTGGCCGCCACCGTCGGGTCGAAGGCCGGGACCGGTGCCGCGGCCGTGCCCTTGCCGTCGGGAGCCCGCTTGAACGGCACCTGCCTGTCCTTGGGTATCGCGGGTGCGCTCGGCTTCGCGGCCTTGGTAGCCGCCAAGGCCGGTGTCGCGGCGGCGTTGGCGCCGCCGGTCGCCAGAACCGCCCCGGCCACCAGGATCCCCGCGGATCGGCGCAATCCGTACCGGGGGCCCCGCCCTGAACTGAATAGGTTTCTCATCCACCCCGTCCTAAATAAGTTGAGGCAGCAATGCTGCCGCATCGTCAGATGCCCAGCTGTCC
Source organism: Kitasatospora sp. NPDC006697 (assembly GCF_042869935.1). NCBI lineage: Bacteria > Bacillati > Actinomycetota > Actinomycetes > Kitasatosporales > Streptomycetaceae > Kitasatospora > Kitasatospora sp. NPDC006697. Next base: position 31,392 of record NZ_JBIAGU010000002.1, read on the forward strand.
GGGTATGCGTGACCTGACATCACATTTCCATAACCGATCGGTCGCCCGCCCCCCTGAAAAACTCGGCTTTGTGTTGATCTATCTGGACATAACGATCGAGGTGTCGCCGGCCCCGAGCTGCACCCAGCGGGCCGCAAGTCTCAGAATGCGAACGTGCGGCGCCCGGGTTGCGGCGCGCCGGAAGAACAGAAATTGGGGGAGCACGGTCGTATGACCAAGTTCACATCCCTTCGCACGCGAAAGCGACGGGATCTCAGGCCGCCGCGCGTACTGACCGTCTTGGCGCTCAGCGCCATCACCGGCGCACTGCTCAACGTGCCGGCGCTGGCGGTCGACGCCGGGACGAAAGCCGCGATTCCATCAGGCCTCGGCTCGGCCGCCAGGACAGATCCGGCCCTGGCGAAAGCCCAGGCCGAGGCGGTGGTCCAGGCCAAGACGAGCCATCACCAAGTGGTGGTCGACGCGCTCACCAAGGAGAACGCGCAGACCGTTGCCAACCCGGACGGCACGCTGACGCTCACGCAGAACGCGGGACCGGTCCGCATCCGAAAGGAAGCCGGTTGGGTACCGGTCGACACCAGGCTGGCCCGTCGGACGGACGGATCATTCGCACCCGGTGCGAGTACCGCGGACATCGCGTTTTCCGGCGGCGGCACGGGTCCGTTGGTCACCATGACCAGCAACGGCAAGAAGGTGTCGCTCAGTTGGCCGACCACATTGCCGACACCGACGGTTTCCGACAGTACGGTCACCTATCCCTCGGTGCTGCCGGACGTCGATCTGGAGATGACCGCCACCAATGAGGGATTCAGTCAGGTCCTGGTCGTCAAGTCGGCTGCCGCGGCGGCAAATCCGGCCCTGGCGACGCTGCATTTCGCGACGTCCGTAGATGGATTGACGCTGCATCAGAATGTCAGTGGTGACACCGAGGCCAAGGATGCGAACGGCACCACGGTGTTCCATGCCGACCCGCCGCTGGTCTGGGACTCTGCCACCGCCAAGCCGGCGCCAACAGGCCCGCAGTTCCGCTCGGCCGCCGCAGCGGACCGCGCGGAGGCCGCGACGCCGCCGGGCGGCCCTGGCAATGACCCCCACCCCTCTGACATCCGCGGTCCCGGCGGCAACGCCCACCACACCCGGATGAACATGACCCTGGACAACGGCGACCTGGCGATCACCCCCGACCGCGGGCTGCTCACCGACCCGGCCACGGTCTATCCGATCTACATCGACCCCGCCTGGTCGGGCAACCCCTCGGTGCAGGCCTGGGCCAGCATCAGCTCCGGCTACGCCAAGGACACCTCGGGCAACGAGGCCAGGCTCGGTTACGACACCTACTGGCCCGGCTACGACTGCGGGACGAACTGCAACACGGTCTTCCGGTCGTACTTCCAGATGGACTCCTCGGGCTTCCAGGGCGCCAAGGTGACCGAGGCGCACTTCTACCCGTACATGTCCTGGGCCGCCGACGGAAGCGCGGAGCCGACCCAGGTCTGGGTCGACTCCGACATCTACTTCGGCGGACTCGACTGGGGCAATAAGCCCTCCGGTGGCTCGTCCACACTGGTCACCACCAACACCAACTGCCTGGGCCACTACACCTCCAGCTGTGGCCAAGGCCTTGACGACTACAACGTCACCTCCATGGCCCAGGGTGCGGCGAACGGCGGCTGGCGGACCTTCGAGGTCGATGCCCAGGACGAGGGCAACAAGTACGAGTGGAAGAAGATCGACCCGACGCAGACCAAGTGGTCGGTGACTTACTACCTGGCACCACGGCTGGACGGTGGCGACACCACGACGCCGTTGGTGACCAACTTCGGCGGCGCCTTCGACAACAGCAACAGCGTCACCATGAAGGCCACCGGCAGCGACCCCGACGGCGAGTCCGTCCAGTCCGGCTACGAGATCTGGAACTGGGCGAACGGCACCAGCACCTCCGAGGTGGTCGGCGCGCTCTTCTCCGCCTACACCTCGGTCGGCGGGGCCTACACCTACAGCGGCCTGGCCGACGGCACCTATGCCTGGCGCGGCGTCGTGCACAGCCAGCAGGGCGGCATGTGGTCTGGCTGGTCACCGTGGCACGTGTTCACGGTCGACACCAAGGCCCCCAACCCTCCCACGGTGCAGTCCCCACAGTTCCCCAAGAACGCCTTCGGCGGCTCGCTCAGCGACGTCGGCAGCTTCACCGTCACCAACGACCAGTCGAACAACGTCGCGGGCTACCTGGTCTCGATGGACGGCGACCTCGGCTCCACCGTCTGGAGCGCGCAGGGCCAGCAGCCCACCTGGACCGGCACCGGAACCCCGAAGGCCGGCCAGACCTACTGGCTGACGGCGGACAACGGCAACGGCACCGGCAGCATGTCGGTCAACGGCTTCGCCAAGGCGCAGTTCACTCCCGGCACCACCGGACCCCACCGCCTCTACGCCAAGGCCGTGGACCAGTCCGGCTTCACCTCAGCCGAGAGCACCTACCTCTTCTACGCCGGCACCACCACACCCAGCTACGTCTACGGTGACCAGTTGGTCAACGGCTACACCGCGACCAACAACGACAGGACCACCACCTCGGTGCCCAAGGCGGTCGCAACGGTCAGCGCCGGCGGCGTCATCGCCGTGCAGAACGACTGCTGCGACATCCACTTCGCCGACGGCGCGCAGGCCCTGTTCACCGACAACGGCAGCACCGGCCACACCGCGCTGAACGACAAGGTCGTCTTCTCCTTCGACGTGCCGAAGGCCGGCTACTGGGACCTGGGCGGCAACTTCACCCAGTCGGCGGGCTTCGGCCAGCTCTCGGTCAGCCTGGACAACGGAGCGTCGACCCTGGTCCCGGCCGACAACCCGGTGGACGGCTACAGCCCCTACGTCACCACCACCTACCGCGACTTCGGGATCCCCAAGGACGGCCAGGGCAACCCGGTCAGCCTCACCCAGGGTGTGCACACCCTGACGGTCACCATGGTCAACAAGAACGCCTCGACCGTCGGCTACGGCTACAAGTTCGGCCTCGACGTCCTGCGGCTCGCGCCCGCGCCGCCCAACTGCGCGATCAACAACATGACCGCCTGCCTGAACAACACGGCGATCAGCTCCGACAACAACACCGCCGCGGCCGGCGGCGGCGCCGACGGCACCGGCCAGACCCTCTCGGCCACCGACCTGGCCAACGCCGGCTGGACCCCGGGGGCGAAGATCACCGTCAACGGCGCGCCGATGACGCTGCCGAGCTACGCCGACGGCAAGTTCGACAACATCGTGGCCGACGGCCAGACCGTCGACATGACCTCGCTGACCTCGAACAGCGGCAACGCCCTGGTGCTGCTCGGCTTCGGCACCTACGGCAACATCAACAACGCCTCCGGGACGATCACCTACAGCGCCCCGTGCCAAAACCTCGCCGGCCAGAACCCGAACGTCCAGTCCTACAGCATCGACGAGATGCCGGACTGGAGCCCGGGCATCGGCACTGCGGTCGCGATCAACTTCCCGCACTGGAACCGGCTGAACGCCGGCCCGGCCGGCCACAGCAGCCGGGTGTACGCGATCTCGGTGCCGCTGGCCTGCCCCGGCCAGGCCGTGGCCAGCGTGACCCTGCCGGTGGTCTCCAACGGCGTCACCGCCGCCAACCCGGCGATGCACGTCCTGAGCCTGGGCCTGCGCTCCTCCTCCTTCGTCGCCGGCACCTCGCAGAACTGGACCGGCACCTGGGCGGCCCAGCAGGACACCACCTGGGGCAGCTGGACCAACCAGACCTTCCGGGTTCCGGCGCAGATCTCGCTCGGCAACGCCCGCGGCACCAGCGGCCAGGTCAGGATCCACCTGTCCAACGCGCTGGGCGCCTCCCCGGTGACCTTCCCGCACGTCTCGGTCGCCCCGCAGGCGGCGGCGAACACCGCCGCTGCGAGCGGCACGCCGACCTCGGTGACCTTCAAGGGCTCGGCGAGCGTGACCATCCCGGCCGGCGGCGAGGTGTTCAGCGACCCGGTCGACCTCACGGTGGCGGACCAGAGCACGCTGCTGGTCAGCTACCAGCTGGGCGGCACGGTCAACAACATTCCGGTCCACGACAAGTACGGGGCCACCGTCTGGGCCACCACGGCGAACAGCGGTGACCACACGGGGGATACCGCCGCCGCCAACTTCACCGTTCCGATCGTGGGTGTGCCCTACCTGGCCGGGATCGACGTCACCTACGGCACCGCCCCGGTGACCGGCTCGCTGGTGCTCTACGGGGACCAGACGATCAACGCCGACACCGCCACGCAGAACAACGGCTACCGGCTCGCCGACACGCTGACCAGTGCTCTGGCCGCTGCCAACGGCAACTCCGTGCCGTACGGCGTCCTCAACGAGGGCAGCAACGGCCAAGGCACGGGCAACACCCTGCTGCCGCAGGTCAGCAACGCAGCCAACCCGACCAGTGCGACCAACCCGGCGGACCGGAACATCCTGGACAACGCCAACGTCCGCACCGTGCTGATCTCCTCCGGAACCAGCGACATCCTGGCCGGCGCCTCAGCTGCCACCGTCAACCAGCGCCTGGTCGCGCTGGTCCAGCAGGTGCGCAAGTACTACGCGGACACCGGGCTGACCAATCCGATCGGCGTGCAGACGGTCTACGTGGCCACCATCCCGCCGGACCCGCGGATTGCAGCCAACAGCTCCTTCGAGGCAGTCCGCGAGGCGGTCAACGCCTCCATCCTGGGCTCCCCGGGCTCCTACCTGAACGGTAACGCGGACGGTGCGGTCGACTTCGCCGGTGCCGTCGCCGCGCCCGGCGCCCCGACCACCGTCAACTCCGCCTACCTCACCAGCAGCAACCCGAACAACGCCTACTACCAGGCTCTCGCCCAGCAGTACATCACCGCCACCGCCTCCAGCGGCGGCACGGTGACCGTCCAGCCCAACATCGCTCCCCATACCGCCCCGACGCTTCAGCACTGACCCGACATCCATAGGCCGGGCACCCCGCACGGGGTGCCCGGCCTTCAGGGCAGGAGGTGAGCGGTGACTTGTGAAGGGGGAACCAGAAGGTTCGGTTGGCCGGACGGCCCTGGACGACCGGTCACCGAGCTCAGGTAGCCCGACGCGAACCGGTGGTAGCTCTCCACAGTCAGACCTGGCGCGTGGGCGCCGACGGACTTCAGGTACGTCACCAGCGCCCGGCTAGAGGTGAGGCGAATACGTGAGAGGGCTCGGCAGCAACCATCCCGCGGAAGGGGCTGGGGAACGGCAACGCGCCACCATCAGGCGCAGTGCTCAGCGCGGGCTGATTCGGGCTACTGAACTCAATTGCTGCGACGGAATGGATTCGCCGGCCCGATACCCGGAACCAGCCCGACGATCAGCCGTCAGCAGGACTACGGCAGTCGCCAGTCCACCGGCTGCGCGCCCTGGGCCGCCAGCATCTCGTTCGCCTTGCTGAACGGCCGCGAGCCGAAGAAGCCGTAGCTCGCCGACATCGGACTCGGGTGCGCCGACTCGATCGCCGGCACCTGCCCCAGCAGCGGGCGCAGGTTGCGGGCGTCGCGCCCCCAGAGGATCGCCACCAGCGGGCCGCCGCGGGCCACCAGGGCGCGGATCGCCTGCTCGGTGACCTCCTCCCAGCCCTTGCCCCGGTGCGCGGCGGGCTTGCCGGGCGCCGTGGTGAGCGCCCGGTTCAGCAGCAGGACGCCCTGGTTCGTCCAGGGCGTCAGGTCGCCGTTGCTCGGCGGCGGGCAGCCGAGGTCCTGGCACATCTCCCGGTAGATGTTGACCAGGCTGCCGGGCAGCGGCCGCACCTCGGGCGCCACCGAGAAGCTGAGCCCGACCGCGTGGCCGGGCGTCGGGTACGGGTCCTGGCCGACGATCAGCACCCGCACGTCCCGGAACGGCTGCTGGAACGCCCGCAGCACATGGGGCCCGGCCGGCAGGTAGGTGCGCCCGGCGGCCAGCTCGGCGCGCAGGAACTCCCCCATGGCGGCGACCCGCCCGGCCACCGGTTCCAGGGCCTCGGCCCAGCCGGGTTCGACGATCTCGTGCAGTGGTCGCGGTGCCATGGGTTCACCCTATCGGCCGTGCCGGCAGGGGTTCATGTCCCCAGGTCAGGCCACCGGGCGCCCGCGCAGCACGACGAGTTCGGGCGCGGCCAGCACCCGGACGTCGGCCCGCGGGTCGGCGCCGTAGACCACCAGGTCGGCGGGGGCGCCCTCGGTCAAGCCCTCCCGGCCGAGCCAGGCGCGCGCTCCCCAGGTGGTGGCGTTCAGCGCCTCGGTGGCGGTCAGCCCGGCCTTGGTCAGCTCGGCGACCTCGGCGGCGACCAGGCCGTGCGGCAGCGAGCCGCCGGCGTCGGTGCCGACGTAGATCGGCACGCCCGCCTCGTGCGCGGCGCCGACCGTGCGGTAGCGGTTCTCGTGCAGCCGGCGCAGGTGGGCGGCCCAGTTCGGGAACTTGGCCTCGCCGCCCTCGGCGAGCTTGGGGAAGGTGGCGATGTTGACCAGGGTGGGCACGATCGCCACGCCGCGCTCGGCGAAGACCGGGATCAGCTCCTCGGTCAGGCCGGTGGCGTGCTCGATGCAGTCGATGCCGGCCGCCAGCAGGTCGGGCAGCGACTCGGTGGCGAAGCAGTGCGCGGTGACCCGCGCGCCCTCGGCGTGCGCTGCCGCGATCGCCTCGGCCAGGGTGTCGCCGGGCCAGCAGGCGGCCAGGTCGCCGACCTCGCGGTCGATCCAGTCGCCGACCAGCTTGACCCAGCCGTCGCCGCGCCGGGCCTCCCGGACCACGTAGGCGGTGAGGTCGCCGGGCTCGATCTCGTGCGCGAAGTTGCGGATGTAGCGGCGGGTCCGGGCGATGTGGCGGCCGGCCCGGATGATCTTGGGCAGGTCCTCGCGGTCGTCCACCCAGCGGGTGTCGCTGGGCGAGCCGGCGTCCCGGATCAGCAGGGTGCCGGCATCCCGGTCGGTGATCGCCTGCTTCTCGCTGGTGCCGGCGTCCACCGGGCCGTGCGCGTCCAGGCCGACGTGGCAGTGCGCGTCCACCAGGCCGGGCAGCGCCCAGCCGGTGACCGTGCGGACGTCCTGGGCGCCGGTCGGCCGGGTCAGGCTGACCCGCCCGTCGACCACCCAGAGCTCGTCCAGGACCTCGTCCGGGCCGACCAGCACCCGGCCCCTGATGTGCAGCACCGCGCCATCCGTCATGCCCGCACTCTACGACGGCGGCCCGGGCGGCGGACCTGAGGTGTTGATCACGGGCGCCGCATTGACCGGACATGACAAGAATGATTGACTCACCGTCAGACCTTCCCCGCCGGAGTCGGTCCCACACGGCCGTCCGCCCGGCCGCCGTGGCCGCTCCTCCGGTTCACCGCTCGCGGTCGCGCCCCGCGCCATCGCCGCCGGTGGGCCCCGGCGCCCGGGTCCGACGGACCATCCCCCGTATCCGTCGGGCCCGGGCGCTTTCGTGCGCTTCCGTGCGCCCCGGGGAGTTCACGCACCGGCCAGCTGCCGGCCGCGCGCTGCTCACCTGCGCCCGACAGGGTCCAGGCAGCCAAAGTTGGCTATACAACTTCGCCGCCTGTGTTCACGAAGGGCCCGCCATGCCTGACCCCCTCGCCCGCCCCGCCTTCTGGCTGCGGGACAACTGCCCGTGCGCCGAGTGCCGCGACCCGCGCAGCGGCCAGAAGCTCTTCCAGATCACCGACCTGCCCGAGGAACTGGCGGTCGCCGCGAGCACCGGGGTGGACGGCCTGCTGGAGGTGCTCTGGTCGGACGGCCACCGGTCACGCTACCCGGCCGACCTGCTCGCCGAGCCGGGCACCCCCGCCGAGCAGGACGCCGGCGACCTGCGCACCGAGCGGGGCAAGCGGCTCTGGCGGGCGGCCGACTTCGCCGCCGGGATTCCGGAGGCCGGCTGGGAGGCCTACCTGGCCGATCCGGCCGAGCGGGCCGCCGTGCTGCGCGCCGTGCAGCACCTGGGCTTCGCGGTGCTGCGCGGGGTGCCGGCCGAGCCGGGCCGGGTGCTGGAGGTGGCGGAGAGCTTCGGCTTCGTGCGCCGGACCAACTACGGCGACCTGTTCGACGTCCGGGTCGAGCCGGACCCCAACAACCTGGCCTTCACCAGCGCCGCCATCGCCCCGCACACCGACAACCCCTACCGCGACCCGGTGCCCACCCTGCAGCTGCTGCACTGCCTGGAGAACGCGGCCGAGGGCGGCGACTCCGCCCTGGTGGACGGCTTCCGGGCGGCCGACCTGCTGCGCACCGAGGCGCCGGAGGACTTCGCGGTGCTGACCCGCACGCTGGTGCCGTTCGTCTTCCGCGACCGCGGCACCGAGCTGCGCGCCGACCGGCCGCTGATCGGCACCGACCCGCTGGGCCGGATCCGCGAGGTGCGGTTCAACAACCGCTCGATCGGCCGGCTGCGGCTGCCGGACGCCGAGCTGGAGCGGTTCTACGCCGCCTACCGGCGGTTCGCCGCGATCACCCTGCGCCCCGGGCTGCAGCTGGCCTTCCGGCTCGAGCCGGGCGACTGCGTGGTCTTCGACAACACCCGCCTGATGCACGCCCGGACCGCCTTCGAGCGGACCGGCGGACGCCATCTCCAGGGCTGCTACGCCGACTTGGACGGCCTGGCGGCCACCCTGGCGGTGCTGGACCGGCAGTCGGACGCCCTGGACCGCCTCCAGGAGCTCTTCGAGGGCGAGGGCGCGGGCGAGTACCTGGGCGAGCAGGTGACCCAGGCCGAGCACATGCTGCAGGCCGCCGCGCTGGCCCGGCAGGCGGGCGCCTGCGACGAGTTGGTCGCCGCCGCGCTGTTGCACGATGTCGGCCATTTCTTCGACAAGCACAGCACCGAGGTGGTGACGGGCCGTCAGCTGATGCAGGGTCAGGACAACCGCCACAGTGACACCGGCGCCGACTGGCTCGCCCAGTGGTTCGGCCCGGGCGTCACCGAGCCGGTCCGCCTGCACGTGGCCGCCAAGCGCTACCTCTGCACCGTGGAGCCCGCCTACCGCGCCGCGCTCTCCGAGGCCTCCGAGTACACCCTGCTGGTGCAGGGCGGCCCGTTCACCGCCGAGCAGGCCGCCGCCTTCGCCGAACTCCCGGGCGCCGCCGACGCGGTGGCGGTCCGCCGGTGGGACGACGAGGCGAAGGACCCGGCCGCCGAGGTGCCCGGCTTCGCCGCCTACCGCCCGCTGCTGGCCGCCCTGATGGCCCGCGCCTGACCCGGCCCGGGCCGGGTGCCGGGGCGGCGGGCCGCCCCGGCACCGCCGTCAGTCGTCGGCCCGCGCGTGCCGCGAGAGCGCCGAGGTGGCCAGCGAGTTGTGCACGCTGAACGCCACCATCCCGGGCAGGTAGCGGTCCTGCGACCACTCCACCGGACGCCCGGTCGGGTCGGTGGTGCGCCGCCGCTCGCGCAGCAGCGGCGCGCCGCGCCGGCAGCCGAGCAGCCGGGCGTCGTCGCCGTTCGCGGTGACCACGTCAATGGTGTGGTCGGCGTCGGTGAAGAGGATGCCGTGCTCCCGCAGGTGCTCGGTGTGCGAGACCACGTCGGCGGGCAACTGGGCCACCAGCATGCCGACATGGGGCGGGTAGATGGTCCGCTCCACCATCACGGGGGTGCCCGAGAGGGTGCGGAGGCGAAGTGTCACGTACACCTCCGCCCCGGGCTCCAGGCGCAGTTGCTCGCGCTCGGCGGCGTCGGCCGGCCGGCGCAGCAGCGACTCCAGCCGGCCGCCCGGCTCCTCCCCCATCGAGCGCGCCCAGTGGGTGAAACTCAGCAGCTCGGAGAAGCTCTGCACCCGGGCGTTGCCCAGCACCACCCGGCGGGTGCCCCGGCGCGAGGTGACCAGGCCGTCGGCCCGCAGCACCGCCAGCGCCTGGCGGACCGTGCCGCGCGAGACGCCGTACCGCTCGGCCAGCGCGCCCTCCGCGGGCAGCCGCCCGGCCTCGCCGTAGGCGCCGGTGGTGATGGCCTCGCGCAGGTCGGCCGCCACCCGGCGGTAGAGCGCGCCACCGGCCTCGACCGCGCCGCCCGACTCCTCCTGGCCCTCGGGCTCGTCCTGCTGCATCGCGTTCTCCGTGATGGTCTCTGACACCGGTCTCCCCCGCCTGTGACTCGCTGTCCCGCCTGCTGATCGTGGTGCGTCCGGCCTGCTGATCGTGGCTGAGGACTGGCCCGACCTTATCCGCTCCGACCTCCTCCTTCGCGCACCAGATGGATGGCTGTACACCGACCGGAAGCCACCGTTCCCGCAGCCGACCCCTGTTCTGGGGCACCTGTTCACCTTCTGGTCACCGTAGTCCGGCGTACTTACCGGCGTCGGGCGAAGTTGGCCAGCCAACTTGGCGCCAATCTCGCTCCTCCGACGCTCCCCTCTCCATGTCGCAGCCAGCGCACCTGCCCGTGCGACTCTGCCGCACCTCGATCCAGGAGATCCTCCCGTGACCGTGAACCGCGCCCGTGCCGCCGCTTTTGCGGCTGTGCTGACCGCCGCCGCGCTCTCCCTCACCGCCTGTGGCTCCGCGGGCTCGTCCTCGGCCACCACGGCCAACGGCAAGTCCGCCAAGACCGCCGCCTCGGCCGCCGACCTGGGTGGCATGGACGCGCTGGTCGCGGCCGCGAAGAAGGAGGGCAACCTCCACGTCATCACCCTGCCGCGCGACTGGGCGAACTACGGCACGCTGATGGACAACTTCACCAAGAAGTACGGCATCAAGATCGAGGACGAGAACCCGGACGGGTCCAGCCAGGACGAGATCAACGCGATCACCTCCCGCAAGGGCCAGGACCGCGCCCCCGACGTGGTGGACGTGGGCACCGCCTTCGCGATCTCCGGCAGCCAGCAGGGCCTGTTCGCCCCGTACAAGGTCGCCACCTACGACCAGATCCCGGCCTCGATGAAGGCCGGCGACGCCACCACCTACAACGACTACGGCGGCTACGTCTCGATCGGCTGCAACCCGCAGCGGGTCAACCCCTGCCCGAAGACCTTCGCCGACCTGCTGAACCCGGCCTACAAGGGCCAGGTCGCGCTGAACGGCAACCCGACCAAGGCCAACGCCGCGCTGAGCGCCGTCTGGGCGGCCTCGCTGGCGAACGGCGGCTCGCTCGACAGCATCCAGCAGGGCATCGACTTCTTCGGCAAGCTGAAGCAGATCGGCAACTTCAACCCGGTCGAGGCCACCTCCTCCACGGTCGAGAACGGTGAGACCCCGATCACCATCGACTGGTCGTACCTGAACACCGGCTACACCGACAAGCTGCAGCCGAAGGGCATCACCTGGCAGGTGTCGATCCCCTCGGACGGCTCCTTCGCCCAGTACTACAACCAGGCGATCAACAAGGACGCGCCGCACCCGGCCGCCGCCCGCCTGTGGGAGGAGTACCTCTACAGCGCCGAGGGCCAGAACGGCTTCCTCGGCGGCTACGCCACCCCGGCCGAGTTCGACGCGATGAAGTCCGCCAACACCCTGGACGCCACCGCCGTCGCCAAGCTGCCGGCGATCTCCAAGCCCTTCACCACCTTCCCGAGCCAGGCCCAGCAGGACGCCGCCAAGGCCGCGGTGACCTCCAACTGGGCGAAGGCCATCGGGGGCTGAACCGCACCATGACTACGGCTCCCACCCCGGTGCCGCCCTCCGCCGCCGTTGACTCCAACGGCGGCGGGGGTGCCCCCGGCCCCGCTCAGCACGCCCGCCCGGCCGCCCCCACGGCCACCCGCCGCCGCAACCGGGCCTGGCTCGGTGCGCTCCCCCTGCTGGTCTTCTTCGCGGTGGGCTTCGGCCTGCCGGCCGTGGCCATCGCCATCGGCGCCTTCACCACCTCCTCCGACGCCCCGGGCGGCGGGGGCACGTTCACGTTCTCGAACCTCACCGGTTCGCTGCAGGGCGCCTACTGGACGGCCCTGCTCGGCTCGGTGAAGCTCTCCGCGCTCACCGCGCTGATCGGCACCGTCGTCGGCCTGCCGCTCGCGCAGGCGGTGGCCACCTCGCGGTTCCGGATCTTCCGCGACCTGGTGACCTCCGGCTCCGGCGTGCTGGCCAACTTCGGCGGCGTGCCGCTGGCCTTCATGTTCGTCGCCACCCTGGGCAACGCGGGCGAGGTCACCACCGGCCTGGGCCTGAAGAAGTACGGCTGGAGCCTGTACACCTTCGACGGCCTGGCGATCGTGTACCTCTACTTCCTCGTCCCGCTGATGATCCTCACCATCACCCCGGCCCTGGAGGGCCTGCGGGTGCAGTGGCGCGAGGCCGCCCAGAACAACGGCGCGACCACCTTCCAGTACTGGCGGTACGTGGCCCTGCCGGTGCTGCTGCCCTCGCTGCTCGGCGGGTACGTGCTGCTCTTCGGCGCCTCGTTCGCCGCCTACGCCACCGCCGAGGCCATGGTCGGCAGCTCGATCCCGCTGATCTCCATGCAGATCGGCGACGCGCTCTCCGGCAACGTGCTGGTCGGCCAGGGCAACCTGGCGCTGGCCCTCGGCCTCGACATGATCGTGGTCGCCTGCCTGGTGATGGCGATCTACCTGCCCCTCCAGCGCCGGAGTGCCAAGTGGCTCAGCTGACCTCCACCTCGTCCTCCTCGTCGTTCCTGGGCCGGCTGCGGCTCGGCCGCGGCGCGGTGCTGCTGATCTGCGGCGTGTACTTCCTGGTGCCGCTGGGCGCCTCGGTCTGGTTCAGCATCGACGACCACAAGGACGGCGTCAGCTTCGACGCCTACACCAAACTGGTCTCGGCGCCCGGCTTCCTCGACGCGCTCTACCTCAGCCTGGAGCTGGCCGCCGCCACCGTGGTCCTGCTGCTGGTCCTGCTGGTGCCGGCCATGCTGGCGGCCCGGCTGGGCTCGCCCCGGCTGCGCCCGGTGATCGAGGTGATCTGCTCGCTGCCGCTGGTCGTCCCGGTGGTCGCGCTGACCACCGGCATCGTCGGCGTGCTGCGCTGGGGCCCGGACTACTTCTCCACCACGCCGTTCTTCCAGACCTTCGTGGCCGTCCAGGACCCGAAGTTCCCGCTCGTCCTGCTGGTCGCCTACGTGCTGATGGCCCTGCCCTTCGCCTACCGGGCGCTGGACGGCGGCCTGCGCAGCGTGGACGTCGTCACCCTGGTCGAGGCGGCCCGCAGCTGCGGCGCGAGCACCACCCGCGCGGTCTTCACCGTGGTGCTGCCCAACCTGCGCAACGCGCTGCTGAATTCAGCCGTGCTGATCGTCGCGCTGGTGCTCGGCGAGTTCACCACCGCCTCGATCCTCGGCTTCCAGCCCTTCACGGTGTGGATCAACAGCTACGGAAAGACCGACGGGCAGATGTCCGTCGCGGTCTCGATGCTCAGCCTGATGATCGTCTGGGTCGTGCTGCTGCTGATCTCCCTGCTCGGCCGCGGCAGAAAGGGCGCCCGGTCCTGACGGACCGCCGCCCCCGCCCCACACCACACGCACTTTCCAGGAGTTCACCGCCATGACCACCTCGCCCGCACCCATCCCGCCCACCGGCGTGCCGCTGCACCCGGGCAGCGCCACCGTCGAGTTCCGCTCGCTGCGCCGGGCCTTCGGCTCCACCGTGGCGCTCGACGGGCTGGACCTCACCGTCCACCCGGGCGAGCTGCTGGCCCTGCTCGGCCCCTCCGGCTGCGGCAAGACCACCGCGCTGCGGATCCTGGCCGGCTTCGAGACCCACGACTCGGGCGAGGTGCTGGTCGACGGGAAGGACGTCACCCGGACCCCCGCGCACAAGCGCGACGCCGGCATGGTGTTCCAGTCCTACAGCCTCTTCCCGCACCTGACCGCGCTGGACAACGTCTCCTTCGGCCTGAAGATGCGCGGCCTGGACAAGGCGGCCCGGCGCCGCAAGGCCCAGGAGCTGCTGGAGCTGGTCGGCCTGCCGCAGCGCGCCGCCCACTACCCGCACCAGATGTCCGGCGGCCAGCAGCAGCGCATCGCGCTGGCCCGCGCCCTCGCCCTGCAGCCGCGGGTGCTGCTGCTCGACGAGCCGCTCTCCGCGCTGGACGCCAAGGTCCGCCTCAACCTGCGCGAGGAGATCCGCAAGCTCCAGCAGGAGCTGGGGATCACCACCCTGTTCGTCACCCACGACCAGGAGGAGGCGCTGTCGATGGCCGACCGGGTCGCGGTGCTGCGGGCCGGCAGGCTGGAGCAGTGCGCCACCCCGAACGAGCTCTACGCGCGCCCGACCACCGCCTTCGTCGCGGAGTTCGTCGGCACGATGAGCCGGATCCCGGCGCAGCGCTCCGGCGAGGGCGTGGAGGTGCTGGGCCGCCGCCACGCGGTGGACGGCACGGTCCCGGCCGACGGCGAGCTGGTCGTGCTGGTCCGCCCGGAGAACGTCGGCCTGCTGGCCGGCGGCGACGCCGTGGTCATCGGCGCGAGCTTCCTCGGCGCGGTCACCCGGCTGACCGTGAAGCTGGCGGACGGCACCGAGATCAAGGCCGACCTGCCCACCGACCAGGCGGCCCGGCTGCCGGTCGGCAGCGGTGCCACGCTGACCCTGCCCGACCGCCCGGTCCTGGTGGACCGCCGCGTCGGCGCCGGGCTGTGATCCCGCGCATGACCCCTTCCTGCTCACCCAAGCCCGCCGCCGTCCTCTTCGACATGGACGGCACCCTGGTCGACACCGAGCACCTGTGGTGGGAGGCGACCAGCGAGATCGCGGCCGAGCTCGGGTACGCCCTCGGCGAGGCGGACGTCCCGGAGGTGCTCGGCCGCGCGGTCGAGCACACCGCGGCCCACCTGGCCGCCGTCTGCCCGGTCCCGACCGGCGCGGCCGTGCTGGCCGAGCGGCTGAACGCCGCCTTCACCCACAGGGTCGCCGCCCGGGTGGTGCCCCGCCCCGGCGCGCTGGCGCTGCTGGCGGAGCTGCGGGCCGCCGCGGTGCCGACCGCCCTGGTCTCCGCCTCGCCGCGGCAGGTGGTCGACCTGGTCCTGACCCACCTGGGCCGGGACTGGTTCGCCGTCACCCTGGCCGCCGAGGACACCGAGCGCACCAAGCCGGACCCGGCCCCCTACCTGGCCGCCGCGGCCCGGCTCGGCCTGGACCCGGCCGCCTGCGTGGCGGTGGAGGACACCCCGACCGGCGTCGCCTCGGCTCACGCGGCCGGCTGCGCGGTGCTGGCCGTGCCCTCCTCGGACGTGGCGATGCCCTCGGCTCCCGGCATCACCCTGCTCGCCAGCCTCACCGAGGCCGACCTGCCCCTGCTCGCCGGGCTCACCGCCCGGCCCGCAGAATGACGGTCATGCCCTACCTCCTCCTCGTGCTCGCCATCGCCAGCGAAGTCTGCGCCACCAGCTGCCTCAAGCTCACCGAGGGCTTCAGCAGGCTGTGGCCCAGCATCGGTGTGGGCATCGGCTACGTACTCTCCTTCGCCCTGCTCGGCCAGGCGCTGAAGAAGATCCCGGTCTCGGTCGCCTACGCCGTCTGGTCCGGCGCCGGCACCGCCGCCGTGGCCGCGATAGGCGTCGCCGCCTTCGGCGAGCACCTGGGGAAGCCGCAGCTCGCGGGCATCGCCTTCATCATCCTCGGCGTGGTCCTGCTCAACCTGCGCGCCTCGCACTGAGACCGGTCGCCCCGCACCGCCGCTGGAGCCTCGGTGCGGGGCGACCGAATGTTCGGCTGTCAAGACTTCAACCCATAGCGTCATGAATACGACAACCGGATGAATCACACGAGCTGACGGTGTCTCATAGGTCACAGCCGTCGTTGACGGGACCTACCACCCCTCAGGGACACCCATGCGACGTTCCAGTCGTCACCTCGCCATGTCCTCGTTCGCCGCCGCCGCGCTGCTCGGCGGCACCGTCCTCACCGGGGCGGCACCCGCCGGGGCCGCACTGGCGTCGGGGCACCGGCTGCCGACCCCGGTACCGGCCTCCTTCCAGCACCGACTGGCCGGCCCGTTCCCCACGCCCTACACCGTGGCCGACTGCCAGACCCTGTTGAAGCGCTCCTGCTACGGCCCGACCCAGCTCGAGCAGGCGTACGACGAGAAGCCGCTCTTCGACCGGGGGATCACCGGCGCCGGGCGCACCATCGTGATCGTCGACTCCTACGGCTCGCCGACCATCCAGCACGACCTGGACGTCTACAGCCAGCACTACGGCATCCCCAGCACCGGCGTGCAGGTGGTCAAGTGGGGCAACGTGCCGGCCTTCGACCCCACCAACTCGGACATGACCGGCTGGGCCGAGGAGACCACGATCGACGTCGACATGGCGCACGCCATGGCCCCCGGCGCCAAGATCGTGCTGGTCGAGACCGGCGTCTCGGAGACCACCGGCGTCACCGGCTTCCCGGAGATGATGAGCGCCGAGGACTCGCTGATCAAGCAGGGCGTCGGCGACGTGATCTCGCAGAGCTTCGGCTCCACCGAGAACGACTTCGCCGGCTTCGACCAGGGCGACTACTCCAGCCTGCTCAACCTGCGCTTCGCCTTCAAGGACGCCCAGGCGCACGGCGTGACCGTGCTGGCCTCCTCCGGCGACAACGGCGCCACCGACGTGGAGAACGACGGGTCCACCGACTTCCCGTACCCGGTGACCTCCTGGCCGCCCTCCGACCCGCTGGTCACCGGCGTCGGCGGCACGTCGGTGCACCTGGACGCCAACGGCAACCGGCTCTCCCCCGACACCGTCTGGGACGACCCGGCGCCCAACGACCACGGCGCCACCGGCGGCGGCAAGTCCGCGGTCTTCCAGCGCCCGGCCTACCAGTTCGGCGTCCGCAGCACGGTCGGCAACACCCGCGGCGTGCCGGACATCAGCATGCTGGGCGACCCGCTGACCGGCGTCTGGACCTACAACAGCTACGGCCCGGACGACAACGGCTGGGAGCTGTGGGGCGGCACCAGCGTGGCCAGCCCGATCTTCTCCGGCGTGGTCGCGCTCGCCGACCAGGCGGCCGGCCACCGGCTGGGCAACCTGAACTACGCCCTCTACGGCCTCAGCGCCCTGCAGCAGGCCGGCGCCCCCGGCACCGGCCTGGTCGACGTGGTCGGCGGCAGCAACGGCTACGACGGCGTCACCGGCTGGCCGGTCACCCCGGGCTACGACATGGCGACCGGCGTCGGCACGGTCGACGTCGCCAAGTTCGTCCCGGCGCTGGCCGCGCTCGGCTAGTCGCCCGTTCAGTCCCCCGTTCGACACCGGTAGGAAATGGGGTGCCCGCCACGGCGGGCACCCCTTCGCCGTGCGATATCTTGATGTCAAGACGTTGTAGACGTGAAGGCGGAGTACCGGTGACTGACTCGACCATCATTTACACGCACACTGACGAGGCCCCTGCCCTGGCGACGTACTCGTTCCTGCCGGTGGTCCAGGCTTATGCCTCCACGGCCGGCGTCAAGGTGGAGACCCGCGACATCTCGCTGGCGGGGCGCATCATCGCGCACTTCCCCGAGTTCCTCACCGAGGACCAGCGGATCGCCGACGCGCTCGCCGAGCTGGGCGAGCTGGCCAAGACGCCGGGTGCGAACATCATCAAGCTGCCCAACATCTCGGCCTCGGTGCCGCAGCTGAAGGCCGCGATCGCCGAGCTCCAGGCCCAGGGCTACGCCCTGCCGGAGTACCCGGACGACCCGAAGACCGAGCAGGACCGCGATGTCCGCGCCCGGTACGACAAGGTCAAGGGCAGCGCGGTCAACCCGGTGCTGCGCGAGGGCAACTCCGACCGGCGCGCCCCGCTCTCGGTCAAGAAGTACGCCCAGACCCACCCGCACCGGATGGGCGCCTGGACCGCCGATTCCAAGACCAACGTCGCCACCATGGGCGCCGACGACTACCGCTCGACCGAGAAGTCCGCGGTGATCGCCGAGGACGGCAGCCTGAAGATCGAGCTGGTCGCCGCCGACGGCACCACCACCGTGCTGCGCGAGTCCGTTCCGGTGCTGGCCGGCGAGGTCGTCGACGCCGCCGTGATGCGGGCCGCCGCGCTCAACACCTTCCTGGCCGCCCAGGTGGCCCGGGCCAAGGCCGAGGGCGTGCTCTTCTCGGTGCACCTCAAGGCCACCATGATGAAGGTCTCCGACCCGATCTTCTTCGGCCACGTGGTCCGCGCCTTCTTCCCGAACACCTTCGCCCAGTACGGCGCGGTGCTCGACGCGGCCGGCCTCAACCCGAACAACGGCCTGGGCGGCATCCTGGCCGGCCTGGACGCGCTGCCCGAGGGAGCGGCCATCAAGGCCTCCTTCGACGCCGAGCTGGCCGAGGGCCCGGCCCTGGCCATGGTCGACTCCGACCGCGGCATCACCAACCTGCACGTGCCGTCCGACGTCATCGTCGACGCCTCGATGCCGGCCATGATCCGCACCTCCGGCCACATGTGGGGCCCGGACGGCAACGAGGCCGACACCCTGGCCGTCATCCCGGACAGCAGCTACGCGGGCGTCTACCAGACCGTCATCGACGACTGCCGCGCGCACGGCGCCTTCGACCCGGCCACCATGGGCTCGGTGCCGAACGTCGGCCTGATGGCCCAGGCCGCCGAGGAGTACGGCAGCCACGACAAGACCTTCGAGATCGCCACCGAGGGCACCGTCAAGGTCACCGACGCCTCCGGCGCCGTGGTCCTGGAGCAGCCGGTCGCCCCCGGCGACGTCTTCCGGATGTGCCAGACCAAGGACGTGCCGATCCGCGACTGGGTCAAGCTGGCCGTCAACCGCGCCCGCGCCACCGGCGACCCGGCCGTCTTCTGGCTGGACGCCGAGCGCGCCCACGACGCCAACCTGATCGAGAAGGTCAAGGCCTACCTCCCGGAGCACGACACCGAGGGCCTGACCATCGAGATCATGGCCCCCGAGCAGGCCACCGCCTACTCGCTGGAGCGCATCCGCCGCGGCGAGAACACCATCTCGGTGACCGGCAACGTGCTGCGCGACTACCTGACCGACCTGTTCCCGATCCTGGAGCTGGGCACCAGCGCCAAGATGCTCTCGGTGGTCCCGCTGATCAACGGCGGCGGCCTCTTCGAGACCGGCGCCGGCGGCTCCGCCCCGAAGCACGTGCAGCAGCTGGTCAAGGAGAACTACCTGCGCTGGGACAGCCTGGGCGAGTTCTTCGCGCTGGCCGCCAGCTTCGAGCACCTGGCCACCACCACCGGCAACGCCCGCGCCCAGGTGCTGGCCGACACCCTGGACCGGGCCACCGGCACCTTCCTGGAGAACGACAAGTCCCCGGCCCGCCGGGTCGGCCAGATCGACAACCGCGGCAGCCACTTCTACCTGGCCCTGTACTGGGCCCAGGAGCTGGCCAAGCAGACCGGCGACAGCGCCCTCGCCGAGGCCTTCGCCCCGCTGGCGAAGACCCTCAGCGAGCAGGAGCAGGTCATCGTCGACGAGCTGATCACGGTTCAGGGCTCGCCGGTGGACCTGGGCGGCTACTACCAGCCGGTCCCGGCCAAGGCCGCGGCCGTGATGCGCCCGTCGAAGACCCTGAACGAGGCGCTGGCCACTCTGGCCTGACGCTTCCCCGGGTTCACCGAGGGCCCCGGTTCCCGCGCTGCGATGCGCGGGGCCGGGGCCCTCGCGCATCCGGTGCGGGACCGGCACCATGGAGTGCGTGGACCCCTTTGGCGAGCTCACCGGTGATCACTTCCGCGTCCCTCCCTCGGGCTTCCTCGCGCTGCCCGGCGACGTGCTCCCGCCCGCCGCGATCCGCGAGTTCGATCCGGGCGCCATCCCGCCCGAGCTCCGCACCACGGCCGGTGACATCGTCTTCGTCTCCGCCGTCGACCGGGAGGCGGTGAAGCGGTTCTGCGCCGACCACGGCATCCCGCTGCGCACCCGCCCCGACGTCTGGGCCGCGCTGCTGGAGCCCTACCTGGACACCGAGTTCAGCGAGCAGGAGCAGGAGCTCACCGACGCCCTGCTGCGCCGTGCCGGACTCGACGGGGCGGCGGTCCAGGAGATCCGCGACCGGGTCGGGTCGATGGTGTGGCAGTACAACCTGGTGGTCTGGGACTGGGTCCACCTCGGCCTCGCCGACCTCTTCGAGGCAGCGACGAGCAGCTGGGTCCCGGAGGAGCTACGGGTGGCGGAAGTCGACCAGGCCGACTTCTACCGCTGGGCCGTCCGCATCGCCGGCCGCGCCGACCACCCTGGGACCTAGCCGGCCGATCCCGGGCAGGTCCCGCCCCAGCCCGGCGGCAGCAGCAGCGGCGCCGGCCCGGCCACGTCCAGTGCCAGCCCGGCCGAGTCCGCCACCCCCAGCAGCTGCTCGCCGGTGACCGCCAGGTACGGCACCGCGGGCCCCAGCCCGCGCGCCTTGGCGAACAGGCCCAGCGCGGTCTCGCCGGAGAAGGCGTAGACCCACTCGACGCCGTCCAGCTCGGCGGCGAGCGGTTCACCGCCGGTGGTGGGCAGCAGCACCAGGCTGTCCCGGATCTGTTCGACCACCTCGGGAGTGTTGATCGTTCCGTCGTGCAGCGCCACCAGGCGCGCACTCAGCCGTTCCCTGAACACCGGCACCCCACAGAAGATCGGTCATGCTGGGCGGATTCGCTCCTTTCCGGCCAGCGTAACGGTCGTGGCCGGAAGACGACCGCCAGGGGCCGCGGGGCGGTGCCGGCCAATGCCGGTGGTGGACGGACGATCTGACGAGGAGTCGACAAAGGACCGGGAACGGCCTCGCCGGTGCGCAGGCCGGCGGGCGGCGACAGGCCGTCGCCGCCGCCCGCCGGCCTGCGGGATCAGCCGCCCGCGGCCGCCGCGGCCTCGGCCGCGAGCTTCGCCCGGTGCGCCTGCCACCAGCCCGGCTCCTCGCTGGGCAGCTGGCGGCGGTCCTGCTGGTAGCCGGCCGAGCCGTCGATCAGCTCGCGCACGATGTCGGCGTGCCCCGCGTGCCGCGAGGTCTCGGCGATCAGGTGCACCGCGACCCGGTGCAGCGTGGCGGGCCCGTATTCCCGGGGCCACCACGGGACGAAGCCGACGGTGTCCAGCGGCAGCGCCGCCAGGGTGGCATCGGCGTGCCGCCAGGCGTCGCGGTAGACGCCGGTGACGAACTCCCGGGACTCCTCGGCGGTGGCCCACTTGTCGGTGTCGGGGGCGAAGGCGTCCGGGCCCAGGTCGGGCCGGAACCACGGCACCGGCTCCTGGTAGTGCCGCCCAAACACGAAGCCCAGGTAGAGCAGTTCGACCCCGGCCAGGTGCTTGACCAGGCCCAGCAGGTTGGTGCCGGTCGGGGTCAGCGGGCGGCGGATCTCGGCCTCCGTCAGGCCGTCGAGCTTCCAGACCAGCACGTCGCGGGCCTCCTGGAGGTGTCCGCGCAGCTCCTGCTTGAAGGTGTCCTCGTTGCTCATGGCTCTTCTCTCCTCTCTCCTCAGTCGCTCAGCAGGCCGACGACGTTGCCGTCCGGGTCGGTGAAGACGGCCATCCGGCCCATCCCGGGCAGTGCGCGCGGCTCCAGGCGGCGGGCGCCGCCCAGTTCCTCGGCGCGGGCGAGCGCGGTCTCCACGTCGGCGACCCGGAAGTAGACGGCGATGCCGGTGTAGGGGCTGCCGGGACCGGCCTGGCCGATGCCGCCGGTGGGGCGGCCGTCCGCGTCGCCGACCAGCGAGTAGGTGTCGTCCAGGACGTTGACCGGCCAGCCGAACATCTCCTGGTAGAAGCGGCGGGCGCGCGGGGCGTCGGGGGTGGAGACGTCGAACCAGGCGACGGTGTGGGGGAAGGTGCTGTCTTCCTGCACGGGAGGCTCCTTGCGGACGTGTCGGATGTGCGGTCGCAAGGTGGGACTCCGGGGGTGGGGCAGAATCGTCGCTTGTGAGCGAGATTTCCTCCGAAGATCCGTTCGAGTCGCCGGAGGCGGCCGATCTTGCACGGGCGCGCGGCGGGGACGGTGCCGCGTTCACCCGGCTCGTCGCACCGCTGCGGCGCGAGCTGCACGCGCACTGCTACCGGATGCTCGGCTCGGTGCACGATGCGGACGATGCGCTGCAGGAGGCGCTGCTGCGGGCGTGGCGCGGGTTCGAGCGCTTCCAGGGGCGGGGGTCGCTGCGCTCCTGGCTGTACACGGTGGCGACCCGGACCTGCCTGGACGCGGCGCAGGCGCGGGGGCGGCGGGCGATGCCGGTGGACCTCGGGCCGTCCAGCGACCGGGCGGTGCTGGACGCGGCGCCGCTCGGCGAGGTGGCGTGGCTGGGGCCGTACCCGGACGCGGAGCTGCCGACGGGCGGGGGTCCGGCGGCGCGGTACGAGCAGCGGGAGGCGGTGGAGCTGGCGTTCGTGGCGGCGCTGCAGCACCTGCCGGGGAACCAGCGGGCGGCGCTGTTGCTGTTCGACGTGCTGGGGTTCTCGGCGGCGGAGATCGCGGGGATCATGGACACCTCGACGACCTCGGTGAACTCGGCGCTGGCCCGGGCAAGGCGGGTGCTGGCGGAGAAGGTGCCGGCGCGCAGCCAGCAGCAGACGCTGCGCAAGATCGGGGACGCGCGGATGCGGGAGGTCGTGGCCGCGTACTCGTCGGCGCTGGAGCGGGGGGATGCGGAGGCGCTGGTGGCGCTGCTCACGGCGGACGTGACCTGGTCGATGCCGCCGCTGGCGAGCTGGTACCGGGGGCTGGCGGCGGTGATGGACTTCGCGGTGGAGGTGCCGCTGACCCGCTGCCCGAGCTGGCGGACGCGGGCCGTGGCGGTCAACGGGCAGGCGGCGGTGGCGTGTTGGGTGGGGGCGGGGCCTGAGGAGCTTCACACGGGGTTCTCGGTGACCGTGCTCACGCTCCGGGAGGACC
Source organism: Kitasatospora sp. NPDC006697 (assembly GCF_042869935.1). Classification (NCBI taxonomy): domain Bacteria; kingdom Bacillati; phylum Actinomycetota; class Actinomycetes; order Kitasatosporales; family Streptomycetaceae; genus Kitasatospora; species Kitasatospora sp. NPDC006697. The sequence continues at coordinate 54,099 of NZ_JBIAGU010000002.1, forward strand.
GGATCTGCGAGATCGTGTCGTTCCTGGGGGCGGAGCAGTTCGAGCGGTTCGGGCTGCCGACCTCGGTGAAGTGATCGTTTGAGTGCGGAGTACTGTGCCGCCCGTGAGCGTGGAAGCGGAGCCGGCATGGCTCGATGTGCGGGTGGGTTCGGGGTCGGGGCGGTCGCCTGCGGGCGAGGCGCGGCCTTGGGTGCAGCTGGTGGTGGGCGCGGCGGCGATGACACTGGGTGGCTGGTACGGCGCCGCGTATGCGGAGGCGTGGGTGCACTTCCACGGGGCGGCGCGGGCGGATGCGGTGGTGGTGGGGGTGGACTACGCGAAGACGGCGAGCAGGGAGAGTCCGAACGGCTTCACGGTGGAGGTGGCGGGGCGGGACGGGCGGCCGGTGCGGGCGAGTGTGGACGACCCGGCGACGGGGCCGTCGGGGGTTTCGGTGGGGGCGCGGGAAGTCGTGCTGGTCGACTTCGGGCGGCCGGGGCATGTGCTGTTTCCGAGCCAGCTGCACTGGACGGCGGCGGCGCTGCCCGCGTTGGGCGTGACGTTCGGGGTGGTCGTGGCGGGGATGGGGGCGTTCGAGTTGGCTACGCGTCGGGCGGGCGGTGCCTGGGACAGCGGCAGACGGGCCATTCGCCGGTGATGGGGAGGACGTAGAAGTCGGGGTCCACGGTGACGCGGCGCTTGCGGGCGAGGGGGATGCGCTTGCCGGCGGGGGTGATGCGGTAGACGCGGATGGTCATCTTGCTCACGGGGCTGGTCACCCCTGCTGCTGCGCGAGGGACTTGAGGCCGGCGCGGAGGACGGGGAGGAGCTTGTCGATGACGTCGGGGCGGGCGGCGCCGAGGTCGATGAGGTAGACGCCGGTGGCTTGGCCGGAACGCCAGTCGACCCCGACGCTGGGGAGTTGGACGTTGGCGAGGGCGAGGAGGGCGAGGAGGTCTTCGAGGACGTCGGCGGTGTAGGCGCGGGCGTCGGAGAGGTGGCGGGAGAGGGGGGTGGGCATAGCGAGGCTCCGGGGCGGTGAGGTCGCTCAGCGCGACGAGTTTGTGACTCTGGGGATATGGATACGCCATCGGACGCTATGGTTGGAAGCCAGGGATCTTGACTCTTGCCCGGGTAATTTTGGGGGCCGCGTGGTGAACAAGAAGAGCGTCGATCCGTCGCTATCTCCCAGGCACAGCTTCGCAGTTCAGCTGCGCCGGTTCCGCGAGGCCGCCAACTTGACCCAGGCTCAGCTGGCCAAACTGATGAACTATTCGGCCTCCCTGATCAGCAATATCGAACACGCGAAGAAGAACGCGACCCTGGAGTTCGCCACCCTGGCGGACAAGGTGCTCAACGCCCACGGGGCCCTGGTGATGATTTGGTGGCACCAGTTCAACTCGGCTCTGATCGAAGGATTCCCGGAGTTCGTGGCGAAGGAGGCTGTAGCCAAGCTCATCCGCGTGTTCGAGATCGACCTGATCCCCGGACTGCTCCAGACGGAGGAGTACGCGCGTGCCCTCCAAAGCGGCAACATTCGACGCGGTGAGGCGACTCCCGAACAAGCCGAGGAACGCGTCACCATGGTTCTCACCCGCCAACGGCTACTCACAGGTGAGCGACCGCCGCTGATTCACGCCGTCATCGACGAGGCAGCTCTCCGACGCCCCATCGGCGGCCCCGCAGCGATGGCTCGACAGCTTCGGCATCTGGAAACGCTCGCTCAGCTGCCCAACATCATCATCCAAGTAGCGCCGATTGCCCTGGGAGCCGACAGGCCGTTCATCCACCCAGCGATCCTTCTGACCCTTCCAGATCGAACGACGGTGGCATACACCGAGACCGAACAGCGGGGATACCTCGAAGCTGATCAGGAAGCTGTCGAGTCGCTGAGCAGCAAGTACGATCGCCTGCAGGTGGAAGCGCTGTCCCGGACAGCCTCCCTCGCAGCGATCCGCAAGCTTCGAGAGGAATTTGAGAGCTATGCAGAGTGACTTGACAGCGACTCAATGGCGCAAGAGTTCCTACAGCAGCGGCCAGGGCGCCTGCGTGGAGATCGCATCCCACTTCACCACCACCCTCCCCCTCCGCGACTCCAAGGACCCCCACGGTCCCGCCCTCCTCTTCCCCACCCCCTCCTTCGCCGCCTTCCTCTCCTCTCTCAAGGACAACTCCCTCTCTTGACCTCGCACATAGCAATCATCGGCGGCGGGATCACCGGTCTCGCCGCCGCTCTGTTCCTCGCCCGCCAAGGCCACCGCATCACCCTCCTCGAACGCGAGGCCCGCCCCCTCTCCCCCGACCTCGACGCCGACTTCCTCCACTGGCACCGCCCCGCCACTCCCCAAGCGCTCCAACCCCACCTCCTCCGCGCCCCCATCCGCACGGTCCTCCGCGCCGCCGCCCCCGACGTCTACGCCACCCTCCTCGGCCTCGGCGCCACCGAGCACCCCGACCTCGCCGCCTTCGGCCCCTCCGACCACCCCGGCGACGAAGACCTCGTCACCCTCCGCGCCCGCCGCATCCTCCTCGAATCAGCCCTCACCCGCGCCGTCCAGGCCGAGCCCTCCATCACCCACCGCCCTGGCACCACAGCCACCGGCCTCCTCTACTTCCCCGGCCCCGCACCCCACGTCATGGGCGTCCACACTCCCACCGGCGATTTCCGCGCCGATCTCGTCCTCGACGCCGCCGGCCGCCGCTCCCCCATCCACCGCTGGCTCGACGCCATCGGCGCCCGCCCGGCGGTCACCGACGTCACCCGCACCGGCATCGCCTACTTCTGCCGCTGGTACCGCAGCACCGACGCCACCACCCCCGACCCGCCCCGAGCCGGCTGCCTCACCCCCTACACCGCCTTCGGCATCTTCCCCGCCGACAACGACTACTTCGCCCTCGCCTTCACCGTCGCCGTCAACGACCCCACCCGCACCGCCCTGCGCGACCCCGCCACCTACGACCGCGCCGCCCGCCTCTTCCCCGGCGGCGCCGCCTGGCTCGCGCAACCCCACCAACCCGTCACCGACGTGCACGCCATGGCCGGCCTCGACAACCGCTGGACCGCCCTCCACGACGACAAGGGCCCCACCGTCACCGGCCTCCTGAGCATCGGCGACTCGGCGATCCACACCAACCCCACCCTCGGCCAGGGCATCTCCCTCGCCCTCCTCTCGGCCGACTGGCTGGCCCACCAGGACCCGACCTCCCCCACCCTCGCCACCGACTACCACCGCTGGCGACTCGACACCCTCCGCCCCTGGTTCGACGTCCAGACCACGATCGACCGCGACCGCCGGGCCGAACTCCAGGCCTCCCTCAAGGGATTGCCACCCGCGCCCCCGCCCCCGGACGCCCTCAACCGCGCCGCCCTCGGCCCCTGCTCCGCCGACGACCTCACCGTCGCCCGCGCCCGCGCCCAGGTCGCGCAGATGGTCCGCACGCCCGTCCAGGCCTACGCGACCCCGGAGATCCAGTCCCGCGTCACCGCCTGGCTGCGCGCCAACCCCGAGTTCACCGGCCCGCCCCCGGGGCCGACCCGCGAGCTCTGGGAGAAGACCCTCAACCCGAACTGATCTGATGCCCCGTCAGTCCCACCACCACGGGGCGGCATGCTACGTGAGTCGCCCCGGCCGCACGCGGCGGCCCGAGCGCAACGGGCCGCCGCGTCTGCGCGCCACCAGGGCGCGTATCGAGTCGTGATCAAAAACCAGGCATGCCGCCGAAGCCGGCCCCGAACGGGAGGAGCGACGACGCGTCCGGTGCCGCCGAAAGCTCCGACTGAAGGCCGCTCTGCTGGGCCGCTCGCGGGGCGGGCTGACCAGCAAGGTCCACCTCGCCGCCGACCGCAAGTGCCGCCCGCTGGCCTTCGTCCTGACCGCCGGACAGGCAGCCGACAGCCCGCAGCTCATCCCGGTGCCGGGGAAGATCCGGGTCCGGGGGCCCGTCGGCCGCCCCCGCATCCGGCCGGACGCGGTCGCCGGGGACAAAGCCTACTCATCCCGCGGAAGCAAGGCGGTCATCCCGGAGAAGTAGGACCAGGCCGCGAACCGGAGGAAGAAGGGCTCCCAGGGCGGCCGGCCCGTGGGCCACGACGCCGACCTCTACACACCCGATCCCCGCAGGCGAACAATCGCACTTCTACGGCGTGCACCGGGAACGAAACCGCCCCGGAGTGCTCGGCACTCCGGGGCAGTGGAGTGGATCAGTATTCGCTGGTGCAGGCTTGGCCGACGAACGCGCCGCTTGCTCGGAACTTCGCCGCGCAGGCCTCCACCCGGTATCCGGGGCCGTCCCAGTACCAGTAGGTCGAGTCCCCGCTGGAGTCGTGCAGGTAGTGCATGCCGCTCACCTGGGTCCACTGGTAGCCGCCGCTGAGGGTCCGGCGCTCGAGCCACATGTGGCAGACGTCACCGTTGTTGACGCTGCTGTCGGCGTAGAACACCCCTTGGGCGTAGTACGTCTGGGTGCTGTCGTAGTCCTTGACCACCAGGTCCACGTGGCAGCCGGCGACGTCCTTGGAGGAAACCTGGCCTTCGAACTCGGTGGCGTTGGCCGGGGTCGCGACGCCCAGGGCCAGGGCCAGGCCGGCGGTGGCGATGAGCGTCCGCCTGAGGTGCTTGTTGATGTCCTGCTCCTTCATACATATGTCTGTCGTGCGTGTGCACCTCGAACGGAACAGGAGACCGATAACGCCCCGCTAATGCGAGCATCACTCAGCACTCGTCCCTGGTAACCGTCGGGGCGGCGATATGGGACCGGATGACCCCGGTCGCGCTGGTCGGCTGGGTCATCATCAGGTTGGAAGCCGTCGTTCGCGAGGAGGCGCCGATGATCGGCACCCTTCCGTGCGTGGTCCTGGACTGTCACTACCCGGCGGTGCCGGCCCGCTTCTATGCCGCCTTGCTCGGCGGGGAGTTGGACCGGCCCGATCCGCGCTGGCCGCTGGACGAGGGGTGGGCCACCCTGCACACGCCGGACGGGCTGATGCTGGCCTTCCAGCGGGTCGAGGAGTTCCACCCGCCGCAGTGGCCGGACCCGGCCCACCCGCAGCAGTTCCCCTCGACGTCGGGGTGGCCGACCTCGACGCCGCCGAGCGCGAGGTGGTCGCACTCGGGCCGCCCCGATGAAGCTCGATGCCGGCTGGCGGGTCTTCGCCGACCTGCCCCGGCAGAAGTAGAAGCGCCGCTCCTACGGCGAGGGCGCCCACGGCCTGCGCGCGGGCGGCACTTGCGCTCGCCCGCGACGCACCAGAACCACCCCGTGAACCGCCGGCCGACAACCCGGCCGCCGGCCCGATCATGGCGGCGGGCCCGGGCCACGCACAAGTCCGGGGACGGGCAGCCCGGCCGCGCGTCTCAGTCGTAGTGCTTGAGCAGCGGCCACAGTCGCTCCCAGCTGTACTCCTGCCCCGTGCACACCAGGATCGGCAGTCCCTGCTCGATGTTGGCGATGCCCTGTCCGTTGTCGATGTGCCCGGCGACGACGCAACTGCGCCAGTACGGCTCCAGGGCCTGCGGGCCGTAGCCGATGGCGATGGTGGTGCCGGACACGCCGGTGGGCCGGCCGAATCGGCTGTACCCGTTCTGGTCCGCGTAGACGGCGGGCAGGCCGAGGGCCGGACCGTAGTGGGCCAGCGCCCCGGCCTCGCCGTAGTTGACGGCGAGCAGCGTGGCGCCGGGATTGCGCTGCTCCAGCACCGCCACCTCCCGGGCGAGTTGGGGCCAGCCGATGGAGTCGGCGTTGAACGGGTTGACCGCGGTGAGGTGCTGGTAGACGGACACCGGCAGGATCGGCGGCCCCACGGCGAGGGTGACCACGGCGCTGGCCGCGGTGAGCGCGGCGAACCACCGCCGCCCGCCCGACCAGCGGTCGGCCAGCCAGACCGCCCCGGCTCCGAGCAGGAGCGGGTACCAGCCCATCGGGTAGTAGAAGTTGCCGCCGGCGGCGACCACGATCACCAGGCTCACCGCGTAGGCGAGGGCCAGCATCCGGTAGCGGGTGTCCTTCCAGGTGAGCCGCCAGCCCATCACCCACACCCAGCTGAGCAGGGTGGCCGCCTCCACCTGCATGGGGAGGGCCACGAACCGCTTGGGCCAGGTGGACAGGTGGCCGGCCATCGTGAACTGCGGCCAGCCGTGCGCCGCCTGCCAGAGCAGGGCCGGCGCGGCGATGGCGAGCGCCAGCAGCACCGACAGCCAGACGGCGCGGTCGCGCAGCAGCCGGGCGTTGCCGGTGAGCGGGGCGGCGACCAGCAGGGACAGCGCCAGGATCACGATGGTGTCGTTGTTGAGCATGCCGAGGCCCAGCGTGGCGCCGAAGCCGTACCACAGGCGGCGGTCGCCGGTGCGCAGCAGCCGCAGCAGCAGCCAGATCGCCACCGCCCAGAAGAAGACGCCGGTGGTGGCGGTGGTGAACAGGTGTCCCTCGACGAGCACGAGCACAGAGGTCGAGACGGCGATCGCGGCGATCTGCTGGGCGCGGTGCGAGCGGGCCTCGTCCGTCCCCGCGAGCTCCCTGGCGCACAGGACCGAGACCAGCGCGATGGCGACCGCGAAGAGCATCGGCGCGATGCGCACCACCTGCACCGAGTCGCCGCCGATCCAGGTCTCGGCCCGGACGATCAGCGGCACCAGGGGCGGCTGGTCGTCGTACCCGGGAGCGAGGTGGCGGCTGGCGGCGAGCCAGTACAGCTCGTCGCGGAAGTAGCCGTAGCGGCCGGCGGTCGCCAGCAGGACGGCGCAGGCGCAGAGCAGCGGTGGAAGCACCCGTTTCCAGGCGATCCCGGGCAGCGCGGGCGGCCCGGCCGGCCTGCGGCGCAGGTGGCGGCGCACGGCGATCGCGGTGTACAGCGCGCCGACGACCCAGCCGAGGTCGACGGCCCACATCACGCCGTCGGCCCCGTGCCGCACCCGCAGCAGGTACGACAGCGGCAGCCGGACGGCGACGAACGACACGATCGTGCACACCAGTGGCACGACGGTGCGGCCGATGCCGTTGAGCGCGCCGTGGACCACGGCCATGACGGCGTAGAGGGCGAAGCACGGGTAGGTGACGAGGATGTAGACCTCCACCAGGTGCCGGGTGACCGGATCGGTGGTGGCGGCCGCGGCGAGGGCCGGGCGCAGCAGGATCACGGCGAGGCTGACGGCGAGTGCCGCCGCGAGGGTGAAGGGCAGCGTCCGGCGGACCGCGTCCCGGCCCCGGTCGGGCCGGCCGGCTCCGAGGTTCTGGGCGACGAAGACGGTGAGCGCACCGGACAGGTCGAGGAACGCGGTGGCGGCGAGGAACTCCAGGCGGCCGACGACGGTGACCGCGGCGAGCAAGGAGGCACCGAGCGGGGCGACGATCCGGATCAGCGCCACGATGCCGAGGGCGATGAGCAGGTACTGAGCGGCTCCGGGCAGGCCGAGCCGCAGGCCGGCGGCCGCTTCCGCGCACACGCCCGAACGGCCGAGGGAGCGGCGCGGCGCGAGGTCGCGTCTGCGGTACAGCACTGCGAGTCCGGCGACGGCGGTGCCGGTGGCGGCGGTCACCGTGGCGAGGGCCGCACCGGCGACGCCCAGGTGGAGCACCGCGACGTACAGCCAGGCCAGCAGGGTGTTGGCGAGGCTGCTGCCGATCATGAGCCGCATCTGGGCGCGGGAGTCGCCGAGTCCGCGCAGCAGGGCGAAGACGGCGGAGACCGCGAAGACGGACGGGAAGCCGTAGCTGAACGTCGACAGCAGCAGCCGGGCGTCGTGCAGCACCTCGCCGCGGGCTCCGGTCAGCCGCAGCACGGCGGCGCCGGCCGTGCGGGCGGCCAGCAGGCACAGGGCCGCCCACACCGCGGTGGCGAGGGCCAGGGCAGCGGCCACGGTGGCGGGGCCGTGCCGGGAGCGTTCACCGGTGAAGCGCGCGAGGCGGATCGCGAAGCCGCCGGTCAGGCCGAGGAAGACGCCGTCCGCGAGGAGGTAGAGCGGTTGGACGACGCCGGCGGCGGCGAGGGCGTCGACGCCGACCCAGTGGCCCAGGACGGCACCGTCGGCGAGCAGGTAGGTCTGCTGGAGGAGGTTGGCCAGGGTGAGGGGCACGGCGAAGCCGAGCACGGAACGCAGGACGGGGCCGCGGGTGAGGTCGGCACGGCCCCGGTCGGGGTGCCCGGCCGCCATCGCGCCGGCGCCGGCGGCGCCCGGGGACGCGGTGTCCCCGGGCGGTCCGGTACGGGTCGCCTCGCTCATCCGGGCTGACCGTCGGTCCCGGCGGCGCGGCGGCGCTCATCGGCGATCTTGGCCTGGGCGGCGACCGTGCGGTCCACGAGGAGGTCGCTGCTCTGCATCTCGATGCCCAGGACCGAGGCGACGGTGGCCACCAGCGACATCCCGGTGATCGAGTCGATGCCGAGGTCGAAGAGGTCGGCATCGACGTCGATGCTGGTGAATCCGAAGACATGGGCCCAGCAGCGGCCGATCGCCATCTCGGTCTCGGTGTACCGGCCGTCCAGGCGGCCGGTGAGCTCGACCGGCAACTCCTCGATCTCCCTGCGCACCTGTCCGGCCGTCCGTTCGCGGTGCGAGGCGCGGCGGCGCGAGGCCTCCTCGAGCTTGGCGGCGATCTGCGGGTCGAGTGCGATGTGGTAGCCGGGCAGGGCGTCGGCGTAGTCGCCCTCGTAGTGCAGTTCGCCGCCGAACACCCGGGCCCGGTCCGAGCGCAGTCCGGTGTCCGCGATCGCGAGGCCGAGCGCGGTGGGCAGCGCCTTGAAGGTGGTGTCGACGTTGGCACGGCTGCGGACCGCCATGCCGATCTCCTTCCAGGAGACCCAGTCGAAGGTGATGACGTGGCAGTCGGGGTCGGTCTCGGACTCCGCCAGGGTGTCCAGGAACTGGTTGGCGGAGGCGTAGTCGGCCTGCCCGATGGCGGGGAACACGGCCGCCACGGAGGAGAAGTGGACGATGAAGTCGGGCCGGTCGTCGCGGGTCAGCAGGTCGAGGACGAACGCGCCGTGGATCTTGGGGCGGATCACCGCGTCGAAGTCCGCCCGGGAGCGCTGCGTGATGACCTCCCCGCCGGGGAGGCCGGCCGCGTGGACGATGCCGTCGATGCGGCCGAAGCGCTCCCGGACGGCGGCGACGGCCGCCCCCAGTGCCTCGGGGTCGCCGGCGTCGGCGGCGAGGACCAGGACCTCCGCTCCCAGCTCGCGCAGCTCCCGCAGGGCGGCCCGCAGCCGCGCCCGGGCCGGGTCGCCGTCGCCGCCCGCGTCCTGGTCCGGGCCGCTGCCGGGATCGCCGGAGCGGCTGAGCAGCACGAGGTTGATGCCGGGTTGGCGGGCCGCGAACTCACGGCACAGGGCGAGGCCCAGTCCGGCGGTGCCGCCGGTGACCAGGTAGGTGCCGCCGGGCTTGAGGTAGTCGCCGCGGTCGGCGATCTCGGTCTCCGGCAGTTCGGCGAAGGTCTCGCGCAGCCGGGTGCCCTCGCGCAGGGCGACGACGGAGGTCTCCGCGCCGAGGATCTCGTCGAGGACGGTGCGGGCGGGCGTGGCCTCGTCGGTGTCGACGACGGAGACGGTGAGGTAGGGGTATTCGCGGCTCACGCTCTTGGCCATGCCCGCCAGCGTGGAGTTCTCGGCCACGACGCCGGGTTCCGCGCGGCGGGAGGCCAGGGCGGTTCGGGTGAGGACGGCCAGGTGGAGCTGGGCGCCTTCGGCGATCAGGGCCTTGGCGAGCCGGAACAGGCCGTGGAGGTTCTTCTCCAGGCGGGCGTCGAGGGTGGCCAGGTCCCGGGCCGGTTCGGCCTCGAAGCCGAGGGCGTGGACGAGGTGGGTGACGCCTTCGTCCACGGCCCGGACGGCCAGGTCCTCGTAGAACGCCTCGGCATCCGGCCCGTCGGGCGCATGGATGATCTGACTGTCCGTCAGTCCGGCTTCGCGGAGCAGCGCTTCGGCCCCGGTCGAGCCGTCGACCAGGGCGAGCACCCGGGCCTCGGGGTCGGCCGCGGGGGCGGGTCCGTCCGCGGGCCGGAAGAGGATCTGGTGGGTGGCCGGGCCCTCGGACCCGGGGGTGCCGAGCGCCAGGGACTCCCGCCAGTCCTCGGGGAAGTCGATCCAGGCGCGGCGTTCGTCGAACTGGTAGGGCGGCAGGTCGACCGGCCGCGGCGGCGAACCGGCGGCCTGGCGGGGGTCGGGTTCGAGGTCGGCCCCGGCGGCCCAGGCGGCGGCCCGGGCGGCGGTGCCCGGATCGGCCGCGCCGGCGGGGTCGGGGGCCCAGAACGCCCAGTCCGGGTGGCTGGAGTGGAACGGTGCGGCCTCCACGAGCCGGTTCGCGGCCAGCGCCTCGAGCCGGGAGCGCAGCTCGCCGAGGTCGGAGACGGTGAAGGCGACCCGGTGGCGGTGGGCGGCCCGGGAGTGCTGGACGGCGGCGCAGAGCTCCGCGAGGGTGACCGCGTCGAACAGGCCGCGCTCGAACCAGTCCGCGTAGGCGCGGGCCAGCAGCCGCAGCGACTCCTCGCTGTGCGCGCTGAGCGTGAACAGCTGGGCCGCGGGCGCGGGTTCGCCGGTGGCGCCGGGCGGCGGGACCGGCGCGGCGTACTCCTCCAGCACCACGTGGCAGTTGGTGCCGCCGAGCCCGAACGCGCTGACGCCGCACCGGAGCGGACCGTGCTCGCTGCTCCACGGCTCGGTGCTGGTGGGGACGCGGATCGGCGAGTTCTCGAAGTCGATCCGGGGGTTGGGCCGTTCGAAGCCGGCCAGCGGCGGCAGCCGGCGGTTGCGCAGGACCAGCGCCGCCTTGATGAGGCCCATGACGCCGGAACCCTCGAAGAGGTGCCCGATGTTGGCCTTGACCGTGCCCACCGCGCAGAACCGGTGGTCGCCGGTGTGCGGCGCGAACGCCTGCCGCAGGCCCTCGATCTCGATGGGATCCCCCAACGTGGTCGCGGTGCCGTGCAGTTCGATGTAGCCGATGCTGCGCGGGTCGACCCCGGCGTTCGCCCAGGCGGTGTTGAGGAGATCCGCCTGCGAGGCGGAGTCGGGCGTCGTCACCCCGCCGGCGACGCCGTCGTGGTTGACGGCGCTGCCCTTGATGACGGCGTACACCCGGTCGCCGTCGGCGAGCGCGCGATCGAGGCGCTTGAGGACGACGGCGCCCGAGCCCTCGCCGTAGCCGGTGCCGTCGGCGCGCTCGTCCAGGGTGCGGGTGCGGCCGTCGGAGGACTCGATGCCGATCCGGGTGTCCGGATGGTCGATCGGCGCGCTGACGATGCGCGCCCCGGCGACCACGGCGGTGTCGCAGTCGCCCAGCAGCAGGGCGTTCTTGGCCTGGTGGACGGCGACGAGCGAGGCGGAGCAGGCGCTGTCCACCACCATGCTGGGACCGCGCAGGTCCAGCAGGTGCGAGAGGCGGTTGGCCATCATGGTGGGCACGTTGCCGGTGAGCGCCGGCTGGATCAGCGACCGGTCGATCTTGGACAGGTACTCCAGGTAGGCCGAGCCCGGGTTGACGGCGAAGCCGACGAAGACACCGGTCCGGGTGCCGCGCAGCCGGGAGGCCTGGTAGCCCGCGTCCTCCAGCGCCAGGTACATGGCGCGCAGGGCGTGCCGCAGGTGCGGTTCGGTGGTCGCGGCCTGCCTCGGGGTCATCCCGAAGAACTCGGCGTCGAAGTACTCCGGGCGGTCCAGGTAGGCACCGTCGCGGTAGCCGATCTCGGCGTCCGCGGGGGAGCGGACGGTCGTGCCGAAGACGTAGCGCAGGTAGTCCTCGATGCTCCGGGCCCGGTGCTCGGGGAAGCGGCCGGTGAGGTTCCGCCCCTCCGCGACGAGGTCCCAGAACGCGTGGATGTCCCGTGCTCCGGGTACCTCCACCGAGATGCCGACGATTGCGATGTCCGAGCTCACGTTCTTCTCCTTCGGGACGGGCACGGCGCGGTCAGGCGATCGCGGGCAGCAGGGAGGTGAGGGTGCTCCCGTTGGCCTCGTCGAACCGGGTGACGCCGGCGCCCCGCAGCGAGCGCACGGTGCGCACCCACTCCACGGGGGCGGTGATCTGGGCGGCGAGCAGCGCGGCGGCGCGGGCCGGCTCGAAGGCCGCCGCAGTGACGCCGGAGAACACCGGTACGGCGGGGGGCGCGAAGGCCTGGCCGCTCAGGGTTGCCATGAACGCCCGCGCCGCGGGCGCCATCAACGGGGTGTGGAAGGGGCCGCTGACCGGCAGCGGGACCACCGCCCGCGCGCCTGCGCCCCGCAGCACGCCGGCGGCCTCGGCCATCTCGTCCCGGCCGCCGGCGACGACGGTCTGCCGGTCGGAGTTGCGGTTGGCCACGTAGACGTTCCGCACCCGCGCTGCCCGCAGCGCCGACTCCACGTCCTCGGCGGCCATCCCCGCCACCGCCGACATCGCGCCGCCGCGCACCGAGGCCATGGCCTCCGCCCGCGCCCGCACCAGGCGCAGGGCGGACAGCAGATCGAGGCAGCCGGCGGCCACCAGGGCGTTGTACTCGCCCAGGCTGTGCCCGGCGTAGCAGGCGACGGGCTCGGCCGCACCGCCCTCCTCCGCCTGGAGCCGCCGGGCGTCGAGCGCGTTGACCAGGAAGACGGCGGGCTGAGCGTAGCGGGTGTCGGCCAGCCGCCCGTCGGGGTCGTGCAGGCACAGGTCCCGGATCGAGTAGCCGAGCACCGCGTCGGCCGCTTCGACCTCCTCCGGGAACAGGTCGAACAACTCGGAGCCCATGCCGGGGCGTTGGACGCCCTGGCCGGGGAAGACGAGGCAGCGCACGGCGTGCCCCCCTTTCTCGTGGTGTGAAGGCCCTGCGCGCGACCGCGTTCGGTGCTCCGGCGGTCAGATCGAGCTGAACCGCGCGGCCGATCCGCTCTCGCGCAGCCGCGAGCGCGTCAGCGCGGCGGCGGAGACGCCGGGGCCGATGTCGAGGACCAGGTCCGGGGCCAGCTCCGCCACGGCGGTGTCGAGGAGCTGCGGCCAGTCGAAGGGACGGCACATCTGCTGCTCGGCCACCTCGTACAGGACGTGGGGCGAGAGTTGCAGGTTGGCGGGCGTGCCGGTGCCGTAGACCGGCATGGTCAGGTCGTCGCCCTTGACGGCCTGCCAGTTGTGGTCGATGTCGTGTCGGATCAGCGCCAGGGCGGAGCCCAGCACCGCGCTGTGGAAGGGGGCGGTGGCGCCCAGGTAGGTCCAGCGGACCCCGGGCCGCTCGAAGAGTTCGTCCTCGGCGAGCCGGAGCCTCATCAGCGCCTCGGTACCGCCGGTGAGGACGTGGAAGGTCGGCGAATTGACGAGGCCGATCTCGACCCGGGCTCCCGGATCGCCGCCGCTGCGCCGGATCGCCTCCTCGAGCGCCGGGCGCCGCGGGCCCACGACGGCGGCCATCGCCCCGGGGACGCCGGCCGCCGGCCCGAGCGCGGCGTGCCGGCGCAGCAGTTCCGCGTCCGACCGGGGCGCCGCGGGAACGGCCTGCTGACAGCGCAGCAGAGCCACGGTGACCTGGGCGACCGAGCGGGCGGCGGCTGCCGCGTACTCCCGCCGGCCGCCGACGTGCAGGGCCGAGAAGACGGCGGCGTAACTGCCCAGGCTGTGCCCGACCGCTCCGACCGGGCGCAGGCCGCCCGACCCGTTCGCCCGGGCCAGCGGATCCCCCGGCCCCGGCTGGAGGACGCAGAGCTGGTAGAGGTGCAGCAGCACGCCCTCGGCCACCGAGCCGAGCGAATTCACGGCCGCCGACTGCTCGGCGGAGTCGGCCAGCCAGTCGCGTATCGGCAACCCGCCCGGCAGGAAACGGGCGCATTCCTCGCGTCCGACGATCTCGAAGGCCGTTTCGACGCCCGTGAAAGCGGAGGCGAAGAATCGGGAATTCTGCTGCTGCCGGAACAGTTGACGGAGCCTGCTCAGCAGCGGTCCTTCGGGATCGCCCAGCCCGCCGAAATGAAGTAACACCCGCACAGGTATGTCCTCACCGGTAGCCGGAGTAGCGATCGGTCACTCGGTCAGCAATATGCAGCCGCGCGTGATTGCCGGTCAAAGTCCGATGAAACTTACATGCGCTCCGGTGCGGCCACCGGGCCGGGTGAGCGCGTTCCCGGGAAACTTCGTACGCCTTGACGGTGTCCGCCGCCGGAGCGAAGATCTCGTCATAACCGCCTGTCTTCGTCCGCCATTGTTGTCGGGCGCTGGAATGGAGGACCGCCCCGACCAGCACGTCAGGGAAGGAACCACGGTGGCGCTCACCGACCGGATGATCCGGATACCGGATGTCGACCGCATCCGCACTCAGGACCCGAACAACCACCTCCACTGCCGGAGGTCACAACTCCTGGCCTACGTCGCGGGCAGCACCCCCTGGTCCGACCTCCTGATGTACCGTGCGCTGGGTTCGACCGCGGCCGTCTACCGCCACTGCCACCTGCGCGGAAAGGACCGCTGGGCCTTCGAGCCGCCGTACGTGACCGGGGGCGATCTGCGTCTGCTCGGGTTCGAACTGCTCTCGGCCGGCACGGTGGCCATCGACCGGTTCGAATCCGGCCTGCCCGGGTTCCTCGCCGCCGGGCAGCCGGTGTTCTTCTACGCGCCCCGGCACCACCTCCCGCACTGGGTGGAGTTCATGCGCCGGGTCGGCACCGTTCCGGAGGAACAGCGGCTGCTGCACTCGTTCCTGGTGTGCGGGGCGAGCAGCACCGAGGTGCTGCTGCTCGACAACACCTCCGACGACCACGAGTACGTCCCGCTGACGGTGGGCTGGGACGTGCTGCGCGAGGGCTACGCCCGCGAGCCGGAGCGCTGGTTCGTCGACTCCTCCACCGTGGTGCGCGAGTCGGACCCCGATCTGGACGGGTTCGAGTCCGCGTACCGGGCGTTCCTCGCCCGGTACCGCGACGGGTTCCAGATCTATGACCTCATCGGTGCGGGCCTGGTGGCCGAGCGTGCGCAGGCCGGGGCCGTGTACCGGGTGCCCGGCGTCAACAGCATGGCCCTGCTGGCCGGTTCGCGCACCCTGTTCAGCCGGTTCCTGGCCCTCACCCGGCACGGCCACCAGGTCCGCGCCGCGTACTCGGGCATCGCGCAGCTGGCCAACGCGCTCTCGGACCAGGTCAACGCCTTCCACGCCGGGACGCCGACGCTGTCGGCGGGCCGGATCCGCAGCGGTCTGACCGAGCTGCGGGAGCGCGAGCAGCGGGCCGCGGTGCTGCTGACCGACGAGGCGGCCCGGCTGCCGCGCATCCTGCCGAGCGGTCCCGGCGTCCGCTGACCACCGGTCGGCCGCGACCCCGGGCCGACCTTGCCCGACCCTGCCGGCGTCCCCGCTCCTTCCCGTCTCCGGGCGCCGGGTACCCGGTACCCCGTGGAGTGGAGGAGCCCGTGACCGCACCCGCCGACGCCCTCGTCAGCCCGCCCACCCTCGCCGACGTGGCCCTGCTCGCCGGCGTGTCGACAGCCACCGCGTCCCGGGTCCTCACCGGCTCGGCGCGGGTGAGCGAAGAGACGAACCGCCGCGTCCAGGAGGCGATTTCACGACTCGGATACGTCCGCCGGCGAGCACCCTGGACCCATGGGCGGCACCGGGCGCAGGGTGGCTCCGTCGCCGCGATCATCACCGAGTCCAGCGAGCGGTTCTTCTCGGACCCCTTCTTCGCCCGCCTGCTCCACGGCGCCTCGCGGACCCTCGCCCCCGTCGGCTACCAGCTGGCGTTCGTCGCGGTGCGGGACCAGAGCGAGTACGCCGCGGCGGCCCGTTTCGTGCACCGCGGAGTCGACGGGGTCCTGCTGGTCTCCTCCCACGGCTCGGATCCGGTGATGGCCCTGCTGGACACCGCGAAGGTGCCCACCGTGCTGTGCGGCCGGCCGCTGGCGGAGCACGGGGCGCCGTACGTGGACACCGACAACTACGGGGGTGCGCAGGCCGCCGTGCGCCATCTGCTCGCGGCCGGCCGCCAGCGCATCGGGACCATCGCCGGGCCGCGCGACATGGCCGCGAGCCAGGACCGGCTCCGCGGCTTCACCGAGACCCTGGCGGCCACCGGCCTGGAACCCGTCGTCGACCTCGGGGACTTCTCGCTGGAGTCCGGCGAACAGGCCATGACCCGGCTGCTCAGGCGCCGGCCCGACCTCGACGCCGTCTTCGTCGCCTCCGACCTGATGGCGGCCGGAGCCCTGCGCTCGCTGCGCCGGGCGGGACGCCGTGTGCCCGACGACGTCGCGGTCATCGGCTTCGACGACGATCCGGTGGCCCAGCGCACCCGCCCTCCGCTCAGCACCATCCGGCAGCCGGTCGAGGAGCAGGGCTCGACGCTGGCCCGTCACATCCTCGCACTGATCGAGAACCGGACGGAACCGGATCCCAGGACTCTGCTGCCCACCACCCTCGTCTGCCGCGAATCGGCGTGACCCGGCCCGCCCGTGGAGACGGCCGGGCCGCCCTCAGAGCCTGCGCAGGAAGGTCCCGAGCGACTTCACCGCCGTGTCCGCCAGGTTGCTGAGCGCCTGGCCCAGCTGGTCCAGGTCCTCGCCGAGGGTGTTCGGCGCCTGCTGCTCGGCCGGGCGCTCCGGCTCCTCGGCCTCGACGGCCTCGCCCCGGTAGCCGACCGGGCCCTCGTTGACGCGCTGCGACCAGCCCAGGAACGAACTCCCGTCCTCCGCCAGGCCGATCGAGGCGGAGCAGGCCCGCTGGTCGGCCCAGGCGATCCGGTCGAAGGGGGTCTCCTCGCCCACCGCGAGGTGGAAGGTGAGCGGACCGCCCCGGTGCCAGCGCCCGCCCCAGCCCGCCTCGGTGGCGAAGGTCCGGGTCGCGCCCGGGTCCGCGTCGCCGGGAAAAGTCTGACGATCCGTCAACTCACCGCGGAGTTCGTACCACTGGCCGCCCGCGTCCCGCGCGTGGCCGTAGAAGGTGTTCAGCTCCAGCGCGAACTCCACCGACGCCTCCGCGCCCGACCGCACCCGCCAGTCCAGCCGGGACGGCATCGCGCCCTCGCCGGAGGCGAGGTGCAGCCGCCAGGTCGCCGTCGGTTCCCACTCCTGCGCGCCGGGCGCCCGGCGGTCGGTGCGGTAGGTCAGCAGCGAGCGGCCCATCGAGTCGGCCAGCCAGGCGCGTTCGGCCTCGTCGCGGTCCCAGACGGGTTCGGCCAGCACGCGGTAGAGCCAGAGGTGCGAGCGCGCGTCCGCGGCGCTGCGCAGGGTCAGCGTGTTGGTCTCGCCCGGGACCAGCAGGTCGGCGGGGACGGCGAAGACGATCTGCTGCGGGAGGTCTCCGCCGCCCGGTATCCGGTAGTCGCTGACGATCACCTCGGAGTTGACGGCGACCTCCAGCGGCGCGAAGCCGGGCCGCGGGCCGAGCTTGGAGACCAGGGCGCGGATCTTCACCGTGAGCTCGTCCTCGACGCCCTGCTCCGGGACCTCGAACTCGATCGCGACCGTGGCCCCGCAGTCGAGCGCGAAGTGGTCGCCCGCGAAGTAGGCCCGCTCGGCGGCGACCACGGCGTTGCCGGTCCGCGGGACGGCGGTGGAGAAATCGACGAAGACAGGCTGCACGTGGGGCTCCTAGGGACGACCACAGGGGCGCGGCGAACGGCGCGGGAGCCAGCCTATGCGGCGCCCCCGTCACCCTCGCTTCGAGAAGTCACTCCCCAGGACCGGGCTCCGCCGTCAGCCGACCCCCAGCCCGTCCAGCACCGCCCGCGCACCGCCCGCGAACGCCTCCCCCGGCTCCGCCGCCGACCGTTGCGCCAACGCCTCCGCCAGCAGCGGGAACGCCTCGCCGCCGACCCCCTCGCCCACGCCCTGCTGCTCCACTTCCAGCGCACCGATCACGTACGACACCAGCACGTGCAGCGCCCCCGCCCGCGCCGGGCCGGCCACGCCGGCGTCCGCCAGCGCCTCCAGCAGCCACTCCCGCCAGCGCATCACCGCCAGGCAGCCCCCGTGGTGGCGCACCGCCAGCGGCAGCACGCCCGGGTGCGCGGCCACCGCCTCGCGCATCGCCGCCAGCAGCGCCAGCAGCCGCGCCCGCGGCGGGCCCTGCGCCGGCTCCCGCAGTGCGGCGCCGAGCGTCAGGTCCACCACCAGGCACTCGAGTTCCTCCCGGTCCTCGACATAGCGGTAGAGCGCCATGGGGCGGCGGCCCAGCTCCTCGGCCGCCGTGCGCATGGAGAGGGCGGGCAGGCCGTCGCGGTCGATCACGGCGAGCGCGGCGGCGGCGATCTGCTGGGTCGTCAGAGAGCGGGGGCGGGGCACGGATTGACAGCGTAGGGCATACGCCTACAGTTTAGGCGTACGGCCTACCCCTATTGCGACGAGCCCGCGAGGAGCCCACGTGTCCCGTCTCCGGCCCGGCACCACCGCACCGTCCCTCCCGACCACCGACGTCACCGGCCTGCCCCTGCCGCCCGCGCCCGCCAACGGGCTGACGCACCTGCAGTTCCGCCGCTTCGCCGGCTGCCCGATCTGCAACCTGCACCTGCGCGGCTTCGCGCTGCGCCACGGGGAGCTGAGGGCCGCGGGCATCCGGGAGGCCGTCGTCTTCCACTCCCCGGCGGCCGAACTGCGCGAGTACGCAGACGCACTGCCGTTCGCCCTGGTCGCCGACCCGGAACAGCGGCTCTACCGCGCCTACGGGGTCGAGCGCGGAGCCCGGGCGCTGCTCGACCCGCGGGCCTGGCCCGCGATCGCCCGGGGCGTGCTCCGCAGCATGCCGCTGATCCTGCGCGGGCAGGAGCGGCCGCCGGCCAACCGCCCGCTCGGCGGGCGCCTCGGCCTGCCCGCCGACTTCCTGCTCGCCCCCGACGGCCGCCTGCTCGCCGCCCACTACGGCACCCACGCCGCCGACCACTGGACCGTCGACCAGGTCCTCAGCCTCGCCGCCGGAACCACCCCGCCACGGTGACCGCCGCGTCCAGCACCCGGAGCGCGAACCCCTCCACACGGCCGATCTCGGGCGGCCTCAGGTCCGCCTCCGAGACCGGGACCGTCCCCGGCATGCACCAGAGGTGGAGGCGCAGCTCCTGGGCGCCGTCGCAGAGCGAGTCCAGCCGCAGCAGCCGGTCCGCCTCGTCGGTGAACCGCGCCCGGTCCCACACCCTGGCCACCGTGGCGATCGGCACCGCGGTCCGCCCCTCACCCGCGCGCACCACCGCCCAGCTCGCGCCCGGCATCGGATAGGCATAGCCGGCCACGCTGTCGATGAACTCGCCCAGCGGGGTCGCACCGTCGGCCGTCAGCAGCCACACCGGCGGATGGTCGCCCGGGTGGATGTCCTCCCGCTCCACAGTCACTCGCATGCCCGGCACGCTAACCCGGCCGACCATTTATCGTCAATCTGACGCTAATAATGTGCATTATTACAGCGCCCGCCGCCCCGACCACGTACCAGAGGAGGTCCGGAACGTTGAACGTCGTCCCGAGCACCAGCCGCGCGAGCAGGCTGTGCCGGGCCAGCCCGGCGGGAATCCCGGTGGCCTGGAAGAACTCCACCGCCCAGCTCACCCCGAGCGCCACCGCCCCCGCCCGTGCCGGCCCGGTCCGCGGCGCGACCAGCACCGCCACCGCGTACACCAGCACCGTGTACAGCACGTCCCCGGCCACCTTGCCGGCCTCCGCCGGCAGCACACCCCGGCTGCCCAGCCCCGCCGCCACCGTCACCACCGCCGCGCCGAACGCGGCGAGGCGCACGCCCCGGCCACCACCCCGAAGATCATCCATTCCACGCACCCTACGGCCACCCCGCCCGCACCCCGCCGCGGCCGGCAAATGCCTTTGCCGCGCGAGCGGGCGTACACGATCCTCTCCGTCATGGACCTTCCCCAGCCCGTGATCGAACTGGACGCCCACCTGACCCTGCGCCAGTTCGACGGCGAAGCCGACCTCGCCGAGTTCTGCCAGGTCATCGAGGAGTCGCTGGAGCACCTGCGCCCGTGGATGCCCTGGGTGGCGGACCACAGCCCGGCCTTCACCGCCGACTTCCTCACCCAGCTCCCGGGCCGCTGGGCGAACGGCACCGAGCACACCTACGCCGTGGTGCTCGACGGCGCCATCGTCGGCGCCTGCTCGCTCTTCCGGCGCGACGAAACCCCGGCCGGAGCCCGCGAGATCGGCTACTGGCTGCACCCCGCCGCCACCGGCGGCGGCATCGCCACCCGGGCCGCCGGCGCCATGGTCGAGCAGGCCTTCCGGCTGCCCGGAGTCGAGTGCGTGGAGATCGTCACCGACCCGGGCAACCTCCCCAGTGCCGCCGTCCCCACCCGGCTCGGCTTCACCGTGGACCGCCGCCGCCCCGCCGAACGCGTCGCCCCGGCCGAGACCGGCGAGGAGCTGTTCTGGCGCCTGACCCGCGATCAGTAGCCGACGCCCGGAGCCACGCCCGAAGCGCCCCCGCCCCGGACCCCGTCGCGAGCCCTTCGCGACGGGGTCTTCCATGTGACCGATGACATATGAAATATTACCTTCGCTTTACCCCCACCCGCAGACCACCCCCGATCCGAAAGGACCGGTCACGTTGCGCAGACTCTCGGCAGCCCTCGCGGCTGCGCTGACCACCAGTGCGATAGCGGCGACGCTGCTCGGCGGTGCGGTCACCGCCCAGGCCGCCCCCGTCCAGCCCGAGACCGTCTCCGGTGCCCAGGCCCTCGCCGCCCAGGACGGCTCCGAGGGCCGCGAGGGCCCGCAGCAGAAGCAGATCCCCCCGCAGGAGCGGCTGCGCGAGTCGCTCCGCTCCAAGGCCCTGGAGCTCGTCAACAAGGGCGCCGTGGCGAAGAGTTCCGACGGCACGGTGCCCCCGGTCGCCAAGATCGGCAAGGACTACGTCCAGCTCGCCGAGAAGCGCACCGACAAGGTGTTCGTGATCCTCGCCCAGTTCGGCGACGAGGTCGACAACTCCACGCTCTACAACGGCGTCCCGCGCTACGGCGGCACCCCGGGGCCGCGGCACGACACCATCCCGCAGCCGGGCCGGGACGACACCCACACCTTCTGGCAGAGCGACTTCAGCCGCGACTACTACCAGAAGATGTTCTTCGACGGCACGCCCGGCGCCAACTCGCTGCGCAACTACTACCGCACCCAGTCCTCGGGCCGGTACGACGTCGACGGCACCGTCAGCGACTGGGTCACCGTGCCCTACAACGAGGCCCGCTACGGCTCCAACAAGGGCCCGCAGGGCAGCGGCGCCTGGACCCAGGCCCAGGAGTTCGTCCGCGACGCCTTCGACGCCTGGTACAAGGGCGAGCTGGCCAAGGGCCGTTCGGACGCCGACATCAAGGCGCAGCTGGCCCAGTACGACGTCGAGGACCGCTACGACCACCTGCACGACGGCAACTTCAACCAGCCCGACGGCTACCTCGACAACGTGATCGTGGTGCACGCGGGCGTGGACGAGACCTGGGGCGGCGGCGCGCAGGGCTCGGACGCCCTCTGGGCGCACCGCAGTTGGGAGTTCCCGGATCCGGCCGGCCGGACCGGTCCGGCGGGCAACAGGATCGGCGGCACCGAGATCGGTGACACCGGCTACTACGTCTACGACTACGTCCAGGCCGGCGAGAACAGCGGAGTCGGCCTCTTCTCCCACGAGTTCGGCCACAACCTCGGCCTGCCGGACCTCTACCCGCTCACCGGCGGGGACAACGGGGTCAGCTTCTGGTCGCTGATGTCCTCCGCCTCCTACCTGGGCCGCGGCAGGAACTCCACCGGCGAGTACCCGGGCGACCTGGACGCCTGGAGCAAGCTGCAACTCGGCTGGCTGAACTACGACGAGGCGCAGGCCGCCACCACCTCCAGCCACACCCTCGGGGTGAGCGCCTACAACACCGACCAGGCCCAGGCCGTCCTGGTGCACCTGCCGCCGGGCACCACCTCCACCGTGCTGGCCGACCCCGCCGAGGGCAGGGCGCAGTGGTGGAGCGACACCGGCGACAACCTGGACAACGCGCTGACCCGCACGGTGGACCTCACCGGCAGGTCCGGCTCCGCCGCCCTGGACACCGCCGCCTGGTGGGACGTCGAACAGGACTACGACTTCCTCACCTTCGAGGCCTCCACCGACAACGGCAGGACCTGGACCGCCCTCCAGGGCACCGCCAACGGCGTGCCGTACGGCAGGACCAGCGCCGACGTGCCCGGCCTGACCGGCGCTTCCGGCGCCTACCAGCAGGTCCACGTGCCGCTGGACGCCTACCTGGGCCAGCAGGTCGAGCTGCGCGTGCACGTGACCTCGGACGGCAACACCCACGGCAAGGGCGTGCTGATCGACGCGCTGAAGATCTCCGCCGACGGCTCGGTGCTCTTCGCCGACGGCGCCGAGAACGGCAACCAGGGCTGGGACACCCGCGGCTTCCTGATCGTCGACGGCAGCACCGCCGTCCAGCAGCACCCCCGGGCCTACCTGGCGGAGAACCGCCGCTACGTCGGCTACGGCGCCTACCTGAGGACCGGGCCGTACAACTTCGGCTACTCGGGCGTGAAGAACAAGGCCAACGTGATCGACACCTACCCCTACCAGGAGGGGGTGCTGGTCTGGCTCTGGGACACCGACTACCTGGACAACAACACCAAGGACCACCCGGGCGGCGGCCTGATCCTGCCCGTGGACGCCCACCCGGCGGCCACCCGCTTCGGTGACGGCTCCCTGGTGAACGGCCGGGCGCAGACCTACGACGCGCCCTTCTCGCTGAAGCCCACCACCGGCTTCACCCTGCACAAGGGCGGCGTGCCGACCACCATCGGCACCGAGCCCGCCGTGCCGGTCTTCAACGACCACACCGGCAGGTACCTGGACCCGGCCGACCCGCAGGTCGGCGTGAACGTCCCGGACACCAACACCCGGATCGAGGTCGTCCGCGAGACCCAGGGCGGCAGGCTGACCACCATCAAGGTCGGCCCCGCCGCCTGAGACTCCGCCCGAACCGCCTCGACTGCCGCTCCCTCTGCCGGGAGCGGCAGTCGACCGGGGTCCTACAGCTGGCTCAGGATCGTCGGATCCGTGATCCGCAGGTCGTCCGCCAGCAGCATCGCCTTGCTGAGGATCACCGCCAGCATCCGGTCGCCCTCGAACGGCAGGTAACCGGCCTGCGGAGAGACCGGGGTGGCGCTCGGCACGATGCACAGGTACTGGTCGTTCGGGGTCCGCAGGATGTTGCCCGACCCCAGGTGGATCTTGTAGGTGTGCCGCTCGCCCTTCACCTGGAGGAACCGGCCCTCGAGGGTGCAGCGGTCGGCGATCGCCAGCCTGGGGACCAGCCGCTCCAGCAGCGCCCGGCGGGTCTCGGCGCCCTCGGTCAACTCCCCGAAGCCGTAGGAGGTCCAGTACTCCTGGAACCGGCCCCGCGGTCCGCCGTCCTGCCAGGTCGGATCGTTCCCGATGCTGGCCACGCCGACGAACAGGTCCACGTCGCGCAGGACTTCGGAGAGCACCAGCGGCGGGACCTCGGCGATCGGCACCGGCCGCACCGGCTCGGCGCCGTCGGGCAACCGCATCCGGTACTCGCCGCCGTAGCAGGAGGCGGAGTTCTCCGGGGCGTCGATCGGGTAGAACCGCACCTGGTCGGTGGTCAGCCGCAGGTAGCTGCCGGAGTCGGTGGTGTCCTCTCCGAACTCCTCGCCCTCGCCCTGGATCCAGTACTCGGCGCGCAGCCCCCAGTGCGGCAGCCCGCGAGTGGCCGGCGGCGCCCAGTCGTCCACCATCAGCCGCAGCTTGTTGCGCCAGCCACGGATCGCGGCAAGCGAGTTGAACTGGTGTTGGCGCAGCACATGGGCGGCGAACCGGTTGGAGTAGCTGCCGGTCGCCCGCTCGGCGTCGGTCAGCAGGTACACCTCGCGGTGGGCCTGCTTGAACGGCTGGGTGATCCCGTGCCGCTCCAGCCAGTCGCGCCAGGCCACCACCTGGGCGGGCTCGTTCCCCACCGGGTGCCAGAGCCGGACCTCGGCCCCCTCGTGCACCGGGTCGTCGGCGAGCGTGCGCAGTTCCCCGGCGGCGAACCCGACCGCGGTGCCGTCCACCGTCCAGAGCAGCCGCCGGGCCAGCGTGCCGACCAGCGGGTGGTCCAGGTAGCGCTCGCGCCAGGCGGCGTACGGCCAGCTGCGGTCGGCGACGAACTGGCGGTCCAGCCGGTCGCTCTGGGCGGAGAGCATCTTCTCGATGTCCTTGACCGCCGTCTTCAGCTCCTTCAGCTCCTCGGCGTGGTCGCGCCTGACGGCGGCGGGCACGGTCCTGACCTCCTTGCCCGCCGGGTTGCGCCAGCCGAGTACCGCCTTGGTGCCCTGGACCTCCAGCACGCCGGTGACCTCGCCGAGCCGCACCTCGGCGCGCCCGACCTCGGTCAACCCATAGGCCGGCACGGCCAGTTCCTCGATCTCCTCGCGCGACAGGCCGAGCGCCACGGCCCGGCTCTCCAGCGCGGCGTCGAGCAGCTTCAAGGTGCCCTTGTAGGTCACCTTGGTCGCCAGCCGGGCGAGTTCGGCGAGCGCGGGCGCGCCGTCGAGCCGGGCCAGCGTGGCCACCGCGGCGTTGGCCACCCTGGGGTTGCGCGGACCGATCCCGGCGGCCTTCTTGAGCGAGGCCTCCACCAGGCGGCCGAGCGCCCGCACGCTGTCCTGGTGCGCGGGCAGCAGCGCCAGCAGCCAGGTCAGCCCGCGCAGCGCATTGGCATTGCACGGGTCGAACGCACTGTTGACATCGGCCTCGTACTCGCGCCGCTCCAACTCGAAGCTGCGCCGGCCGACCAGCGCCAGCCAGCCCACCACGGCCGCCCGGACCCGCTCGGCTCCCAGCGGCTCGACCACCTCCCGCGCCCGCTGCTCCCACTTCCCGCTCGGCCTGCTCGCCGTGGCGGTCATCGCATGCCGCAGCAGCGCCTGCCACTCGGCCGAGCCCCCGGCCTCCCGCAGCGCCTGCTCGGCCCACTCCTCACCGACGTTGAGCACCGGCTCGACCAGCTTCCGGTCGAGCTCGGCCAGCGACGGATACCGGTAGGCATCCAGCGCCGTCCGCCGGAAGACCGCCACCACGGCCGGCTCCAGCGCCCGGCCGGCGGCCAACTCCGCCTCGGCCAGGTACTCCTGGCGCTCCAGGTACCAGTAGGTCTGCCGCCGCCCCAGCTCCGCCAGCCGCTCCCGCCGCTCCACCGCCAGCCGGTCCCCGGGCAGCCCGTGCGCGATCGCGCAGACCAGCACCAGCACCGGCCCGGCCTCCTCCGCCCGGTACCGCGCCACCAGCGCATCGGCCAGCGCCGCCCGGCTCCGCTCCGGCAGCTCCCGCAACTCGTCCAGCAGCCCGGCCCCCGGCGGGTTCCACAACCCCCGGTTGGCGACCGCCAGTTCCACCAACCCGGCGGCGGCCGCCCCCCACTCCCCGGCGAGCGCCAGCTCCCGGGCCCGGTGCGCGATCAGCTCGATCTCCCCCACCCCTCAGCCCCCCACCAGCGCCACGAGCTTCAGGAAGGTGACCTCGGTGCCGAGCGCCAACTCGACCACCTCCTCCGGATCGGTCACCTGCCGCTCCCCCACCAGCACCAGGAACCCGTTCCCCGCGAACGCCTCCAGCGCCAACCGGCTCTGCGCCTCCGGATCGATCCGCCGCGGCTCCCGCAGCGCGAACCCGTTCAACACCCGCTCCGCATCCGTCGGCTGCACCAGCCCCCGGAACACCCGCGCACCCCGCGCATTGAACTCCGCGACCTCCTGGAACACCCGCCGCCGGATCAACTCACCCACCGTGAGCCGCTCCTCGGCGATCTCCAGCCCCCACCCGTCGCTCCGGTCCCCCGCCGTCGTCTCGTCGACGAACATCACGATTGCCATGCGGAGGAGCGTACGGCCACCCGGTGACAGGGGCGCCGGGGCCCTGGCGTCCGGTCAGCACCCCGGTCAGGCAACCCGGTCCGGGCCCGCGGGGCCCGGGAGGCGGTCCGGGTCGTCGAGCAGGATGGCCAGGTGGCGGCCGACATGGCCATCCCACTCGGCCGGGCCGAGGGCCAGCGCCTCCTTGCGCCACTTGCTCACCCGCTCCACCAGGTTCCCGAGGCCGCGGTCCTCGAGCATCTCGCTGACGGCGTCCCGGAAGGCCGGGTCCTCGCAGTCGTGGCGGTGCCAGATCATGGCCGGCAGCCCGGCCCGCAGGCCGGCCAGGATCTCCTGGCGGCCGGTGCCGCCCACCGCCGAGGGCGGCTCGCTGAGCACCAGGCAGACCGCCTGCTGGTCCTCCTTCAGCTCCCGCTCCAGCTGGTAGAAATCGCCCTCGCGCCCGGTCGGCCGGCTCCAGTGCGGGTGGCTGCCGACCGCCTGCTCGGTCAGCTGCCGCCACTGCAGGCGCCACCTGCGGTGCCAGGCGGGTCGGCGCAGGCGTTCCAGGCTGCGCAGCACCACCGGGTAGTCCATCACCAGCGGGGTGGGCACCGGTGAGTCGGACTCCTTGGACCACCACTCCACCGGTTCGTTGAGCAGTTCCCAGGGCAGGATGAACTCCAGCACCACCGGCGCCCGCAGATCGGCCCAGCCCTCCTCCACCGCCTCGATCAGCTCCTCGACGGCGGTGGCGAGTTCCGTGCGGTGCAGCGGCCGGGTCTCGCCCGGCACCGGGTGCCAGCCGTCCGCGTCGGACTGCCGCCAGTGCGAGAGGTGGAAGCGGTCCGGGTCGATGCCGTCCGGTGCCAGCTGGATCAGCAGGTAGGCCGGGATCAGCGAGGGGGCCACCGGGGTCGCGGTGTCCCGCTGCCAGCCGGCCAGTTCACCCTCCAGGCCCCAGGCGCGGGCCTGCTCGCGGTTCCACCGGCGCAGCGCCTCCGCCGCGGGCTGCTGGCCGTCCTCGACCAGGCGGTCGGCGACCAGGGCCAGGAAGGCCATGCTGACCGGCAGCGCACCGGCCGGCGAGTTCCCCCCGGCCAGGTGCAGGAAGGCGTACCAGGCCGTGGTGCACCAGGCGGGCAGTTCCTGGGTGCGCGAGCCGCTCGCCCGCCGGGCCAGCGCCGCGAGCCCGCCGTGGCCGACCCCCTGCAGGACGGTGCGCAGCACCCGCAGGTCGGCGCCCTCGTAGAAGTCCAGCGCGTCCCACTCGTCCACCAGCTGCCACAGCGCCGTGACCTCGGTGGAGTTCTGCTCAAGGTACTCCAGGCTCTGCGCCAGCCGGGCCAGGTCGCCGCGGTTCTCGGTGCAGGTCTTGATCAGCCGCAACAGCCAGGGCCGCAGCGCGATCTGGTCGGCGGCCTCCACCGGCCGGTCCAGTTCGGCCTGGAGCATGTCCAGCCACAGGTCGCGGGCGGCGGCGTGGCGAGCGGTGGCCGACCGCTGCAGGACGTCGGCCATCGCGGAGACGAGCGCGTTCCGGGCCCTCGCCCCGCTGTGTTCCTCTGACACTCACGCCCCCAGCGCTCGCAAGGCAACTGATAGTACTGAAAGACCGTCAACTCTTGCTGATAACGGTAACCTTAGAGGGTTGAGAAGAGTGAGATGGAGGCTCGCATGTGGCAAACTGCTGCCCCGTGATCGTCTCAGCGACGCCGTCGGCCGGGCTTCCGCACGCCCGTTCGGCGCATCATCCAGCGGCGGCGCGGGCCCGCGCTGCCACCGATGGGTCGCGGTGATCCGATGTCCCACTCGACGCGGGGCACCGCGGCCATCGACGACGCGCTGCGCGGCCTGCGGCTGCTCGGCGCCGATCCGGCATGCCCCGCGCCCGAGCTGCTGCTGGCCGTGGACGCCCACGGCACCATGGCGGTCTGGGAGGAGGTCGTCGCCGCGCTCCTCGAGGGACTCGCCGGGCTGGAGCAGGTCGCGGCGGTCCGCTCCGGCCGCCTGCTCGGCACGGAGCACGCCGTCCCCGAAGCGGTGACGCTGGAGACGGCTCCGGAGCCGTCCGCCCCGCACCTGCTGATGGTGGTCACCGACGGCCTCGGCTCCGCCTGGCGCTGCGGCGCGGTGCTGCCGCTGCTGCAGGCCCGGGCCCGGTCGCTGCCGGTCGCCGTGCTGCAGTTGTTGCCGCAGCAACTCTGGTACCGGACGGGGCTGGAGGTGCGGCGCGTCGGCTTGCGGGCCGCCGCCGGCTGGCTGCCGAACAGCGAACTGGAGTGCGAGGCGC
Source organism: Kitasatospora sp. NPDC006697 (assembly GCF_042869935.1). Lineage (NCBI taxonomy): Bacteria > Bacillati > Actinomycetota > Actinomycetes > Kitasatosporales > Streptomycetaceae > Kitasatospora > Kitasatospora sp. NPDC006697. The sequence continues at coordinate 82,101 of NZ_JBIAGU010000002.1, forward strand.
ACGACACCCCGCTCGACCTGCTGGCGCGCGAGGCCGATCCGGCGGCGCGCCGGGAGCGCCCCGACCGCCCCGACGAGTCGGTCCCGGTTCCCGTACTGGAGCTGGACGCCCGCTGGACGGAGCCGTGGGCCCGGCTGGTCTCCGGCCGGGCCGGGGACGGCGGCGCGGCCGGCGGTCCCGTCGAACTGACCGTGCTGCGCGCCGACCGCTGGAAGCGGCGCCCGGACGCGGCCCGCAACCTGCCCTGGACCGTGGACGCCCCGGACGGACGCTCGGGCGGCACCACGCGCGAGCGGGTCTCGGAGTTCCGCGCGGGTGCCTCCCCCTCGGCGTTCCGGCTCGCGGCCAGGCTCGCCGCGGCCCCGCTCTCGCCGCCCGTGATGCGCGCCCTGATGCGGGGCATGCCCGGCGGCGAGCCCGTGCACCTGGCCGAACTGCTGATGAGCGGCCTGGTCAGGACCGGCCCGGCGGAGCCGCCCGGACCGGAGACCGACCCGCCGTTCGAGTTCTTCGGCCAGGTCCGTGCGGAGCTGCTGGCGGCGGGGCGCCGCGGCGAGACCGTGCGGGTGCTCCAGGAGGTCCGCGAGCTGCTGGGCGGGTCGGCCGGCCCGCCCCTGCTGCCGCCGGCCGCCGAACCGCTGGACGCCGCCCGCGTTCCCGCCGTGACCCGTCGCAACGCCCCGTACCTGCGGATCGAGCTGGCCGCGCTGCGCGCGCTGTCCGGCCGCTGCCTGCGGCGCGCCCACGCACTGCAGGACGCCCTGCACGCCTTCGACGCGCAGCAGCAGCCGCGCCCCGTCGGCACCGACCCGATGGCCACACACACTGGAGGACCGCAGGTGAGCTCGCCCGCCACCACCGTCACCGTCGAGGGCGAGCGCCCCGCCCAGCCGCGCGTCTGGGGCGGCATCCCGCCGCGCAACCCGAACTTCACCGGGCGCCTGGAACTCCTCGAACTGCTCGAGGCCCGGCTGCGGCAGGGCACCACGGCGGTCCTGCCGGAGGCCATCCACGGCATGGGCGGGGTCGGCAAGACCCAGCTGGCGATCGAGTACGCCTACCGCCACCAGGCGGACTACGACATCGTCTGGTGGATCCCGGCCGAGCGGCCGGGCCAGATCGGCCAGGCGCTGGTGGAGCTGGCCCAGCGCCTCGGCCTCACCACCGGCCTGGAGGCCAACACCGCCGTGCCGGCCCTGCGCGAGGCGCTGCGCGAGGGCCGCCCGTACGCCCGCTGGCTGCTGATCTTCGACAACGCGGACAGCCCCGAACGCGTCCAGCAGTACTTCCCGACCGGCGGCAGCGGCACCATCCTGGTGACCTCCCGCAACCGCCGCTGGGGGCTGATCGGCGGCTCGCTGGAGGTCGACGTCTTCACCCGCGAGGAGAGCGTGGAGCTGCTGCGCCGCTCCGGCCCGGACCTCGCCGACGAGGAGGCCGACCGGCTCGCGGCCGCCCTCGGCGACCTCCCGCTGGCGCTCCAGCAGGCCGCCGCCTGGCGTGCCGAGACCGGCATGCAGGTCTCCGAGTACCTGCGCCTCTTCGAGGAGAAGCGCACCGAACTCCTGGAGGTCTCCCCGCCGCCGGACTACGAGCTCCCGGTCGCCGCCGCCTGGAACGTCTCGCTGGACCACCTGGAGAGCCGCAGCCCGGCCGCGCTGCGGCTGCTCCAGCTCTGCGCCTACTTCGCACCCGACCCGATCTCCCGCTCGATGTTCTCCGGCCTCGGCAACGGCAACATCACCCCCGAACTCGACGAGGCCCTGAACGACCCGATCCGGCTGGCGCGCGCGATCCGCGAGATCAACCGCTACTCGCTGGCCCGGATCGACCACCGCACCAACTCGATCGAGATGCACCGCCTGGTCCAGGCCGTCGTGATCAACCGGATGCCGCCCGAGGAGCAGGAGCGGATGCGGGCCGGCGTCCACCTGCTGCTGGCCGCCGGCGATCCCAAGTCGCCCGCCGCGCACGCCTACTGGCCCCGCTACGCCGAACTGTACGGGCACGTGGTGGCCTCCGGGGCGATCGACTCCGGCCACCGCTGGGTCGCCCAGCTGGTGCTGAACGTGGCCAAGTACCTCTACTTCTGGGGCGACCACGAGGTCTCGCTGGACTTCTCCGAGCACGCCTGGGAGGCCTGGCGGCAGACCTTCGGCGAGGACGACCGCCAGACCATGCTGATGGGCCAGTGGCTCGGCTTCATGTACCTGGTGGTCGGCCGCTACCGCGACGCCTCGCTGTTCGTCGCCCGCCTCCAGGAGGCCTACTCCCACACCGCGCCCGCGGACGGCCCGGACAGCCGCGAGGACGCCCTGGACGCCTACAACCTGGAGGCCGCCGTCCGCCGCGCCGAGGGCGAGTTCACCGTCGCCCGCCAGCTGGACGAGACGGTCTACGAGCGCGCCCGGCTCACCTTCGGCGAGGACGACCCGATCACCCTCAACGCGGCCCACAACCTCGGCGTGAGCCTGCGGCTGACCGGCGACTTCCAGCGCGCGCTCGAACTCGACAGCCGCACCTACGCGATGAAGGTCCGGATCTTCGGCGCGGACTACCAGGCGACCCTGATCACCGAGAACAGCGTGGCGATCGACGTCCGCGAGACCGGCGACTACGTCCGGGCGCGGGACTTGCAGGAGACCGCGCTGGTCGGCTTCCGCGAGGTCTTCGGCGACGACAACCCGCAGACCCTGCAGACCATGCGCCAGTTGAGCGTCGCGATCCGCAAGGAGGGCGACCACCTGGCCTCGCTGGAACTCGCCCAGCAGGCCGCCGGCCGCTTCTCGCTGCGCTACGGCGACACCCACCCGCAGTCGCTGGCCGCCTCGCTGACCCTCTCGGTCGCGCTGCGCCACAACGGCGACCTGCAGCGGGCCCGCGAGCTGGGCGCCAAGGCCTGCGAGCGCTACCGGCGGCTCTTCGACCCCCAGCACCCGCACGTGCTCTCGGCCGACCTCAACCTCGCGGTGACCCTGCGGCTGCTCGGCGAGGTCGAGCAGGCCCACCGCAGCAACGAGGCGACGCTGCGGGCGCTGCGCGACCGGCTGGGCGACCAGCACCCGACCACCGTGGTCTGCGCGATGAACCTCGCCAGCGACCTCTACACGCTGGGCCGGTTCGAGGAGGCGCGGGAACGGGACACCTGGGCCCTGGAGCGGAGCCGGACCTCCCTCGGCCCCGACCACCCGGTCACCCTGGCCTGCGCGGGCAACCTCGCCACCGACCTGCTCGCGCTCGGCGAGGAGCAGGAGGGTCTGCGGCTGCGGCACGAGACCGTGGAGCGGATGCGGCGCCGCCTGGACGAGCCCCGGTTGCAGCGCGGCGCCAGCGAGGGGCACCTGGTGACCCGTCAGACCGCCGCGGGCGAGCGGGTCAACGGCGACATCGACCCGATGCTGCTGTAGCGCGCGGGCGCGGTGCCCGCTGCCGCGCTCAGCCGGCGTCCGCGAGCCAGGCCGCGAGGGCGATCGGGTCCGCCGCCCGCGCTCCGGAGTCGAGCAGCGTGCCCTGCACCGCCCGGACGGTCTCCGGCCGGTCCCGCAGGACCGCCGCCGCCCGGGTGTGCGCGGCCGGCCGCGGGTCCGGGCCGGCGGCCAGCGCCTGGCCCAGGCCGGTCCACGCCGACGGGCTGTCCGGGTCGGCCGCCAACTCCGCCAGGAAGAGCCGGCGGGCCCGGGCCGGATCGCCCGCCGCCAGCGCGACATCGCCGGCCGTGGCCCCCCGGACACCGACCGTGCCGCCGTCCGGCCGACGGCCGCTCAACCGGGCGAACGCCGCCGGGTCGCCCAGCCGCAGCCGGGCCAGCGCCGCCCTGGTGTCGAGCCAGCGGGCGGCCGGGTCGACCCGGACCGACGGGGCGCTGACCGGTCCGCCGGGCGGGCGCGCCTCGCCGCGCGACCAGGCGAGAGCCGCTGCCGCGACGGCCTCCGGATCGGGCCGCAGGTGGTGGATCCGCCAGCGGGCCCGGTGGTCGGCCGCGGCCTGCCCGGCCGCCCTCAGCTGCTCGGCGGGCACCGGTTCGCCCTGCCAGGGCGTGCAGCGCTGCCGCAGGCCGTCGAGGAAGTCCCGGCCGAGCGGGGTGAGCAGCTCCGGACGGCCCGTCAGCAGGTCCAGTGTGCGCCACACCTGCCGGCGCCACAGGGCGAACTCGAACTGGGCGAGGCCGGCGGCCGGACCGCCGCCGCGCCGGTGCGCCCGCCAGAACCTGGTCACCCCGAGGAAGGCGTAGACGCCCTGGAGCAGGCCGCCGAACGGCCGCGGATCGTCGCGCCAGGGCGCGTAGAACAGCTCCTCGCGGGCCGGCCGCTCGGCGTGCAGCGGCGCCAGGTGGTCCAGGGCGCTGAGCTTGATGTGCTGGAACTCGTGCACCAGGGTGGCGGCGAACTGCACGGGGTCGTCGGGTTCGGAGGCCAGCAGCCCGCCGAAGGCGTCCCCGGCCGAGGCGCTGCGGGGGCGGTACCTCTCGGTCGCCGGCAGCGGGGAGATCGACAGCAGCCCCGCGCGCATGGCCGCGGCCGTCTGCGGCTCGTCGCGCAGCAGCAGCCGCCAGGACTGCTCGAGCAGCACCTGCCAGTGCTCGGCGCTGCGCGCGGGGAGCCGCGCCGGGGCGGCCGACCGCGCCATCGGGCGGTACGGGTCGAGGTCGTCCAGCCGGACGGAGAGGTCCGCGCCGGGCGCGCCGACCGCGAGGCTGCGCAGGCCGTACCAGCGCGGGCCGTCCTCGGCGGGCCGCTCCGGCAGCAGGACCTCGGCGGGGGCTCCGTCGGGCCCGGTCACCCCGCGCAGCCGGACCCGGCCGTCGGCCCTGCTCAGCTCGGCGGTCCCCCAGGACTCCGGTCCGGCCTCCGCGCCCGGCAGCACCGCGCATCCCAGGGTCGGCAGGACCACCCGGCCGGCGCGCACCGGCAGCCCGATCCGGAACTCCAGCGCCGTCCGCACCCCGGCGGCGGCGGCCAGGGCGTGCAAGTGGCCGAGATCGGCCCAGAGCGGGCCGGCGCCGTCCGCCCCGCCGCGCAGGCGGCGCAGCGCGTGCGCGAGCCACAGGCCGGTCTGCGGGTGCATCAGGACGTCGTCGAAGACGGCGGGGTCGGCCCGCTGCGCCTGCCCGAGCAGGTCCCAGGCGGCCTCCGCCGGGGGCAGCGGGCCGACGGCGCCGGGGCCGCGCCTGAGCGCGTCGTCCAGCGCGCGCAGGAGCAGCAGGCGGCGGCTGCGTTCGGCCGCCAGCAGGTGCCCCAGTGTGCGGGCGTCCCCGTCGCCCCGGGCCAGGGCCTGGAAGTCGCGGATCGGTAGGCGGTGCGGGCCGGGCACCGCCGAGCTCACGGCGGCCCCTGCCGGCCCGCACGGGCGCGCGTGTCGCCGGGCTCCGGGGAGTCACTGCCGTTGTAGCCGGCGATGTTGTGCCCCGGCGCGTCGAGTTGGCCGAGCAGTCTGTCGAGCACCGTCGACAGGGCGGCACCGTCATAGCGGCGCAGTGCGTCGATAGTGGCCCCCGAAAGGTCGATCAGGTCGGACTCGACAGCGGCCACGGCCTTCTCCACGACGGCTGGCCCCCCTTCCCCCAGGCTCGGATCGCGACCGACCCTTACCCTTCCTATGGTTTCCGCCCGTCAAACCTCGGAAACTCGGTTTGTCACAACCGGACTGACGGAGAGTCAGCCATTTTCGGCGGCCAGCTCGGCGACCACCGCGTCCAGTCGGGCCACGGCGGCCGAGTCGCCCTCCAGCATCCGCACCGCGTCGATCAGCTGGTCCAGCGCCCCCGGGTAGTGCAGGCAGCCGCGGACGATGTTGATCACGTCGATCTTCATCGCCGGGCTGCGCTGCGCGAGCGCGGCCACCTCCGGGCGGATGCTCTCCAGCAGCAGCGTGCGGCCCTGCGCGTCGCGGACCACGGGGGTGGCGAGCAGGGCCTCGATCAGGCCGTCCAGCGCGCGCCAGGGGAGCGTCTCGGGCAGCCGGGCGGCGGGCGGCGCGGACACCGCCCGCGGCAGCGGCACCAGCTGCGCGGGGTCGGGCGGCAGTCCGGCGTACCGGTGCAGCAGCTCCAGGGCGGCCGGGTCGAGTTCGGGGTACCAGCGGTCCACCCGGACCGCCGCCAGCCGGCCCGGGCCGTCCGCCGGATGGTGCCGGCTGACCAGCCCGATCACCACGCCGTCGCTCCAGACCGCGGCGCCGGACATGCCCTCCCAGGGCGACCTGGCCGGATCCGGGTCCCCGCCCGGCGCCGGCACGCTGAGTTCGAGCGTGCCGGCCCGGCGGTTGGAGAGCGCCGCCACGGTGCCCACCGCGTGGCAGGCGTCCCGGTACCGCGTGGGCGGTCCACCGCCGGGCGGCGGGACGGGATCGTCGCGGAGCTTGAACCGGGGGAAGCCCAGCGCGCTGCAGGCGAGCGTCACGTCCCGGTCCGGCACCAGGCCGTAGCGCGGCGGCTCCGGCGACGGGCCGCCCGGTGCGGCGGCCAGCTCCAGCAGGGCGAGGTCGGCCCCGGCGGACACCAGGACGGCCCGGGCCGGGCCGATCCACTCGGACGGGCGGTCGGCGTCCAGGCGCACCCGCAGGGCCGCCGCTTCGCGGACCACATGGGCGGCCGTCAGCACATGGGCGGCGGAGACCCGGTAGCCGGACCCGCGCCGGCCGGTCGCGCCGCGGCCCGGGCTCACCAGGATCTCGGCGGCCCGGGCGGCGTCGAGGCCCGCGGGACGGGTGGCCAGCGGTCAGCGCTCCTGCCGGGTCTCGTCGCCGGAGACCCACGGCGACCGGCCCGAGGCCAGCTTCGGCTGCAGCGTGAGGGTGATCCGCTGGGTGGCGGAGTGGTCGATCCTGCCCTCGGCGCCCAGCTCGGCCAGCCAGAACTTGAGCTTGCCCCCGGCGGCTCCGGACCGTTCGACGACCACCGCCGCCTCCAGTGTCACCGGGCCCAGCTCCAGCTGGAGTTCGGAGCCGTCCGCCTCGGCCTGCGCCATGGCGGAAACCAGCTGCTCGCGCAACTGGCCTATGACCTCTGCGAGTTCGATCATCGACGCCCCTCGTGCTCGATCGCGGGAGATCACTATAGCCGGATCAGGGGCCGTCTCAACTCGCCTTCGGCAGCGGGCCGCTGGGCAGCGGTACGGCCTTCAGGGCGTCCTTGCTGGTGATGTAGACGGCGGTGCCGGTGACCGCGGGCGGGCAGTAGACGGGGGTGGCGGTGTCGCAGTCCCAGCGGTGGGTGCCGTCGGTGGCGTTGAGCGCGACCACGGTCCGGCCGTAAGTCCCCACGTACACCAGGCCGTCGGCGACGGTGGCGGAGGTCACCACGCTGCCGGCCGGGAACGACCAGGCGAGCGCGCCGGTGGTCGCGCTGATCGCGAAGAGGGTGCGGTCGCCGTCGCGGGCGTAGACCATGCCGCCGGCCGCGGTGAGGTCCTGGAGCTTGATCCCGGGGCCCGCCGAGTAGACCCACTGCTGGGTGCCGCCGGCCGAACTGACCGCGAAGATCTTGTTGTCGGCGGCCAGGTACACGTTGCCGCCGTCCACGGCCTGCGACATCGCGGTCCCCGGGTAGCCGAACTTCCACCTGACCTGGTGGTCGTCCAGGCCCAGTGAGTAGAGCAGGTTGAGGCTGCTGCCGAAGTAGACGCCGTTGCTGTCCGCGGCCGGCATCCCGGCGATCTGGAAGGTGCCGGCCGCCCAGGCGCTCTGCCCGTTGGTGGAGTCGACGGCGTAGAGGCCTCCCCCGGTGGCGCGGACGAAGATCCGGTTGCCGAACACCGTGGGCGTGCCCACGACCTCGTCCTCCTGGAACGCCCACCTGGTGGCGCCGGTGGCGATGTCCAGGGCGACCAGGCGCCGGGCCCGGTCGATCAGCAGCACCATCGAGCCGGCGATCGCGGCCTGCCCCGCCGTGCCCATCACGGTGGTGGACCACTTCCTGGCGCCGGTGTCGGCGTCGTAGGCGTGGAAGCCGCCGTTGTCGTCGCCGAGCAGCACCAGGCCCGCGGCGCAGACCGGCGAGTACTCGGCCCCCGGGACGGCGGCGGACCACGGGCGGAACGACCGGTCCGGCTTGCCCTGGGTGAGCGCGTAGCCGGCCCCGGCCCCGCCCGCCGCGAGCACGCCGCCCGCGCCGAGCCAGAGGAACGAGCGGCGGCCCAGGCCTCGCCGGCGCGCAGGCGCAGCGGGTGTGGCGGGTGTGGCGGGAGCGATGTCCTCGGGCGGCAGCGGCGGGAAGAAGCCGGCGGGCGGCGCCACGGGGTAGGAGGTCTGCTGCGGGTAGGAGGCCTGCTGCGGGTAGGAGGCCGGCTGCGGCGCAGGGTGGGCCGGGGGAACGGTCAGCGGCACGGTCGCCACCGGCCCCGGCACCGGGGCCGTCTGCGCCGCGATGCCGCGCAGCCGCCGCTCCACCTCCGCCGCGCTCGCCGGCCGGTCCTGCGGCGCCTTGGCGAGCAGCGCCAGCACCAGCTCGTCCAGCGCCGGCGCGATGCCCAGCCGCACCGCGCCCGGCCGGGAGGGTATGGCGGTCAGGTGCGCGGTCATCATCGCGACCGGCCCGCTGACCGCGAACGGCAGCGCGCCGGTGAGCAGTTCGGAGATCACGCAGCCCAGCGAGTAGAGGTCCGACCGCTCGTCGCCGGGCAGCTCGTGGAACCGCTCCGGCGGCATGTAGGCGAGGGTGCCCATCACCTGGCTGGACTTGTTGGTGTTCTCCATGAACCGGGCGATGCCGAAGTCCAGGATCATCACCCGCCCGTCCTCGGTGAGCAGCAGGTTGCCGGGCTTGAGGTCCCGGTGCACCACGCCGGCCCGGTGCGCGGCGGCCAGCGCACCGGCCGCCTGGGCGGCCCACTCCACCGCGGTGCCGATCGGCGGCACGCCGTCCTCGTGCAGCACGGCGGAGAGGCTGCGGCCGCGCAGGAACTCCATCACCAGGAAGAGCGACCCGTCCACCGGGTCCTGCCCGAGGTCGTGCACGGTCACCACCCCGGGGTGCCGCAGCGCCCCGGCCGTCCGCGCCTCCCGGAAGAACAGCTCGGTGCCCACCGTGTCGCCCGGCTCGTGCGGCAGCAGCTTGACGGCCACCGTCCGCTCGATCACCCGGTCCCGGGCCTCCCAGACCTCGCCCATCCCGCCGCGCCCGACGAACCGGACCAACTCGTACCGCCCCGCCAGCACCCGCACCGCCGCCACCGCCTGCCCTCCCCGGCTGCCCCACTGGCACCGCACCGCGCATGCGCCACGGGTGACGATCTCATCCGGTGGTTCGCGGACCGACAGCGGGTGACCACCTTGGCCCCCTTGACGCCCACTCAGCTACGCCGCGGTGCCGACCAGCCGCGACTCCGCGCCGGCGCAGGCCGGGTGCGGCGGCACCGTCGAACAGGTCGGCCGGTCGCCCTGGAAGACCAGCGCCACCACCATCACCGCCACGAACCCGAGGTGCGCGACGAACACCCAGCCCGCCGCCATCACCGCCCGGCGCCCGCGCCGCGCCGTCACGGCCCCGACCGCGCCGACCAGCAGCACGGCGCCCACGAACACCGCCATCTGCACCAGCACCACCTGCGCGTGCTCCGCCCGGTACCGCTGCCACCCGGCGGCCAGCGCCCAGACGTCGAACGCCGCCCAGGGCACCCCGAGGCAGAGCGGCAGCGCAACTTGACGACCGTTCAGCACGGCTTCCCCCGAATGACGACCGCTCAGAGATCCCCGTGGTCCCCGAGCGGATCCCCATCCTGCAGCGTCTCGCCGAAGCGGTCCAGCGCCTGTTCCGGGGTGCAGCCGAAGGCACGGCCGATGTACTCCCAGGTCAGCAGATTGGTGCGGACGGTGCGGCCGACCAGCAGGGCGGTGGAGCCGGCGGCGCGCTCGAAGCGGGCGGCGGCCCGGGCGGCGGCGTAGGGGTGGGTGTCGGTGAGGTCGCAGACCCGGTCGACCAGGGCGGCGAGCAGCTCCTCGACCTCGCGCGGGACGATGCCCTCCGCGAGGTCGACGTGCGCCTCCCAGTCGGCGAACGGGCCGGTGCTCTCGCCGACGCCCTCGGTCGCCTCGTCGTCGCCGAAGTCCAGCAGGTGGAGCCGCTCACCGCGCCAGCCGCACCCGCAACCGCCGCGGACGGCGACGGCGCGCGGCCCGTCCGCGCCGTTGTAGAGCCACCAGGCGGAACGCCCGTCCGGCAGCGGCGCCGGCTCACTGCCGTCCGCCAACACCGCTGCCGGGAAGCCCTCGTGGCGTCCGGATTCGTCAACCCATGGCATGCCGCGCCCCTCGTGTCCCTGGAGTACGCCACCAGGGTTCTGGACCCGTGACGCACTGTCAAGGCTCCGCGACAACCGGTGCGGGCGCCTGCGGTCCACCGGTGCCGAGGCCGACGCTCCGGCGGCTACCCCCACCCCGGCGCCGGCGCCGCCGGCCAGCGCGGCACCGCCGGCAGCGGAGCGTCCGAGCGCAGTGCCGTCCCGTCCGCACGGCCCGCGAGCCAGGCGAGCAGCGCGTGCCCCGGGCCGCTCACGGTGGGGCCCGTCGCGGCGGGGGACCAGCCGCGGCCGAGGTCGGTGGCCTCGATCCGCCGCACCGGCACGGCGGCCGCCGCCAGGGTGGCGGCGGTCTGGTCGAGCGCCCAGCCGACGTACGAGGAGGGCCAGTCCGCCGACCCGTACCCCAGCTCCAGATCGGCGTGGTGGGTCTCGAACTCCCGCCGCGCCCGCTGCAGCACGAACCAGGCCGGGTGCCGCCAGCCGGCCAGCGCCGTGAGCAGCACCGGCCAGCGGTCGGCCGGCATCGCCGCGGCCTCGGCCAGCAGCAGGCGCAGGCTCTCCCTCAGGTCGGCCGCGAGCTCCGCCGCACCACGGCCGGCGCCCTCCCGCAGGGCCCGGTCCAGGGTGGCGCCGTCGGCGCGCGGACCGGGCTCGGTGCCGGTGCGGGCCAGGGCGAGCAGCCAGCGGTAGACGTCGGCACTGCGGGCGAGGTGGGTGATGACGTGGCCCCGGCTCCACCCGTCGAGCGCCGACGGCCCGCGGGCCTGATCGTCGGTCAGGCCGTCGAGGGCGGCGCCGAGGCGGGCGGCGGAGTCGCGGACCTCGTGGAGCAGGGCGGCGAGCTCGTCCGGGTCGAGGCCGACGGGGTCGAGTCGGGGGTGCGCGGTCATGGCCGAGCACTCTAGCGCCGCCCCGAACGGCCGCCCTCAGGCGCCGCTCAGCGCCGCGAGCAGCCGCTCGCCGGTGAACGCCTCGCCGCCGAGGCCCCACGCGCCGTCAGGTGCGTTGAGGATGTTGACCCAGATGTCCTCCCGGCGGTGGCCCGGCACGGTCAGCTCCTCGACGACCTCGGTGGCCGCGCGGATGAAGGCGGCCCGGGACTCCTGGGTCGGCAGGCCGATGTTCGGCAGCTTCAGCTCGACCATCACGATCGGCCGGTTGGTGCCGCCCGCATAGACCGCCTCCGGCGCCGGCAGGTGCACGGTGCCGCCGACGACGGCGAGGAAGGCGGGGTTCCCGGCGAGGCCGCTGGCCTCGGCGAGGGCGGTGGTGAGGCGGGGCAGGACGGCGCGCTCGCCCTCGGGGGTGAGCACGCCGCGGGGTGCGGTGACGGTGATGGGCATGGTGGTGCCTTTCGCTCCGGTCGAGCACTAGCTAGTACGTCCGTACTAGCGCTTCTCCAGCTTCGGCTAGGATGGGCGTACTAGTCAAGCCCGGAGAGTCCGGGGAGTCCGGAGCGGTGGGAACAGCTGGAGCGGCTGGAGAGGGGCGCGGAGCGATGGCGGGCGACACCCGGGAGCGCATGATCGACGCCACCGTCGAGGCGCTGCGCCGGCGGGGCGTGGCAGGCATGTCGTTCACCGAGGTGCTCCGTGCCAGCGGCGCGGCCCGCGGTGCGATCTACCACCACTTCCCGCAGGGCAAGGGCCAGTTGGTGGCCGAGGCGGCGGCCGCGAACGGCTGCGGCATCCGGGACCGGTTCGCCGCGCTGCCGGCCGGGGACCCGGGCACCCTCGTGGAGGCCTTCCTCGCCCTGGTCCGCCCGGTGGTCGAGGCCTCCGCCGACGGCTCCGGCTGCGCCGTCGCCGCGCTGACCATCGCCTCCGGCGAGGAGGCGGAGAACGCGGCGCTGCGCGAGGTCGCGGCCACCGCCTTCAGCTCCTGGACCGAGGCGCTGGCCGACCGCCTCCGGCTCGCCGGGCTGCCCGCACCCGCCGCCGCCGACCTGGCCACCACCTTGATCACGCTGCTCGAAGGCGCCCACATCCTCTGCCGGGCGGCCGGCTCGATCGAGCCCTTCGACCGGACCGCCCGCACCGCCCTGGCGCTGACCCGCACGGCGCACCCGGGCTGACCGCCCCTCACCCCTCGTCGACCGCCCCAGCGCCGCCCGCCCCGCGGCGGAAGCCGGCCGGTTCGGCGTCCTGGCCGACCACGCGGGCGTCTGCGCCCCGACCCGGCGCGGCGCCGCTCACTCCGCCATGCTCTGGGTGCCCAACACCTCCAGCAGCGCCAGCCGTTCGGCAGCCTCGGTGCCCGGCTGGGCGGTGTAGACGAGGATCCGCAGATCGCAGCCGGCCACGCTCAGCAGATCGCAGTCCAACGCGATCGGGCCGACCACCGGGTGGTCCACTACCTTGCCCCCGGAGAGCAGCCCGCCCACCGCGCCCGCCTCCCACAGCTCGGCGAACCGCGGGCTGCCGGAGCGCAGTTCGGCGATCAGCCGGCCCAACCGCTGGTCCCCCGGGTAGCGCCGGGCGGTGGCGCGCAGCGCGGCGGCCATCGCGACGTCCAACTCCCACTGCGCTCGCGGGGTGTGGCGCACCCGGCCATCACTCCGGCCGAGGAAGTTGCGCCACACCGCGTTGCGCTCCTTGCCGTGCCGCTCGCCCATCAGCGCCGTGTAGAGCGGGTTGGCGAGCAGCAGGTTCCACGCGGCGTCCGAGACGGCCACCGGCGTGCCGGCCAGCCGGTCGAGCAGCCGCTGCACGCTGGGCGGCAGGTGGCGGGGCACCGTGCCGTGGCCGGGCGGCACCAGACCGGCGGCGTGGAAGAGCTGCTCCCGTTCGGGATCGGGCAGCCGCAGCGCCCGGCTGAGCGATTCCACCACCTGCTCCGAGGGGTTGGCGGCCCGGCCCTGCTCCAGCCGGGTCAGGTAGTCCACCGAGATCCCGGCCAGCAGCGCCAGCTCCTCCCGCCGCAGGCCCGCGGTACGGCGCTGCCCGCCCGCGGGCAGGCCGGCGGCCTCGGGGGTGACCCGGCCGCGCCGGTGCCGGACCAGTTCGCCGAACTCGGTGGTTGCCATGCCACCACTGTGCACCCTCGGCGGCCGGGCTTCCTGGCCCTGGGAGTCCCAGGAAGCCCGGGACCTGGCGCGGTGCCGCCCCCGGACGCAGGGTGGAGCCATGACAGTCACACTCATCACCGGAGCCAACAAGGGCCTTGGCTTCGAAACCGCCCGCCGCCTGCTCGCCGCCGGGCACACCGTCTACCTGGGCAGCCGGGACCTCGAGCGCGGCCGGGACGCGGCGCAGCGGCTGGGCGCCCGGGCGGTGCAGCTGGACGTCACCGACGACGCGTCGGTCGCGTCCGCCGTCAAGGAGATCGAGGCGGCCGGCGGGCTCGACGTGCTGATCAACAACGCCGGTGTGCAGGCCGAGATGCTGCCGAACCCGGACGGGCCGCCGAAGATCATCGGCGCCGAGGAGCTGACCGCCGACATCATGCGGCGCACCTTCGAGACCAACGTCTTCGGCCTGGTCCGGGTCACCGGCGCTTTCCTGCCGCTGCTGCGGCGCTCGGCCGCGCCGGTGGTCGTCAATGTCAGCAGCGGGCTCGCCTCGCTCTCCGGCGTCACCGACCCGGACTCGCTCGCCTACACGTACCCCGGCGTCGCCTACCCCGCCTCGAAGGCGGCGGTGAACATGGTCACCGTGCAGTACGCCAAGGCGTTCCCGGCCTTCCGGATCAACGCGGTCGAGCCCGGCTTCACCGCCACCGACCTCAACCACCACGCCGGCCACCAGAGCGTGGAGCAGGGCGCCGAGATCATCGTCCGGATGGCGCTGGTCGGCCCGGACGGCCCGACGGGCGGCTACTTCGACGCCAACGGGCCGCTGCCCTGGTGAGTGGGCGCCTGCCCCCTACTCCGGTGCCGCCAGCAGCCGCTCCAGCCAGCGCAGCCGCGCCTCGCGGGCGGCCCGGCTGACGGCGGCGCCGGGAGCCAGGGTGTCGAAGCCGTGGCAGGCGCCCGGCCAGACGTGCAGCTCGGCCGCGCCCCCGCAGCGCCAGATGGCGTCCGCGTACCCCACGGCCTCGTCGCGGAAGGTCTCGGCGGAGCCGACCTCCAGGTACGCCGGGGGCAGGCCGGCCAGGTCCGTGGCGCGGGCCGGGGCCGCGTACGGGGGCAGGTCGGGCGCGCCGTACCGCCCGCCCAGCGCCGCCTGCCAGGCGGTGGCGTTGGAGCCGCGGTCCCAGGTGTCGTGGCCGTCCGCCTGACGGCTGGAGAAGGTCTCCCCGCGGTCGTCCAGCATCGGGCTCAGCAGCAGCTGCCCGAGCAGGCCCGGACCGCCCCGGTCCCGGGCCAGCAACGCGAGCGCGGCGGCCAGCCCGCCCCCGGCGCTCTTGCCGCCGAGCACGACGCACCGGGCGTCGAGCCCCAGGCACTCGGCCCGCTCGACCACCCAGCGGAGCGCCGCGTAACAGGCCTCGACCGGCTCCGGGTACCGGGCCGCCGGCGCCAGCGGGTACTCGACGGAGAGCACCGCGAGCCCGAGCGGCAGCGCGAGTTCGCGCAGCAGCCGCGGCAGCACGGACCAGGCGTTGCCGCCGATCAGCCCGCCGCCGTGCAGGTAGAACAGCACCGGCAGCGGCCCGCCCGCCCCGGCGGGCCGGACGCTCACCAGCGCCGTCCCGCCCGCGCTCAGCTCCGCGACCTCGAACCGGCCGCCGTCCGCCACCCGGGCGGCGGTCGGCCGGGGCCGCGACAGAGCGTCCCGCCGCTGCCAGTCGGCCAGCCCGTCCGGCGTGAGCGGCGGCGCGCCGGTGAGGCCCCTGGCGGCCAGCGCGGCGCGCACCTCGGGGTCCAGGTAGGGCGGCGGGAGGCTCATGACGCCGGATCACCTTCCTCGTACACCGGGGAACGGTAGCCGCGCCCCGCCCTCACCCCTTTCCCTCCGCCCACCACCGCGACCAGGTCAACGCCTGCCGCAGGTCCCCCGTGACCGGGTGCTCCGCCCCCAGGTGGCGTTCCGCGTCGGCCACCAGCTCGGTGAAGAGCGCCACCGCCTGCGCCCGCCGCCCCGGACGGCCCGACCGCGCGGTGCGGACGGCGAACCGGGCCCGGGCGCGCAGGCCGTCGGCGGTGTGCGCCGTGCCGTGGGCCGGGTTCGGGGCGAGGGCCAGGTCGGCGCTGGTGTGGGTGAGGCGGTGGCAGGGGTCCGGGGCCTGGGTGCGGCGCGGCATGCCGGGCGGCACCTGGCCGAGCGTCACCTCCACCCGGCGGTGCAGCAGCGGCAGGGTCAGCCGCTCCGGCCCGTCCGGCACCCCCTCGCGCAGCAGCTCCAGCACGGCGCCCGCGAACAGCGTGGTGCGGTCGCCGGGCGGGGACAGCGCCTTGCGGGTGCGGTCGGCGGCGGCCAGCAGGTTGACGTCGCCCGCGCCGGGCAGGTCCAGCGCGAGGCCGGCGAAGCAGCAGTCCAGCCAGGCCAGCCGGTGCTGCACGGGCGCCTGCTGCAGCAGGTCCAGGACCTGCTGGACGGGCAGCGCGGTGGTCGGCACGGCGTCCTGGTCGGTGTCCGGCAGCGCGAGGTGCAGCCGGTCGCCGGCCGGTACGCCGTGGCCCGCGTAGTAGAGGAGCAGCAGGTCGGGGCTGTCGGCGGCGGCCGCCCGCAGCGGGCGCAGCACCTCGTCGGCGCTGCGCGGGTCGTGGATCCGGGTGATCCGCTCCCAGCGCAGCGGCCCGCCGGGCCCGGCCAGCGCGTCGGCCAGTTCGTCCACCGAGGCCATCGCCTGGGGCAGCGGGTCGAGCCCCGGGTCCCGGAAGGCGGAGACCGAGACCAGCACCGCCCGGGACCGCTCGGGGTCGGCGGCCCGCGGCGGCCAGCTCACCGCGGCCCCGCGCCCTCGGGGGCCAGGTACTCCTCCAGCCGGTCCAGCAGCGCGTTCGCGTCCGCGATGCTCTCGGTCTCCAGCTTGAGCTCGCCGCCGTCGGGCCGGTGCAGGGTGAGCGCCACCTTGCCGCCGCGGCGCAGCCGGGCGGTGAGCCAGAGGGTGAGCGGCGGGAGCACCAGCGGGCCCAGCTCGGCGGCGTAGCGCACGGCGTCGGCGAGCCCGCCCTGCTCGCCCGGCGCGGGCGGGACCAGGCGCTGCTCGATCCGGCCGCGCAGCGCGCCGTCCCGCTGCAGGAACTCGCGCAGCTCGCGGGCGTCGGCGTCGGCCTCGGCCGGGTCGCCGTCGAAGGCGATGGTGAAGGTCATGGGGGCTCCCAGAGGTCATGGCGGACTGATCACGGCTCAGAACGCGGGCAGGTGCGGCTCCGGCCCGGCCGGCCGGGCCGCCCCCGGCACGGCATCGGTGACACCACCCGCCGGGAACCGGTCGTCGAAGAGCAGCCGGTGCCCGGGCACCTGGTACGGCAGCCGCAGCAGCGCACCCGCCTGCGCGGGCGTGGCGAGCGAGCTGACGGTCTGTTCGACCCATCCGTAGTGGCCCGGCGCCAGTCCCTGCTGATGGGTGACCGGCAGCGGGTCGAGGTTGAGCCCGGCGAGGTTCGCGGCCACGATGCCCGCCTCCCCCGGCACGACCGGCAGCACGGCCGCCCCGGCGATCCCCGCCAGCAGCCCGGCCGGCGCCAGCACCCCGCCGTCCCCGCCCAGCAGCGTGGCCCGGAGCCGGAAGAGCGGCCCCGCGAACCCCGCGAGCGCGCCCTCCAGCGCCGCCGCGGCCGGCCCAGCGGCCGGGTCGCCCGGGAACACCCGGCCCCACGGCGCGGCGGTCTGCCCGGGACTGGCGAGGCGGCGGTACTCGGCGGCGTAGCGGGCGAGTTCGCCCAGTTCGACCGGCTCCAGCCGGACCGGCTCCAGCGCGACCGAGAGCACCGTCGGCGCGGTGAGCGCGGCCAGCGCCGACCAGACCGGCTCCCAGCTCTCCGCCCCCGGCCGCAGTGCCCCGGCCAGCACGGCGTGGCTGCGGTCGCTGTCCGGCCGCAGCAGCGGGACGGCGGTCAGCGGCGGCCGCAGCTCCACCGCCTGACCGGCGGCCGGCACCGGGCGCAGCGCCGCGAGCAGCTCGGCGGGGTCGGTGATCGGGCGGGCGGCGAGGTGGGCGGGCAGCGCGCCGAGGCGCTCGCGCAGCGCCGACCCGGCGGCCCGGGCCGCCGCCGGCGTGGGCGCGGCCACCTGGCCGAGCAGCACGCAGCGCAGCAGCTGGCTGCCGGGGTCGGCCAGGTAGCGCAGGTCGAGGCGGGTGTGCTCGCCGGGGCGGAACTGGCGTTGCAGCCAGTCCAGTTCGGCGTGGACGGCTTCGGTGCGGCGCTGCTTCTCGGGCACGTCCAGGTAGCCGCGGTGGGCAGCCAGCCCCTGGGCGGGGGCCAGCCGGAGGCCGACCCAGGCCCAGGTCGCGTGCGGGGTCGAGTGCAGCAGCACGCCGTCGTCCGGCATCGGCGGCGTCAGTGGTGGTGGTGGGAGTCGCCGTGGTGGCTGGGCGGCGGCGAGCCGAAGTCCGGGGTGGACGGCATCGGCGGGTTGCCGCCGAACGGATCCCCGTGGTGCGGGTGGTGCTGCTGATGCGGGTGGTGCTGCTGGTGCGAGTGCGGGTGGTGCTGCTGGTGCGGCGGCGCGGGCAGGTCGGTCGGCAGCGGTGCCTGCGCGGGCGGCTGGAACGTCCCGCCCAGCACCACCTGCCGGGCCATCTCCGGCCCGGTCGGCCCGCCCGTCACCGGCGTCGCCTGCGGGTACTCGGTCCGCGGCGGCTGCCCGGAGCCGAAGCCGAACTCCGGCGCGACCTGCTGCCGTTCGATCGCCGTGACCAGCCCCTCCCGGCAGATCGCGTGCACGGCCTCGCGCATCGCCCGGACGTTCTCGGTGCGCAGCATCGCCCAGGAGAGGTCGGCCTGCCCGAAGATGCCGCCGACCGAGTCGAGCAGGAACCGGCCGATCAGCCGCCAGCCGCGCCGGGTGCGCCACATCTGCCAGCCCAGGTAGAGGCTGCTGCCGTAGCGGAAGACCGAGATCACGGCCTCGCAGTCGCCGTTGCTGAAGGCGAGCCGGCTGTTGGCCTGTTCGGCGCCGTGGCCGGTGGCGAGCCGGCGGTAGCGCACGCCCAGCGGGAACCCGCGCTGCGCGGCCACCCCGCAGATCTTGTAGTAGGTGGACTGCACGTCCTGCTCGCTGCGGTCCTGCAGCAGCACCCGCCACTCGGCGATCGGCTCGGTGAGCCGGGCGAGCAGCAGCACCGCCAGGAAGATCACCGGCACGTCGACCAGCATCACGCCGAAGAAGCCCAGACCGCTGTCGCCGCGGGTCTCGCCGTACGGGCCCCGGGAGACGGTGTCGCCGATCGAGACGACCGCGAACGGCAGTTGGACCAGCAGGGCGATGAACGAGACGAGCGCCGCGCGCGACCAGAGCCGGAACACGGTGGCCGCCGAGACCCGGTCGTCGAGCACCGTCTCGACCGGCTCGTGACGCAGCGTCTTGTCCAGGTAGGCGCCGTTGCCGTCCCCGCCGACCCAGCCGGGAATGGGCAGCGCACCGTCTGTCAGCAAAGGATCCCCCGATCCGACGTCCCGTCGACTCCGCTGAGCATGGTGGCACAGCAGCTCCGGCCTGTCACGTCGGGTTACCGGCCCGGGGGACGGAGCGGCGGCGGCCGCCCGGAACGGCCGCCGCCCGACGGTCCGTCAGCCCAGCAGGCCGGGCAGCTCCGCGATCGAGCCGAGCACGTGGGTGGCGCCGTCCGCCCGCAGGCGGTCCGCGCCGTGCGCGCCGGTCAGCACGCCCGCGACCACCGCCGCGCCGGCCCGGGTGCCGGTGAGCATGTCGTAGCCGGTGTCGCCGGCCACCGCGACCTGGTGCACCGCGTCGGTGCCGGTGCGCAGCAGCGCGGTCAGCGCCAGGTCCGGGTACGGGCGGCCGCGGCCGGCTTCGGCGGGGCAGAGGGTGAGGTCGGCGATCTCCTGCCAGCCGAGGGCGGAGAGGATCCGGTCCTGGGTGGAGCGGGAGAAGCCGGTGGTGAGGACGACCTTGCGGCCGCTCTCGCGCAGCGCGGCGATCGCCTCGGCGGCACCCGGCAGGGCCTCGCAGTGACCGGCGTCCACCAGGTCGTGGTAGGCCTGCTCGAACGCCAGGTTGGCGCGCTGGGCCTTCTCCTCCTCGCCGAACAGGTGGCGGAAGACGGAGATCTTGGACTCGCCCATGGTGGCGCGCACGTGGGCCAGCATCGGCTCGTGCTCCGGACTGCCGGGCTCGACGCCGAGGGCGAGGGCGGCGGCGTCGAAGGCCCGCTCGACCAGGCCGTCGTCGGCGACCGTGGTGCCGGCCATGTCCAGGACGACCAGGCGGATGTCAGGGGTGCTCATCGGTGGATGCCTCTTCACGTTGGTGCGGACTCGGCGACCACGGTGCGCGGTCCAGGTGACGCCAGGGTGGCCTGCTGGCGTCCGGCACCATAACAATCGCCAAGTTGTACAGCCAACACGGTCTCACCGGCTGACCAACTGGACTACCGTCGCACCGCCGCCCGCAGGTAGTTCCGCCGACCGAAGTGCGGCTCGTCCACCGCCGTCAGCTCCTCCACCTCGAACCGGTAGAGCGCCGCCGCACCACCGCCGGCCAGGAACTGCGCGCGCACCGCCGGGTCCTGGGCGAAGGCCGGGTAGCGGCCCTGGTAGGCGGCCAGCGCGGCCTCGGCGTGCCGGCCCCAGGCCTCGCCGGCCCGCCCGGTCAGCTGCAGTCCGCGCAGCTGCTCGCCGAAGACCGGCGGCGGCAGGAAGACGGTGGCGGCGGCCCTGGCCTGCTCGGCCAGGTGCAGGCTGTGCCGGGTGGAGCGCTCGCTGACGAAGTAGAGCACCAGGTCCTCGTCGAAGGCGTAGAACGCGAGGTTGGCGTGCGGCCCGTGCTCCGGCCCGGCGGTGGCCAGGGTCAGCACCATCGACTCGGCGAGCAGGCCCTCCACGCCCTTGCGGAGCTCCCCGGCGGGCCAGTCGCCCTGGATGACATCGAGCTGGTACGGCATGGCGGTGGGTCCCTTCCACGGTCGTCCCCGGCAGGTCGGCAGCGGTCGGCACGGCAGCCGTCCGCGACGACGGGCATCACATGCTGCCCCCGGCACCGGACACGCACAAGGGGCCGGTCCGGCGCCCGTGCACCGAACCGGCCCCTCGCGGCCGACGCTCCGTCAGGCCGTGGCCGGACCCGCCCCCAGGAACGGTCCCAGCACCCCGCCCCTTATCCGTTCGACCACCGGCGCGCACCGCCCCGCGACCAGCCCGAGCAGCACCCCGACCAGCAGCCCGACCAGCGCGCCGATCAGCACGTCGTGCGGGTAGTGCACGCCGATCCAGACCCGCGAGGCGCCCATCAGCACCGCCAGCCCCAGCGCGATCCAGCCGATCCGGCGGTAGGC
Source organism: Kitasatospora sp. NPDC006697 (assembly GCF_042869935.1). Lineage (NCBI taxonomy): Bacteria > Bacillati > Actinomycetota > Actinomycetes > Kitasatosporales > Streptomycetaceae > Kitasatospora > Kitasatospora sp. NPDC006697. Next base: position 102,680 of record NZ_JBIAGU010000002.1, read on the forward strand.
GAACCAGAGCGCGGCGGCGGCCGCGAAGGCGATCACCGTGTGGTTGCTGGGGAAGGACCAGTCACCGGTGCCGGGACAGCTCTCCACCGTCACCGTCCGGGGCAGCTGCTGGCACGGCCGCACCTCATGCACCATGGTCTTCAGCGCCGAGTTGGCCAGGTACCCCGCCACCACGATCACCGGCGCCGCCAGCACCCGGGCCATCACCACGGAGTCCGCCCGGCGCGCCTGCCACCAGGCCAGCAGCATCAGCACCGCGAACACCCCCAGCCCCAGGTCGGACCAGACCCGCACGGCCTGGTCGAACCAGTGCGGGGCGTCCTGCGCCCAGCGGGTCACGGTGGTGTAGGCGCCGCCGTCGATGCCGCTGCCGTCGTACGCGAGCAGGTCCGCCGTCATCGGGCGTCACCTCCGGCCGCCCGGGCGGCCCGGCGGGCGCGGAGCAATTCGAGAGCAATCGGGATCACAGAGACAATTACTACCAGACCAATGATGGGCAACAGGTACTTGTCGATACTGGGAACGGACGACCCCAGCCCGTACCCGGCGAGCACCACGCCGACCGTCCAGAGCACGCCGCCGGCCACCTGCCAGAAGGCGAAGGTGCGCTGCGGCACCTCCAGCACGCCGGCCATCGGGTTGAGCACGGTGCGCACCACCGGGATGAACCGGGCCAGCACGATCGCCTTGCCGTGGCCGTACTGCGCCAGCAGTTCCTCGGCCCGCCGCACGCCCTCCGTCACCGCCTTGCGCCGGTTGCGGGCGAGCAGGGCCCGGCCGCCGCGCCGCCCGATCAGGTAGCCGACCTGGGCGCCGGCCAGCGCGCCCGCCAGCGCCGCCAGGAGCACCTGCCAGAGCACCAGGTGCGGGCCGCCGTGCGAGCCGGAGACGCAGAGCAGCCCGGCCGTGAAGAGCAGCGAGTCCCCGGGCAGCAGGAACCCGACCAGCAGGCCGGTCTCGGCGAAGAGCACCACGGCGATCCCCAGGGCGCCGAACGCGGACAGCACCGACGAGGCGTCGAGGATGTTGACCGCGAGGGTGGAGGAGGCAGCGAGCACGGTTGGCGGACCTCTCATACTTGGGGAGGCGGTCCTGCCGGACCCGCCCCGACCGTCTACAGTGACGTAGACGGTCTACACGACTGTAGACGATGACTGGAGGTCACCGCGACATGCCGGAACTGCCCGCCGTGCGCCGTCCGTCCGGGGAACTGGAAGCGCAGGTGCTCGCCGCGCTCTGGGCCGCCGACCGGCCGCTGACCCCGCAGGACGTGCAGCTCGCGCTCGGCGGCGAGCTGGCCCGCACCACCGTCGCGACGATCCTGGCCCGGCTGCACGACAAGGGGACGGTCGAGCGCTCCCGGGCCGGCCGGGCCTACGCCTACACTCCGACCGTGCGCGACCCCGCCGGGCTGGCCGCCCGCCGGATGCGCACCGAGCTGGACCGCGAGCAGGACCGCTCCACCGTGCTGGCCCGCTTCGTCTCCGACCTCTCCGACGACGACGAGCGCCTGCTGCGCGAGCTGCTCGGCGACGGGACGGCCGGCGGCGCGGTGGGCGGCGTGGACGGCGGCCGCGGATGATGCTCTTCGTCTGGTCCCCCTTCCTGGTGCCGTTCCTCGCCGCGCCGGCCGCCCGCCGGCTGGCCGAGGCGCTGCCGCCCCGCCCGGCCGCCTGGGTGCTCGGCAGCACCGGCGCGCTGCTCGCCGGCGCCAGCGCCGCCTCGCTCGGCCTGCTGCTGGCCGACGGGCTGCTGCGGATCCCGGCCGTCGCCGCGCTCGGCCACCTCTCCGTGCCCTGGCTGGACGAGGCCACCCCGACCGCCATGGTGCTGGCCGCGCTGGCCGGCCTGGCGCTGCTGCTGACCGGCGGGCTGACCCTGCGCACCGCACACCGCCAGTACCGCGACCTGCGCCGGGCCCGGGCCGCGCTCGGCCTGCCCGCCGAGCCGCGCACCCGGCTGCGGGACCGGCTCGCCCCGGCCGCCCACCCGCTGGAGGTGCTGGACGACGACCGCGCCGACGCCTACGCCCTGCCCGGGCGCCCCGGCCGGATCGTGGTCACCGCCGGCATGCTGCGGGCGCTGCCCGGGCCGGAGCGGGCCGCGCTGCTGGCCCACGAGCGGGCCCACCTGACCTCCCGGCACCACCTCTTCCTGGCCGCCGCCGAGTACGCCGCGGTGCTGCACCCGGCGCTGCGCCAGCTGCGCGCGCCGATCGGCTACCACCTGGAGCGCTGGGCCGACGAGGACGCCGCCCGCTCGGTCGGCGACCGCGCCGTGACCGCCCGGGCGGTCGGCCGGGCCGCGCTGGCCGCCGCCCGCGCCCCGCGCCGCGAGCGCCCGCTGCTGGCGCCCGCCGTCGCGGACGGGCCCGGGCCGGTCCCCCGCCGGGTGGCCGCCCTGCTCTCACCGCGGCAGACCACCCTGCTCGCCCCCGCCCCGGCGGCCGGCCGGCGCCGACGGGTGGTGACGGCGCTCGCGCTGGCCGCCTGCCTGGCCGTCAGCACCGCCGCCACGGTGGACGCGACCAAGGATCTGCACCACACGGTGGAGACCGCCCAGCTCGCCGAGGACGGCCGCTGACCACGCCAAGCCAGGAGGCTCCCGTGACCATCACCGTGCTGGGCGAGTGCGTGGCCGACGCCTTCACCACCGACGGGCGCCCCGGCGAGCTGGCGCTCACCGTGCACCCCGGCGGCGGCCCCGCCAACACCGCGACGGCGCTGGGCCGGCTCGGCACCCCGACCAGGTTCCTCGGCCGGCTCTCCGCCGACCCGTTCGGCGCGCTCTTCCGCGACCGGCTGGCCGGCTCCGGGGTGGACCTGGCCGACTGCGTGGCCGCCGCCGAACCCTCCACCCTGGCGATCGCCGCGCTGGACGGCGACGGGCAGGCCGGCTACACCTTCCACGCCGAGGGCACCGCGGACTTCCAGTGGCAGCGCACGGAGCTCGAAGCCGTCGACCTCTCGGCGTGCACGGCGGTTCACACCGGCTCGCTCGCCCTGGTGCGCGCCCCCGGAGCGGAGGCCGTCGAGGAGTTCCTGGCCCGCGCCGGAGCGCACGCCACGGTCTCCATCGACCCCAACCTCCGACCGCTGCTGGTCGCCCCCGAGCACTACCGGGAGCGGATGGCCCGCTGGTGCGCCCTGGCCGACCTGCTTCGCCTCTCCGCCGACGACCTGGCACTGCTGCACCCCGGGCTGGCGCCGGAGCAGGCGGTCGACCACTGGCACGAGCTGGGCGTGCCGCTGGTGGTGCTGACCCTCGGCGAGCGCGGGGCGCTGGTCTCGCTGCGCGGCGAACGGGCCTCGGTCGAGGCCGTTCGTACCCGGGTCGTCGACACCGTCGGAGCCGGCGACGCCTTCACCGCCGGACTGCTCCACCAACTCGGCCGGTCCGGCCTGCTGGGCGGCCGGCTGACCGGCGCCGGCCTCCCCGCCGTGCTCGAGGCGGCCCGGTTCGCGGCCCGGGTCGCCGCGCTGACCTGCGCCGTCGCCGGTGCCAACCCGCCCTGGCCGGACCGGCTGGCGGCCGGCTGACCCGGACGGCCCGCCATCCGGCGGGTGACCGACCGGGGTCAACCGCCCGTACTCGTGGGACGATCGCTCGACCGACGGCCCACCCGCACCCTTACGCTGTGGGCGACAGGGCCGGCCCGACCCTGCCCGGCCGGCGGACCGGGAACGCGGCAAGGGGAGCAGTCACCATGCGGAACATCGCGCGCCTCGGCCGGGGCGAGCCCGACCCGGCCCGCTACCCGACGGGGGCGGCACCGGACAGCGGGCGGACCCACGAGCAGATGGCGGCCGGCGACACACCCAGCCGCCGGCCCCGCCCCGAGATCGGCGACTCCTGGGAACGGCTGCGCCGGCTCGGCCTCGACCCCGAGCGCGGCCGCGACCCCGAGCACCTGGGCCCCGCCGAGCTGGAGCACCGGCGCCGGGCCAGCGGCCTGGACGCCGTGATGCCCGCCCTCCGCTCGGCCCTGCTCGACCCGGTCTCCGACCTGCCGCTGATCCTCGCCGTCGCCGACTCCGCCGGCACCCTGCTCTGGAACGAGGGCCCGCGCCAACTGCGCCGCAGCGCCGACCTGATCGGCTTCATGACCGGCGGCCACTGGGGCGAGGAGTCGGTGGGCACCAACGGCATCGGCACGGTGGCCCGCACCGGCCGCCCGCTGCGGGTGCACTCCACCGAGCACTACATGCTCAACCAGCACGCCTGGACCTGCGTCGGCGCCCCGGTCCGCGACCCGCGCACCGGCCGGGTGGCCGGCGTGGTCGACCTCAGCGGCCCGGCCCGCGGCGTCCACCCGCAGCTGCTCACCCTGGCCGTCACCGCCGCGAAACTGGCCGAGACCGAACTGCGCGCCGCCCAGCTGGAATCGCTGCACCGGCTGCGCACCGTCGCCGAGCCGGTGCTGGCCCAGGCCACCGGCCCCGCACTGGTGGTGGACCGGGACGGCTGGACGGCCGCCGCCACCGGTCTGCTCAGCCCGGTCAACCGGCTGCGGCTGCCCGCCGACGGCTGGGGCTCGGCCACCGTGCACTGGCTGCCCTCGCTGGGCCACTGCGCGGTCGAGCCGCTGGCCGACGGCTGGCTGGTCCGGCCGCTCACCCAGGCCGGCCAGGCGGTCTCCGAACAGTCCATCGGCGCCCGGCTGGTGCTCGACCTGAGCCGCGCCGACCACCCGGTGGTCTCGGTCCGCGGCGGGGCCGGCTCCTGGTCGCACCCGCTCAGCCCGCGCCACGCCGAACTGCTGCTGCTGCTCGCCACCCACCAGCCGGGCCGGACGGCGGCCCAGCTCGCCGAGGGCCTGTTCGGCGACCCGCACCGGACCGTCACGGTCCGGGCCGAACTCTCCCGGCTGCGCCGCTACCTGGGCGGGCTGCTGGAGCACCGGCCGTACCGTTTCGCCGAGTCGGTGCAGGTCGAGGTGGTCCGGCCGCACGACGCCTACCAGTTGCTGCCGGCCTCCTCGGCTCCCGGCATCCGGCGGCTGCGGGCGCTGCTGGACAACGGCTCGGTGCTGCTGCCGGGCTGCCGGACGGCGCCGCAACCCGAGCCGGCTGCCGGGAGCGTTCCCAGCCCCAGACAGGCCGGGCCGGGCCCCCGGCAGCCGGACGGCGCGCAGCGGCCGGCCTGACCCGGCCCCTGGGCCGTCGGCGCCCCGTCAGTCCAGGTCGCCGAGGAGCAGCGCGGTCAGCTGGGCGTCGGTCGGCCCGCTGTCCGGCTCGGCGCCCTCCGGCACCTCGGCGTAGGTGCGCTCCAGCCAGTCCCGCACCCGGGGGGCGGAGGCCTCCAGCAGCGCGCTGCCGTAAGGGGATTCCAGCGCCAGGTGCAGGGTCGCGCCGTGGCACGGGCAGTGCGCCGGCCAGAGCCGCACATCGCCCTGCCCGGTGAGCCCGCGCAGGCCGTCGCGGAGCAGTTCGCGGGAGAACACCCAGTCCACCTCGTCCGGGCGGCCGAGGTGGAAGGTGACCAGGACCTCGTAGGGACGCTCGGGTTCGTAGCGGAAACGCGTGGGCACGGTGCCCACCTTGTCCCGGCCGAGCGCGATGCGCAGGGTCAGGACCTCCTCCACCGGCGCGGCCGGACGGGGTGGCGACTGCGGCCTGGCCCCCTGCCCGGCCGGGTACGGGGATTCGCTGCTGGCGGACAGTGGATCGCGCGGCATGGCTGCTACTCCGGGGGCGAGACGGGAACGGCTCAGCCTGGCTCGCCGCCGGCCGGCACCGCAAAGGTTGCAGGAGGTTGCAGCCCCCTCCGGCACCCGTCCGCCGCCTCCGGGCGGGCCCCGCGGGCCGTGCTCGCGTTCGGAGCGGCCCATCCGACGGTACGTCAGTTTCCGGCGCGCGGCGCCGACTACTGCCAAAACGCGCCACCGGTGCCACGCGCCCGGGCGCCCGGGCGGATCGCCCACGCCGGTTACGCAGCGCCGCCGCGCTGGTACTCTCGTCAATCTGTCGATACGGGTGGGCCCATGGAGGCGGACCGGTGCTCCGGTGCGCGCGCGGGCGCGACCCGGGCGAGCTGGGCAGCGGCAGCCGGCCGGGGAGGCCGGCTGGGGAGGAGAGGAATCCGGTGACGCACCGGGAGAGCACCCCCGCGGCACCGCGGATCGGCACGGCGCCGACCGCCACGCCGCCGCAGGGCCGGCACAGCCGGCCGAAACCGTTCGTCGGCCAACTCCGGCTGCCCGCGATCAAGGTCTCCGGCGCGGCCATGGCGATGTCCACCGTGGTCGGCATCAGCATCGCCACCACCTGGCTGATCAGCGCCCAGCAGCGGATCGGCTACGGGGTCCGGATGACCTCGGTCGGCGCGACGCCGACCGACGGCAACACCCCTGGCAGCACCGCCAGTCGGCCGCCTGCGAGCACCGCGCCGCTGGCCGGCGGCGCGGCGGCGGGCTCGGCCGCCAGCCCGGGGCCGGTGCGCTCCGGCGGCGGTGCCGTCGCCCGACCAGGGACCGGCCCCCGGCCGGACGACGGGGCGAAGCCGGCGGCGGGCGGCGCCCCCGCCGTCGCCAGTGCGGCGCCCTCGCCGAACGCCCCGGTGCCGGGAGCGGCCGGTGCGGCCGGTGCCCCCGCGCAGGCCGTCGTCGCGAGCCCGGACGACCGCACGCCGCAGGCCGCGCCCAGCCCAGCCGCGCCGACCGACCAGCCCAGCCCGACCGCCTCGCCGTCCGCCCAGCCCGGGGCCACCGACCAGCCGCGGCCGACCACCGGCACGACCCTGGCGCCCGGCGTCGCCGCCCACCCCGGCACCCCCGCGCCCGCCGGCACCGGCACCCCGGGAGCTCCCGGGCCCGCCGGTACGCCCGGTTCCGGCTCGACCTGGACGCCCGGCCCCTCGGGGCCCGCCGGCCCTGACGACCCGTCCGGCCAGCCGATCGCCCACCCCGCCCCCGGCGACCCGACCGGCTCGGACAGCCCCGACGCCCAACTGCCGGACGGCAAGCCGGGCCTGCCGGGCCCGAACCCGGACGCCACCGGCGCGGGCCTCAAGCCCGGCCCGCCCGGACCGGACCCCGCCGCCGTCGGCGCGGGCCTCAAGCAGCCCGCGGGCAGCACCCCCGGCACCAGTGACCAGCCGTCGGCCCCCGCCCCGGTCCCGCCGGCCCGCACGCCGGAGCCGCCCGCGCCGCTCACCCCGCTCATCCCGGCCCCGCGTCCGGCCCCCGAGGCCACCGACACCGCCGCCACCGCTCCCGAGACCGCCGACGCCCCGATCCTCACCGGCCGGGGCGGCAGCACCGCCCGCACCGGGCTGGGCCGGCGGCACACCGTGACCCTCACCGTCACCGAGCCGCTGGCCGTGGTGGAGGCCGAACTGCGCCTCTCCCGGGCCGACGCGGGCGCGGGCGCGATGACCTGGAGCTCACTGCCCGGTGCCCGGGTGACGCTGCTCCAGCAGGGCTCCGACCTGGTCTACCGGTTCACCCCGCCGCCCGGCGAGGACGTCCTCCCGGGCACCTACCACTTCACCGTGCAGGCCGCCCGCGCGGCCGCCCCGGGCATCCGGGACGCGGGCAGCCGGTGGACCGCCTCCGGCTTCGCGCCCGCCCGCCCGCGCGCGGTGGCGGCGCACGGCGATTTCACGCCGATCAGCCCGCGCTGACCCGCCGTTCCCGACCCGCCGTTGGTTAGGCTGGGCGCAGAGACCAGCGCGCCAGGGGCGTGCGCCCCGTGCGCGCGCCCCGCTCCGCCGAGGAGGACCACGTGACCGAGGGCCTGACCCCGGGTGCCAACGCCCCGCTGACCGCGGTCCGGGTGACCGTGGAGGTGACGGCTCCTCAGCGGCTGGACGTCTCCGGACTGCTGCTCACCGCGGCCGGCCGGGTGCGCTCCGACGCCGACCTGGTCTTCTACAACGCCCCGCACGGACCCGGGGTGACGCACCGTCCGGCCACCGGGGCGATCCCGGACGCGATCACCGTGGACACCTGGGCGGTGCCGGCCGACGTGGCCAAGGTGCTGGTGGTGGCCAGCCTCGACGACCCGGCGGCCACCTTCGCCGGTGTGGAGCCGACCGCCACGGTGCGGGACGCGGACACCGGCCGGGTGCTGACCACCTTCACCCCGCCGCGGCTCGGCCGGGAGACGGCGCTGCTGGTGGTGGAGGTCTACCGGCGCGGCGCCGAGTGGAAGATCCGCGCGGTCGGCCAGGGCTACGCCGACGGCCTGGCCGGGATCGCCTCCGACTTCGGCATCTCGGTGGACGAGCCGCAGGCGGCCGCGCCCGCCTATCCGCCGCCGGCCCCCGCGGCCCCGCCGCAGGCGCCGTCCGCGCCGCCGGCCCCGTCGTACATCCCGCAGTCCACCCCGCAGTCCGCCCCGCCGGCGCCCAGCACCCCGCCGGCGCCCTCGCCGTACATCCCGCAGTCCTCCCCCTACATCCCGCAGTCCACCCCGAACCCGGCCCCGTCCGCGCCGGCCGCCCCGCCGGTGCCGCCGCCGATGCCCGCCGCCCCGCCGTCGGCACCGCCGGCGCCCGCCGAGGCGCCCCGGGTGAATCTGGACAAGGGCCGGGTCTCGCTGGTCAAGGGCGGCTCGGTCTCGCTGGTGAAGAGCGGCAGGCCGCCGCTCACCGCGGTCCGGATGGCGCTCGGCTGGGAGCCCGCCAAGCGCGGCCGCAACATCGACCTGGACGCCTCCTGCATCGCCTTCGACGCCAACCGGGAGCGCCTGGAGACCGCCTGGTTCATGAAGCTGAACGTCTTCAACGGCGCGATCCAGCACACCGGCGACAACCTGACCGGCAAGGGCTCGGGCGACGACGAGGCCATCGACGTGCACCTGGACGGCCTGCCCGCTGAGGTCTGCGGGCTGGTCTTCGTGGTCAACTCCTTCTCCGGCCAGCGCTTCAACGAGGTGCAGAACGCCTACTGCCGGCTGCTGGACGCGGCCAGCGGCGAGGAGCTGGTCCGGTTCGACCTGACCGGCACCCAGCCGCACACCGGCGTGGTGATGTGCAAGCTGGTCCGGCAGTTCTCCGGCGAGTGGGTGATGACGGCGATCGGCGAGTTCGTGGACGCCAAGACCGCCCGCGGAATGGTGAAACCGTCGGCGGGACTGCTCTGACCGAGCGGTAGCATGGGTTGCTTGTGCCCGTCCGGCGACCCGAGGTCAGTAAAAAGTGAGCCAGCCGCAGTCCATCAGCACCGCACAGGTCCTCGACGAGGCCGGCCGGCGGCGGACCTTCGCCGTGATCAGCCACCCGGACGCCGGCAAGTCCACGCTGACCGAGGCCCTGGCGCTGCACGCCCGGGCGATCAACTCGGCCGGCGCGGTGCACGGCAAGGGCGACCGCCGGGGCGTCACCAGTGACTGGATGGAGCTGGAGCGCGAGCGCGGCATCTCGGTGACCTCCGCGGCGCTGCAGTTCGGCTACCGGGAGCGGGTGATGAACCTGGTCGACACCCCCGGTCACGCCGACTTCTCCGAGGACACCTACCGGGTGCTCTCCGCGGTGGACTGCGCGATCATGCTGGTCGACGCGGCCAAGGGCCTCGAGGAGCAGACCCGCAAGCTCTTCGCGGTCTGCCGGCACCGCGGCGTCCCGGTGATCACCTTCATCAACAAGTGGGACCGCCGCGGCCGCGAGTCGCTGGCCCTGCTGGACGACATCCAGAGCGTGCTCGGCATCACCCCCGTCCCGCAGGTCTGGCCGGTCGGCCCGGCCGGCAACTTCCGCGGCATCGTGCAGGCCGCGGACACCGGCCACATGCTCCGCTACACCAAGAACCCCGGCGGCACCCACGTCGCGCTGGAGGAGACGCTCTCCGCGGCCGAGGCCGCCGACCAGGAGGGCGACCTCTGGGAGACGGCGCTGGAGGAGCTGGAGCTGGCCCTGGACTCCGGCCCCGGCTGGGACCGCGAGGCCTTCGAGAACGGCAAGATCACCCCGGTCTTCTTCGGCGCCGCGCTGACCAACATCGGCGTCAAGCTGCTGCTGGACGCGGTCGTCGACCTCGCCCCGGCGCCCGGCCCCCGGGCCCTGGACGGCGGCGGCTCGCGCCCGGTGGAGGAGGAGTTCTCCGGCGTGGTCTTCAAGATCCAGGCGAACATGGACCCGGCGCACCGCGACCGGATCGCCTTCGTCCGGGTCTGCTCCGGCGTCTTCGAGCGCGGCATGAACGTCACCCGCGCCGCCAGCGGCCGCTCCTTCGCCACCAAGTACGCCTCGACCGTCTTCGGCGCCGAGCGCACCGTCGTCGACACCGCCTTCCCCGGCGACGTGGTCGGCCTGATCAACGCCAGCGCCCTGCGGGTCGGCGACACCCTCTTCACCGGCCGCAAGGCCACCTTCCCGCCGCTGCCCGCGTTCGCCCCCGAGTACTTCGCGGTGGCCCGCCCCAAGGACATCTCCCGCTCCAAGCAGTTCCGCCGCGGCGTCTCCCAGCTGGACGAGGAGGGCGTGGTCCAGGTGCTGGTCTCCGACCGCCGCGGCGACCAGGCCCCGGTGATGGCGGCGGTCGGCCCGATGCAGTTCGACGTGGTGCTGCACCGGATGGAGCACGAGTTCTCCTCCCCCATCACCCTGGACCGCCTCTCCTACCGCCTGGCCCGGGTCACCGACGCCGCCGGCCAGGCCGAACTCGCCAAGGCCCGCCTCACCGACGCCGAGGTCCTGACCCGCCGCTCCGACGAGGCCCTGCTCGCCCTCTTCGCCGACAAGTGGCACCTCAACGCCTTCCAGCGCGCCAAGCCGGACATCCGCCTGGACCCGCTGATCGCGACGGCGGACTAGCCGTCGGCCCGCCGAGGGGCCGGCCGCCTGAAGGGATGAACCCCCAGGCGGACCGGCCCTTCGGCGTCCCCGGCGCGGTTGGCCTCCGGCCGACCCGGGAGAGGGGGCATCATGAGTTCGAGGTGAACACCGCCGACGTCCTCTGCCCCCGCATGCCGTCAGGCCCGGGTCGCGGGCGTGCCGAGGTGCCGGGCGAAGAAGCGCGCGGCGCTCTCCGCCTCGAACCGGGGCAGCTCCTTGTGCTTGCCCGAGTTGGCGTGCAGCGACTTCTCCGTCGAGGCGAAGGCGTCGAACAGCTCGAAGCTCTGCTCGCGCGTGATGTGCTCGTCGTCCCACTGCATGGCGTACTCGATCGGGATGGTGATCCGCCGGGCGGGCTCGACCAGCACGTCGGGCCAGTGCTGGCCGAAGACGGCGGCGGTGATCCGCGGGTCGCCCGCGACCAGCGGTACGCCGATCGCGGTGCCCATGTTGTTGCCGAAGAAGCCGACCGGGCCGTCGGCGCCGATCTCCGGGAGCAGCTGGAGCGCGTCCAGTGCGGCCCGCCACTCGGGCACGGCGAGCTCGGCCAGGTGGGCGTTGTAGCGGACCACCACCGGGCCCTCCGGCTCGCCGGCCGCCCGGGCGGCGAGGAGGGCGGCGAGTTCCGCCTCGTCGTGCGCGGTGGGCTGCCGGTCCCCGTGGGCGGGGGTGTCGAGGACGGCGACGTGGTAGCCGCAGTCGTTCACGAACAGCCGGGCGCGGCCGGTCATCGCGGGGTGCTTCTTGTGGTTGCCGCCGCCGTGCGCCATCAGCACCAGCGGTGCGCGGCCGGTGGCGTCGGCCGGGGACCAGAGGACGCCGGGGACCCCGTTGACGGTGAACTCGCGCTCGCGCATGCCGTGGACGAGGGAGTCGGAGGTGAAATGAAGAGCGTTCATGACGTGTGCCTTTCGGGAAAGCCTGGGTGTCAGGCGCTCCCGGCGACAGCTGCGTCAATCGCCGGACCGTGGCGACAGGGGGAGCACCCATGCGAGTTCAGCGTTCACGGGTCTCACCTCCTCCGGCCTGCTGGCGGCCTTGATCACGGTCGACGGGAAAGCTACCAGACTGATCATCAGTTCCGTCAAGCCTTGTGCGGGACCGTCATCCGCCTGACCGTCAGCTCATCCCGCACACAGCTGGGTCGACCGAGGCGCCCCGGATCCGCCCGGCCGCCGCGCCCGCCGTCTCAAGCGGCGCTCGACCGCGCCGCACCCCGGGCTGCCTAGGCTTCCGGTGCTGTGACTGGTCGTCAGGAGCGGCCGGCCGTTCCCGCGAATTGGAGTGAAGATGGCTCACCTGTCGATCGACGCGGACCGCTGCGTCGGCTCCGGCCAGTGCGTGGTGCTGGCCCCCGAGGTGTTCGGCGAGGACGAGGACGGCTTCGGCACCGTGCTCCCCCGCCAGGCGGCCGGCGCCCTCGAGGACCCGATGACCCGCGAGGCCGTCCGGTCCTGCCCCAACCAGGCGATCCTGCTCAGCGAGTAGGGAGCCGCGGAGAAAGGCCGGGCGTGACGGTGCCCGGCCTGATAGCGTGCACGCGACCGTGACACCGTCCGAGGAGGTGAGACCCATGACCGCTGGTTCCGTCTGGGTGCTCCCGCCCGTCGTCACGGTCGGGCGAGCGGCGTAGGTGTCGCTGGGAGCGCCGGCAGCAGGCTCTCCCGAGAGGCACAACGCCATGAACCCTCCCCACTTCACCTCCCGGTCCGTCCTCGACGGCGTGCTCGAGCGCGAGTTCACCGTCGACGGGGTCCCCGGCGTGCTCTGGTCCCCGGCCGACGGCTCCGGCCGCGCACCGCTGGTCCTGATGGCGCACGGCGGCGGCACCCACAAGAAGCACCCCGCGATGTCCGGCCGCGCCCGGCGCCTGGTGGCCGGCTGCGGCTGCCACGTCGCCGTGCTGGACGCCCCCGGCCACAGCGGCCGCCCGCGCACCCCGCACGACGAGCGGGAGATCGACCTGATGATGCGGACCATGGCGGCCGGCGAGCCGGTCGGTCCCGTCGTCGTGCGCTACAACGGCCACCTGGCGACCCGGGCCGTGCCCGAGTACCGGGCGGCGCTGGACGCCCTGCAACTGCTCCCGGAGATCGGCGCCGACGGCCCGGTGGGCTTCTTCGGCCTCAATATGGGCACCGCGATCGGCCTGCCGCTGGTGGCGGCGGAGCCCCGGATCGGCGCGGCCGTGCTCGGCCAGTTCTGGTACGACGAGGCGCTGGCCGAGCAGGCCGGGCGGATCACCGTGCCGGTCGAGTTCGCGATGCAGTGGGACGACGAGCACATCCCGCGCGAGTCCGGCCTGGCGCTCTTCGCCGCACTGGGCTCGGCCGAGAAGTCGCTGCACGCCAACTCCGGCGGCCACAAGGAGCTGCCGCGGTTCGAGGCGGACAGTGCGGTGCGGTTCTTCGCCCGGCAGTTCGGCACGGCGGTCTGACGGGCCCGGGCGGGCCGGTGCCCCGACACCGGCCCCGCCCGCGCGCCGCCACCGCCGTGACCCGAGAGAGGCTTGCCCTGTGACCGTTCATCCCCCCACCGCGATCGTCGAAGCTCTGCGCGCCGCCGGCTGCGTCTTCGCCGAGGACGAGGCCGCACTGATCCTCGACGCCGCCGGCTCCGCCCCCGACCCCGCCGCCACCGCCGCCCGGCTGGTGGAGCTGCGCGCCTCCGGCCTGCCGCTGGAGCACGTCGTCGGCTGGGCCGACTTCTGCGGCCTGCGGATCGCCGTGGACCCCGGCGTCTTCGTCCCCCGCCGGCGCACCGAGCTGCTGGCCCGCCGGGCGCTCGCCCTGGTTCGCAGCGGCGACACCGTGGTCGACCTGTGCTGCGGCTCCGGTGCGCTGGGCGCCGTGCTGGCGCACGCCGTACCCGGTCTGGAGCTGCACGCGGTGGACCTCGACCCGGCGGCCGTGGCCTGCGCCGGGCGCAACCTGGCCGGTCGCGGCACGGCCCACCTGGGCGACCTGTTCGCGCCGCTGCCGGACCGCCTGCGCGGCCGGGTCCGGGTGCTGCTGGCCAACGTGCCGTACGTGCCCACCGCCGAGATCACCCTGCTCCCCGCCGAGGCCCGCGACCACGAGGCCCGGATCGCCCTGGACGGCGGCCCGGACGGCCTCGCGGTGCTGCGCCGGGTGCTGGCCGGGGCCCCCGCCTGGCTCTCCCCCGACGGCGCACTGCTCTTCGAGACCAGCGACCGCCAGCTCCCGGCGGCCCTCGCCGCCATCCGCACCGCGGGCCTGCGCCCCGAGGTGACCCGGGACGAGGACCTGGAGGCCACCACGGTGATCGCCACCCGCTGACCGGAACCACCGGGCGGGCGCCGCGCGGCGCCCGCCCGTACGTCACCCCCCTGCGCCCTTTCCCCTCCCCGCAGAAAGTGATATCACTTTGCTAGGCCAGTGATAACGGCCGCAACGGGAGGACGAAAGGAGCCGGTCCATGACCGCGCAGCACGAGGAACCCCACATCCAGGGCGTCGAGATGCCCGCCCCCAAGGTCAGCGAGCAGCTGATCCGCGGCCGCGCCGGCCTGCCGATGCTCGCGCTCTGCCTGCTCGCCCTGCTCGGCGGCATCGCGCTGACCATCACCGGCATCGCCCTGCTCGCCTCGCACCAGAACGGCGCGGTCGGCGGCACCCTGGCCGCCCTCGGCCCGGTGGCCGCGCTCACCGGGCTGGTCCTCTGGGCCGGCCTGACCGTGGTGGCCCCTGGGCAGGCGCGGGTGGTGCAGCTGTTCGGCCGCTACAAGGGCACCATCCGGGCCGACGGCTTCGCCTGGGTCAACCCCTTCACCTCGCGCCGCAAGATCTCCACCCGGATCCGCAACCACGAGACCGAGACCGCCAAGGTGAACGACGCCGACGGCAACCCGATCCAGATCGCCGCCGTGGTGGTCTGGCAGGTCGAGGACACCGCCAAGGCCGTCTTCGAGGTGGACGACTTCGTCGAGTTCGTCGCGATCCAGACCGAGACCGCTGTGCGCCACATCGCCAACCAGTACCCGTACGACGCCCACCAGCCCGGCCAGCTCTCGCTCCGCGACAGCACCGAGGAGATCACCGGCCAGCTCTCCGCGGAGATCGCCGTCCGGGTCTCCTCGGCCGGCGTCCGGGTGGTCGAGTCCCGGATCACCCAGCTCGCCTACGCCCCCGAGGTCGCCCAGGTGATGCTGCAGCGCCAGCAGGCCGGCGCCGTGGTCGCCGCCCGCCGGCTGATCGTCGAGGGCGCGGTCGGCATGGTGGAGGAGGCGCTGGACCGGCTCGCCGAGCGCGATGTGGTGGAGCTCGACGAGGAGCGCAAGGCCGCCATGGTGAGCAACCTGCTGGTGGTGCTCTGCGGCGACCGCGGCACCCAGCCGGTGGTCAACACCGGCTCGCTCTACCAGTAGGAGCGCACCCGGGTGGCGAGCGAGCGGAAGAAGATCCTGCTGCGGCTGGACCCCGCGGTCCATGACGCGCTGGCCCGCTGGGCCGCGACCGAACTGCGCAGCACCAACGCCCAGATCGAGTTCCTGCTGCGCCGGGCGCTGGCCGACAACGGCCGGCTGCCCGGCGGCGTCGGCGGGCTGCCGAAGCGCGGCCGGCCACCCAAGGAGGCCGGGGACCCGGCCGCCGGGAGCGACGAGGAGACCGAGGAGACCTCGTGACCGAACTGCCCGAGACCCTGACCCTGCAGGGACGGATGTTCCTGCTCGCCTACGACCCCGAGCGCGGCCGGATGACCGGCCGGGCCGACCTGGACCTGCTGCTGCGCGCGGCCGCCCTGGCCGACCTGCTGCGGCTCGGCCTGCTCCGCGACGAGAGCGGCCGCCCGGTGGTGGCCGGGCCGGCCCCGGCCGGCCTGGACCCGCTGCTCGCCGACACCCTGCGCCGGCTCGCCGAGGGCCGCTCCCGGCCCTGGCACCGCTGGGTCGCCGCCGGCCGCCGGGGCACCGCCCGGGCGGTCCGCGCCCGGCTCGCCGACCAGGGGCTGGTCCGGCTGGAGGAGTACCGGGCGCTGGGGCTGTTCACCAGGGTCCGGATGGAGCCGCGCGACCAGCGGGCCCGCAAGGCGCTGGCCGGCGCCGTGAGCGCGGCGCTGCGCGACCCGCTCTCCCGGGTCCCGGTGGCGGACGCCGCCCTGGTGGCCCTGGCCGACGCGGCCCGCCTCTCGGTGGTGCTGAACTCCCGTCAGCGCCGCGAGCACAAGCAGCGGATCGCCGACCTGGCCGCGCTCTGCGGCCCGGTCCCGGCTGCGCTGCGCCGCGCCGTCCGGGACCGCCAGACCGCCGCCGCGTCGGGCTGATCCCTCGGGCGGAGGCGGAAATGCCGCCGCCGCGTCGCTGTGGCGACGCGGCGGCTGATCTCCCCGCTCGGGAGTCTGTGGGTGCGGGTCGGCTCTTCTGGAGGCCGTTCCCGCGCGAGGAAGCCGGGGTGCCGGATCTCTACCCCGGCTCTACGAGGGCGGTTCGCCCTCGGGCCCGGGACGGGCGGTGGCCCGTCCGGGCCGGCCGGCGGCGGCGCCGGTTCCGGCTCCGCCGCAGATCGGAGAGGCGGGTCAGCCCTTGGTGGCCATCGCCCGCAGGAAGAAGGCCAGGTTGGCCGGGCGCTCCGCGAGGCGGCGCATGAAGTAGCCGTACCACTCCTGACCGTACGGGAGGTAGACCCGCATGGTGTTGCCGGACTGGGCGAGGCGCAGCTGCTCCTCCGGGCGGATGCCGAAGAGCATCTGGTACTCGAAGCTGTCCCGGGTGCGGCCGTTCCACTCGGCCAGCTGGCCGGCGATCTTGATCATGTTGGGGTCGTGCGACGCGACCATCGGGTAGCCCTCGCCCGCCATCAGCACCTTGAGCGCCCGCACGTAGGCGAGGTCGACCTCGTGCTTGCCCTGGAAGGCCACCGACTCGGGCTCCTTGTAGGCGCCCTTGCAGATCCGCACCCGGGAGCCCGGGCCGGCGAAGTCCGCGCAGTCCGCCTCGGTGCGCCGCAGGTAGGCCTGCAGCACCACGCCCAGCCACGGGAAGTCGGCGCGCAGCTCGCAGGCGATCCCCAGGGTGGAGTCGGTGGTGGTGTGGTCCTCCATGTCCAGGGTGACCGTGGTACCCGCGTCCGCGGCCGCCGCGCAGATCCGCCGGGCGTTCTCCAGCGCGATCTTCTCGCCGTCCACCGGGAGGAACTGGCCCACGGCGGAGAGCTTCACCGACACCTCGGCGTCGGCCGCCAGGCCGGTCTCCTTGAGCGCGGCCAGCAGGTGCTCGTAGGCCTCCGCGGTGGCCGCGGCCTGGCCGGCGTCCTTGGTGTCCTCGCCCAGGTGGTCGAGGGTCACCTTGCGGCCGGTGGCGACCAGGTCGTCGGTGGCGGTGATGCCCTGCTCCAGCAGTTCGCCGGCGACGAACCGCTCGACTATCGCGTGGGTGGGCGGGAACTTCTCGACCAGGGTGCGCACCTGTGGGGAGCGGGAGGCGGCGAGGAGGGCGGAACGGAGCATCGGGACTCCCTGGTGGGGGCGGGGCAGGAAGAAGAGGGGTGGGGGCGGCGGTGAGGGAGCCGCCGCCCCCGGGGACGCGTGGCCGAGGGGCCGTCGGGTCACGCGGTCGGGTCTGACGGAACCTCAGCCCATGTGCGGGTAGCGGTAGTCGGTCGGCGGGACGAAGGTCTCCTTGATGGACCGGGTGGAGGTCCAGCGCGCCAGGTTCTGCTTGGCGCCGGCCTTGTCGTTGGTCCCGGAGGCCCGGCCGCCGCCGAACGGCTGCTGGCCGACGACCGCGCCGGTCGGCTTGTCGTTGATGTAGAAGTTGCCGGCCGCGAACCGGAGCTTCTCGGCCGCGTCCTGGGCCGCCGCGCGGTCCTGGGAGATGATCGAACCGGTCAGGCCGTACGGCGAGACCGACTCCATCTGGGCCAGCATCGCCTCGTACTCCTCGTCCTGGTAGACGTGGACGGCCAGGACCGGGCCGAAGTACTCGTCCCGGAAGTACTCGCTCGCCGGGTCCTGGCAGACCAGCACGGTCGGGCGGACGAAGTAGCCCACCGAGTCGTCGTAGGTGCCGCCGGCCAGCACCTCGACCTGCGGGTCGGCCTGGGCGCGGTCGATCGCGGCCTTGTTCTTGGCGAAGGCGCGCTCGTCGATCACGGCGCTCATGAAGTTCGCCAGGTCGGAGACGTCGCCCATGGTCAGGCCCTCGACCTCGTCGCGCAGCTCGTCCTTGAGCGAGGCCCAGAGCGAGGCGGGCACGTAGGCGCGGGAGAGCGCCGAGCACTTCTGGCCCTGGAACTCGAAGGCGCCGCGGACCATCGCGGTCTTCAGCACTGCGAGGTCGGCCGAGGGGTGCGCGACCAGGAAGTCCTTGCCGCCGGTCTCGCCGACGATCCGCGGGTAGGTGCGGTAGCCGGCGATGTTGGCGCCGACCTCGCGCCACAGGTGCTGGAAGGTCGCGGTGGAGCCGGTGAAGTGGATGCCGGCCAGCGCCGGGTGCTTCAGCGCCACCTCGGAGACGGCCAGGCCGTCGCCGGTCACCATGTTGATGACGCCCTTGGGCAGGCCCGCGGCCTCCAGCAGCTGCATCAGGTAGTGCGCGGCGAACTGCTGGGTGGGGGACGGCTTCCAGATGACCACGTTGCCCATCAGCGCCGGCGCGGTCGGCAGGTTGCCGGCGATGGCGGTGAAGTTGAACGGGGTGATCGCGTAGACGAAGCCCTCCAGCGGGCGGTGGTCGCTGCGGTTCCACACGCCGTCCGAGGAGATCGGCTGCTCGGCGATGATCTGCCGGGCGAAGTGCACGTTGAACCGCAGGAAGTCGACCAGCTCGCAGGGGGTGTCGATCTCGGCCTGCTGCGCGGTCTTCGACTGGCCGAGCATGGTGGCGGCGGCCAGCGTCTCGCGCCAGGGGCCGGCCAGCAGGTCGGCGGCCTTCAGGAAGATCGCAGCGCGCGAGTCGAAGGAGAGCGCCTGCCAGGCCGGAGCCGCGGCCAGCGCGGTCTCGACAGCCTCCCGCGCGTCGTCCTGGGTGGCGTTGCGCAGGGTGCCCAGGCGGGCCGCGTGGTTGTGCGGCTGGACCACGTGGATCTCGTCGCCGCCGCCCATCCGGTGCTCGCCGTTGATGGTCATGGTCAGCTGGACCGGCTCCTGGCCGCCCAGCTCCTTCAGCTTGGCCTCCAGCCGGGCCCGCTCCGGAGTGCCGGGGGCGTAGCTGTGGACCGGCTCGTTCACCGGCGCGGGGACCTGGGTCACAGCATCCATGGGCACGCGCTCTCCTTCGAACGTGGGGGGCTTGGTGAGTCCTGGGGGTCGCGGCCGGCGCTCGCACGCCGGCCCTGGAGGAACGGTAAGCCGCGGGGCCACCCCATCTGCTTGGCCAGGCGGCTAAAGTCATCCATACGGCATTGTTCGAACGGATGAAGGCGAGGCCGATGAGCGCTGCGGCCCCCGCCGGCATCCCGCTCCGGCAGCTGCTGATGTCGCTCGGCGAACCGCTGGTCGAGCTGCAGGCCGCTCCCGCCGGGCTGGACGTGCCGGTGCGCGACGTGGCGATCCTCGACCCCGAGGACCCGGCCACCGCGGCCCCCGGCGAGCTGGTGCTGGCGATCGGCGCCCGCGGCCGGGCCGCACTGCCCGCGCTGCGCGCCGCCGGCCGGGCCCGGGCCGCCGCCGTGGCCGTCAAGCTGGACGCCCCCGGGCAGGCCGACGCGCTGCGCGAGGCCGCCACGGAGGCCGGGGTGGCGCTGCTCTCGGTCCGCCGGGAGACCCGCTGGGAGCACCTGGACGCGCTGGCCCGGGCGGTGCTCGGCGGGCCGGACGCGCCCGAGGGCGGGGAGCCCAACCTGGGCGACCTCTTCTCGCTCGCCCAGACCACCGCGGTGCTCACCGGCGGCATCATCTCGATCGAGGACACCTCCAGCCGGGTGCTCGCCTACTCCCGCTCGGCCGACTCGGACGAGGTGGACGACCTGCGCCGGCTCTCCATCCTCGGCTGGCAGGGCCCCGAGCCGTACCTCTCCAAGCTCCGCGAGTGGGGCATCTTCCAGCACCTGCGCAGCTCCGACAGCGTGATCGCGGTGGAGCCGCACCCCGAGCTGGGCCTGCGCCGCCGGCTGGCCATCGGCATCCGGGCCGGCGCCCAGCCGCTCGGCACCATCTGGGTGCAGGAGGGCTCCCAGCCACTCGCCCCGCAGGCCGAGCAGGCGCTGGTCGGCGCCGCCCGGGTGGCCGCCGCCCAGCTGGTCCGCCGGCGCCGCGAGGTCTCGGCCGACGTCCGGCTCACCCAGACCCTGCTGACCGGCCTGCTGGAGGGCTCCACCGGACCGCAGTCGCTCGCCACCCACCTCGGCCTGCATCCGCACCGCCCGGCCGCCGTGCTCGGCTACGCGGCCCCCGGCGACCAGGCGGTGCGGGCCGAGGTGACCGGCCTGATCTCGGTGCACACCGCCGCCCGGCACCCGGGCGCGCTGCTCGCCCCGATCGACTCCCGGATCTACGTGCTGCTGCCCGACCTGCCGCCCGCGCTGCCGATGGCCACGGTCCGGGACTGGGCACGCGAGGTGGTCGCCGCCGCCCGCGACCACCTGGGCGTGCCGCTGCGGGCCGCGATCGGCTCCACCGTGCCCGGGCTGGCCCGGGTGCCGGACTCCCGGGCCCAGGCCGACCGGATCCTTGACGCGATGGGGCGCGGCGGGGTGGCGCCGGAGGTCGCCGCACTCGGCGACGTGCAGGCCGAAGTCCTGGTCAGCGAGGTGCTGGCGCTGCTCCAGGACCGCCCCGAACTGCGCGATCCGCGGCTGGCCGGGCTCACCGAGTACGACGCCCGGCACGGCACCCGGCTCGCCGAGTCGGTGCTGGCCTGGCTGGACGCGCTGGGCGAGGTCCGGGTGGCGGCCCAGGCGCTGCACATCCACCCCAACACCCTGCGCTACCGGGTCCGCCGGGCCGAGCAGCTGACCGGCATCGATCTGGCCCAGCCGCAGCAGCGGCTGCTCGCGATGCTGCAGCTGCGGCTGCCGGCAGCGGACCCGGGCTGACGCCGCCTCAGCGCCCTTCGCGGTGCCGGCGCCAGTGCTCCCAGGCCGTCAGCCAGTCCGCCTCCGCCTCGGCCGCGGGACCGCCCGGCACCGGCCCGCCGCTCTCCCCCAGCCGGGCCCAGGCCAGCTGCGCGGGCAGGCTGGGCACCTCGCTGGCGAAGACGGTGTAGCGGATCGACTCCTCCACCGCGGCCCGCCCGTCCCCGGTGCCGACCAGCCACTCGGCCCGCTCGGCCAGCCGGCAGAGCTGGGAGACCATCAGCTCCAGCGCGGCCCTGGCCTCCTGGCGGCCCTCCGAGGCGTACCGCATCTGCTGCCGCTCGGCCGCCGACCAGCGCTCCACCGGATCGCCCACCCGCAGCCGCCGGGGCAGCTTGACCTGCCCGCAGGAGAGCCGGTGCGCCCGCTCGGCCAGCGTCCGCTCCACGCTGGACTCCACCAGCAGCCGGTGCGCGTCCAGCCCGCCGAGCGCGGCCTGCCCGCGGTGCGCCTGGGCGATCCGGTGCTGCCGGCCGCTCTCCAGGCAGCGCAGCAGCTCGCTGCGGCCGGCCGCGTAGCGCTCGCAGTCCGAGTGGGTCAGCCCGTCCAGCTCCAGGTCGCCCGGGGCCACCCCGCGGCCGCAGAGCAGGACCACCGAACCGTCCACGGTGAGCCGCCCGGACCAGACCGTGCGGGCCTGGCCGGCCGGGCCCGGGCCGCTGCCGCGCTCCTCGTGGATCTGCACCGGCACGGCCTCGCCGGCCACGTTGATCCACTCCCGCAGGGTGCGGATCCGGCCCGGGCAGTCGCCCTCGTCCAGGCCCAGGTACTCGTAGATCCGGTCCCGCTCCCGCTCGATCAGCTCCTCCGGCTCGGGCAGCGCGGTGTAGCGCTCCACGCCGGGCTGGTAGGTGCGCACCGTCACGTACGGGCCGTCCAGCGAGCTCCAGTCGCCGGAGCCGACCTCGAACCAGGAGACCACGCCGCCCACCAGCTCGTACCCGCTCAGCGCGTCGCAGTCCACCACCGGCGGCTCGGCGCCGACCGGCGGCACGCCCCGGGCGCCGCGGCCGGACCGGTCCACTCCGTAGACCGTGAAGTCCAGTTCGGCGAAGACCTCCCGGACCATCCGCTCCTGCCCCGCCGGACCCCGCGCCTGGTCCGGCTCCGTTGTCCAGCTCTCACCGCTGACCGTCACCTGTGCCGCACCCCCGGGCTCGCCCTCGCTCGTTCCGCGGCGCCGCGTGCAGGACGGACCGCGTCCGCCCACGATACGTGGGCTCGACCTGCTGGGCCATCAGCTTCCCTCGTACGGTTGGCGGATCCGCCGACCCGGGGACGTCCGGGTGCCGGGCACCGTATCGTCCTGCTGCGTGCGCCCCGGGCCGGGCGGACGGAGGGAGGAGCCGCCGTGGATCCCAACCGGTACCACCTGGTGAGCGTCTGGCGGCTGCCCGCGCCGCCCGCCGCCGTCTACCGGGCCCTGCGCGACGTGCCGGACTACCCGCTCTGGTGGCCGCAGGTCCGCGAGGTGCGCGAACTGCCGGACGGCACCGGGCAGCTGCTGATCCGCTCGGTGCTGCCCTACTCGCTGCTGTTCACCGCCTGGCCGCGCCGGCAGGACGAGGCCGCGCTGGTGTTGGAGGCCGGGCTGGCCGGGGACCTGGCGGGCTGGTCCCGGTGGACCGTCGAGCCGGACCACCCGGACGGCAGCCGGGCCGTCTTCGAGCAGGAGGTCCGCCCGGGCAAGCCGCTGATGCGGCGGCTGGCGCTGCCCGGGCGGCCGCTCTTCCTGGCCAACCACGCGGTGATGATGCGGGCCGGCGAGCGCGGACTGCGGCGCCGGCTGCTCGGCTCCGACGGGTGATCAGCCCTGGGAGCGGGCCTTGAACGCCGCCTTGCGGGCCTCCTTGGCCACCCGCCGGTCCAGGTGCAGCTCGCCGACCGCCTCCAGCACCTGGGCCGTGTAGGGGTGCTTGACCCGCCACAGCTCGCCGAAGAAGGAGGCCGGGTCCTCCGTCACCGGCATCTGCGCGATCAGCTCGCGCAGCAGCCCGGCGTCGCCCTCGCTGTCCAGCAGCTGCGCGGCGAAGGTGTCCACGGTGGTCCAGAGCACCATCGACCGCTCCGGCGCCGGCACCTCGCCGGCACCGCGGGCGACCAGGAAGGCCCGGGCGCCGCCGCCCAGCTCGGGGTCGGCCAGCACCTCGCGGGCGGCCGGCTCGGCGGCCGCGCCCAGCTCGGTCAGCGCCAGCTGGGCCAGCATCCGGCGCAGCGGGGCCAGCCGGTCGTCGCCGCGGGCGGCGGCCAGCAGCTCGCGGGCGGCGGCCGCCGGCTCCCGGTCGGCGAGCCAGAACCGGATCTCCTCCTCGGGCCGCACGTTGACGGACTCGGAGATGCCGGTCAGCAGCGCGGCCGCGTCACCGGCGGCGTGCTCGCCGATCAGCGGGGCCTCGTAGCCCTCGTCCAGCAGCCACTGGCGGATGCCGTACTGGCCCAGCGGGGTCAGCTTCACCAGGCCGAACCGGGCGGCCTCGGCCTCGTCCGGCTCGCCCTCGCGCAGCGCGGCGGGCTCGGCCGCGGCCTCGCCGGCCTCGGGGGCCTCCTCCTCGTCGAACAGCTCCGGGTCGATCGGCTGGTACTCCAGCAGGCCGATCTCGGCCAGGTCGGCCAGCATCGGGTCCAGTGCGACCATCACATCGGTGATATCGCCCAGCATCTCCTCGTCCGGCTCCTCGCCGTCCGGCACCACCAGCAGCGCGGCCAGCACGCCCAGCGGCACCGTCTCCTGGCCCGGCTCGGCGAAGGCGGTGGCCTCGTAGAGCACCTGCAGTGCCTCGTCCAGCAGTTCGGCGGCCTCCGCCTGGACCTCCTCGTACTGGGCCAGCAGCTCCTCGGCCCGCTCCTCGTCGGCCTCCTCGCCGGCGTCCGGCTCGGCGTCCAGCGGCTCGATCTCGGCGGCCAGCTCGGCGATCACATCGGCGGCCGAGAGCCAGAGCTCCAGCACCGCCTCCGGGTCGCCGGCCTCCACCGGGGCCAGCTCCTCGCTCGGCCCGGCCATCCGGCGGCCCTCGGCGTCGTGCGCCAGCACCACCAGCTCCAGGTCGCAGGCGAGCGACCAGGCCCGCATCGCCTCCAGCACCTCCTCCTCGGCCACCTCGCCGGCGGCCGGGCCGAGCTCCAGGAAGCGGGCCGCCTCTTCGCGGTCCGGCTCCAGCAGGTCGCCCAGCTCGTCCACCGCACGGGCCGGCGCGGCCCATCTGGCCAGCCGCACCGCACGCCGCACCAGCGGCACCGCCAGCGCCGCCGCCACCAGCTCGGCCTCCGGGGCCAGCCGCACCGGCGGCACCAGCACCGGCTGGTCGTCCGCCTCCTCCGAGCTCTGCGCGCCATAGAGGTCGGCCAACTCGAAGTCGGCCGGCAGCAGGCTCTCCGCCGGCAGCGCGCCCGGTGCGGCCGACGGGTGGTCAGTGGTCTTGCGGCGTCGTCCGGCCATCGGGCGCGATCTCCTCGGAAGGGGGGTCCTGCGGGGTCCTGCACTGCGATCAGCGTATCGGCCGAGCAGCCCACCGTGCCCGTCCTGCGGGGGGCGCGCGCCTCCCACGCACGCCTCGGCTACACCACCCCGTATCCTTTGACCTCGACTGCACATCCCCGCACCACCTCGGCACCGCATCTCCTCGGCCTCCACCACAGCGCCGTCGAACAGGCAACGCCCCGGCACACCCCGCCGGCCCGGGGTGGTGCCCGGCCACATCAGGAGACCCCTGCCATGGCGGACCTCTCCCCCGCCGGCCCCGGCCTGCCCACCCGGCAGCTCGCCGGCAACCGGCTCTCGGAGGCCCTGCTCCCCCTGGAACTCGCCCCGCGCGGCCAGCTCCAGCTCTCCGCGCTCAGCCGCTGGAACGCCGTCCGCGGCGTCCGGGTCGCGCTGGTCGCGCTCGCCCTGCTCTTCCTGCTGATCGGCGCCAACCTGGCCACGCCGGTCTACCCGATGCTGCAGCAGCGCCTGGGCCTGACCGCCTTCGACACCACGCTGCTCTTCACCGTCTACGTCTTCGCGCTGGTCCCGGTGCTGGCCGCGGTCGGCCACTGGTCCGACCTGCTGGGCCGCCGGGCGCTGATCCTCACCGCCGTGGTGCTGGCCGCCGGCGGCGACGCCGTCTTCGCCACCGCCCACGGCTTCGGCCAGCTCGCGGCCGGCCGGGCCATCCAGGGCGTGGCGGTGGCGCTCTCCACCGGCGCGGCCGGCGCGGCCCTCGGCGACCTGCTGCCCGACCACCAGACCCTGGCCGCCAAGCTCACCCTGGCCTGCTCGGCCGGCGGCGTCGCCCTCGGCCCGATCGCCGGCGCCGCCCTGGCCACCGGCCGCAACCCGCTGCTCACCCCGTTCCTGGTGCACGCCCTGGCGCTACTGGCGCTCGCCGTCCCGCTCGCCGTGGTGCACCCCCGGATGCCCGGCGCCCCCCGGCACCCCGCCGAGCCGCCGCGGATCACCACCGCCTTCCACCTCAAGCCGCGCCGCCTCACCCTGCCCGTCCAGGGCCGCCGCACCTTCCTGCTCGCAGCCGGCGCCGGCTTCATCTCCTACGCGGTCTTCGGCGTCTACCTCAGCCTGGCCCCCGCCTTCTCGGCCCGCCTGCTGCACACCCACGCCCCGATGGCCGGCGCCGTGGTCGCCGCCCTGCTCCTCGGCTCCTCGGCGGCTGCCCAGCTCCTGGTCCCCCCGACCAGCAGCCGTCCGCTGATCGCCCTCGGCGTGACCGGCCTGGCCCTCGGCCTCGCCCTGGTCGTCCTCGCCCAGTACGCCCACCTGCCGGCCCTGCTCTTCGCCGCCAGCCTCCTGGCCGGCACCTCCCAGGGCCTCGCCTTCCGCTCCCTCTTCACCACCGCGGTCGCCGCCATGAACCCCGCCAACCGCGCCGCCGAGATGTCCACCCTCTGGGTCATCGTCTACCTCGGCTCCTCCGCCCCCATCGTCGGCGTCGGCGCCCTTGCACGGACCTACGGCCTGCTGCCGGCGGTCAGCGGCTTCGCGGCGGTGGCGGCCCTGGCCTGCCTGGGGCTGGCGGGGGCGGTGCTGCGGAGGCGCTGACGGGGTCAGTCGGACCAGCGGCCCCAGCCCGCTGTGTCCACCTCGATATCGAATGGCGCGGGCAGCCTCATGGCCTCACCAAAGTTCCAGGTGTGAAGCTCCTGATAGCGACCGGCGCGGCGGTCCGGATCCCCGTACAGGGTGATCCCGGGCCGTCGCGGATCGCGGTCCACCAACAGGTAGAACGGCACACCCGCCCGTGCGTAGCCAGTCCACTTGGTGCCCTGTGCCCGGCGTCCGATCACCGGCGCGCGGTCGTTGCGGGCATTGGACTTCGAGGTCACCTCGACCACCAGCGCCAGCTGATCGGGGGTCAAGAAGCGGGGGTTCTTGACCATCCCTTCGATCTCCACATCCAGGTGGAAGACCACCAGATCCGGAATGTAGCCCTCACCCGTGTCCAGCAGGTCGACCCCCGGTCCCTGCCTCGACCGCCATGGATACGACGCATCCATGAAGCTCCTGAGGTCAATGGCCCGCTGAATCGCACTCGCGGCCGAGCCGTGCACGAAGTCCGGTGGCGGCGACACCACGATCTCCCCCCCGACCACCTCGACGCGCATCTCCGGCGTCGCACCCACGTGGTCGTCGAGCTCGCCCCGGAGCCAGAGCTCGTACGGGGAATCCGGCAACATCAGATGTGCGATCGCAGCGACGGACACTTCGACTCTCCCTCCACGTTCGCGCCCCCAGCATCGTTCAGAATATGCGCGAAAGCCACCGCCGCAGATCCCTTCCCCCGGAAGGGATGAGTCCGCGGCGGTGGCGTTGACGATCGGGGTCGGCCTCAGACGTTGAAGCCCAGCGCCCGCAGCTGCTCGCGGCCGTCGTCGGTGATCTTGTCCGGGCCCCACGGGGGCATCCAGACCCAGTTGATCCGCAGATCCTTGACCAGGCCGTCGGTGGCGGTCTTGGCCTGGTCCTCGATCACGTCGGTGAGCGGGCAGGCGGCGGAGGTGAGGGTCATGTCGATGGTGGCGACGTCGCCCTCGTCGATGTGGATGCCGTAGATGAGGCCGAGGTTGACCACGTCGATGCCCAGCTCGGGGTCGACCACGTCCATCAGGGCCTCGGTGAGGTCCTCGACGGAGACGGTGCCCGCGGTGGTGCCGACGATGGCGACCGGGCCCTCCGCCGGAGTGTCGGGGGTGTCGGTGTCGCTCATGGTGAGGGGTGTTCCTTTCAGGCCGGGTGGGCGGCGAGGGCCTTGGCGGTGGCGTCCTTCCAGGCCATCCAGCTGAGCAGCGCGCACTTGACCCGGGCGGGGTACTTGGAGACGCCGGCGAACGCGACCGCGTCCTCCAGCACCTCCTCGTCGCCCTCGCCCTGGCCCTTGCTCTGCATCAGCTCCAGGAAGGCCTCCTGGATCTGCTGGGCCTCGCCGACCTGCTTGCCGACCAGCAGGTCGTTGAGCACCGAGGCGCTGGCCTGGCTGATCGAGCAGCCCTGCGACTCGTAGGACACGTCCGCCACGGTCTGGCCGTCCAGGCGGACCCGCAGGGTGATCTCGTCACCGCAGGTGGGGTTGACGTGGTGGACCTCGGCGTCCCCGTCGCGCAGCCCCTTGCCGTGGGGGTTGCGGTAGTGGTCCAGGATGATCTCCTGGTACATCGAGTCCAGCTTCATGGCACTTGCCCCGTCTCAGCCGAAGAAGTTGCGCACGTGGTGCAGGCCGTCGACCAGCAGGTCGACCTCGTGCGCCGTCGAGTACAGGTAGAACGACGCCCTGGTGGTCGCCGGAATTCCGTACCGCAGGCAGACCGGCCGCGCGCAGTGGTGGCCGACCCGGACCGCGATGCCCTGCTCGTCCAGCACCTGGCCGACGTCGTGCGGGTGGATGTCCCCCAGCACGAAGGAGATCGCCGCACCGCGGTCCACGGCGGTGCGCGGGCCGATGATCCGCAGCTCGGGCACCTCCTGCAGCCGGTTCACCGCGTACTCGGTGATGGCGTGCTCGTGCGCCGCGATCCGCTCCATGCCGATGTTCGACAGGTAGTCGATGGCCGCGCCGAGCCCGACCGCCTGGGCGATCGGCGGGGTGCCGGCCTCGAACTTGTGCGGGGCCGGGGCGTAGGTGGACGAGCCCATGGTGACGGTCTCGATCATCTCGCCGCCGCCGAGGAACGGGGGCAGGTCCTCCAGCAGCTCCTGGCGGCCCCAGAGCACGCCGATGCCGGTCGGGCCGAGCATCTTGTGGCCGGTGAAGGCGACGAAGTCGGCCTCCAGCGCCTGCACGTCGAGCACCATGTGCGGGGCGGCCTGCGAGGCGTCGATCAGCACCAGGGCGCCGACGTCCTGGGCGCGGCGGACGATCGCCTCGACCGGGTTGACGGTGCCGAGCAGGTTGGAGACCAGGGTGAAGGAGACGATCTTCGTCTTCTCGGTGATCAGCTGCTCGATGTTCGACAGGTCCAGCCGGCCCTCGTCGGTCAGGCCGAACCACTTCAGCTTCGCGCCGGTGCGCTGCGAGAGCAGCTGCCACGGCACGATGTTGGAGTGGTGCTCCATCTCCGTGATGACGATCTCGGACTCGGCGTCCACCCGGTACGGGTCGTCGGCCCAGCCGAGCATGTTGGCGACCAGGTTGAGCGACTCCGAGGCGTTCTTGGTGAAGATCACCTCGTTGCGGCTGGGCGCGTTGATGAAGGCCGCGACCTTGTCCCGGGCGCCCTCGTACAGCGCGGTGGCCTCCTCGGCGAGCACGTGCACGCCGCGGTGGACGTTGGCGTTGTGCTGCTCGTAGTAGGCCGCCAGGGCGTCCAGGACCTGCCGGGGCTTCTGCGAGGTGGCCGCGTTGTCCAGGTAGACCAGGGGCTTGCCGTCGTGCAGGATCCGCTGCAGGACCGGGAAGTCCTTGCGGATCGCGTCGGTGTCCAGAAGACCCGGCAGAGTCGGATTCGTCACTCTGAAGCGCCACCCTTCACGTACGCCTCGTAGCCCTCGTTCTCCAGCTTGTCGGCCAGCTCGGGGCCGCCCGACTCGACGATCCGGCCGCCCGCGAAGACGTGCACGTGGTCCGGCTCGATGTAGCGCAGGATCCGGGTGTAGTGGGTGACCAGCAGGGTGCCGACCTCACCGGTGGAGCGCACCCGGTTGATGCCCTCGGAGACGATCCGCAGCGCGTCGACGTCCAGGCCGGAGTCGGTCTCGTCGAGGATCGCGATCTTCGGCTTCAGCAGCTCCAGCTGCAGGATCTCGTGGCGCTTCTTCTCGCCGCCGGAGAAGCCCTCGTTCACGTTGCGCTCGGCGAAGGCCGGGTCCATCTGGAGTGCCGCCATGGCCTCCTTGACCTCCTTCACCCAGGTGCGCAGCTTGGGCGCCTCGCCGCGCACGGCGGTGGCGGCGGTCCGCAGGAAGTTGGAGACCGAGACGCCGGGCACCTCGACCGGGTACTGCATGGCCAGGAAGACGCCGGCCCGGGCGCGCTCGTCCACCGACATGGCCAGCACGTCCTCGCCGTCCAGCAGCACCTGGCCGCTGGTGACGGTGTACTTGGGGTGGCCGGCCAGCGAGTAGGCCAGGGTGGACTTGCCGGAGCCGTTCGGGCCCATGATGGCGTGGGTCTCGCCCTGCTTGACCGTCAGGTCGACGCCGCGCAGGATCTCGCGCGGGCCGGTCTCCGCCTCGACGGAGACGTGCAGGTCACGGATTTCAAGGGTTGCCATGGTGCTCAGGACTCCTGGGTGACGGAGACGAGCACGTCGTCCCCTTCGATCTTTACGGGGTAAACGGGGACCGGCCGGGTCGCGGGCGGACCGGAGGGCTTGCCGGTCCGCAGGTCGAAGCTGGAGCCGTGCAGCCAGCACTCGATCCGGCAGTCCTCGACCTCGCCCTCCGAGAGCGACACGTTGGCGTGCGAGCAGATGTCGTTGATCGCGAACACCTCGCCCTCGGTGCGGACCACGGAGACGGGCACCCCCGCCACCTCGATCCGCCGCGGGGTGTCCTCGGCCAGCTCGCTGAGCGAGCAGACACGCAGAAAGCTCACGCCACACCCGCCAGCTCGGCCTCGATCTTGGCCATCAGCTGGTCGTGGAGCTCGGCCACGCCGATCTGCTGGACCAGCTCGGCGAAGAAGCCGCGCACCACCAGGCGGCGGGCCTCCTCCTCCGGGATGCCGCGGGCCTGCAGGTAGAACAGCTGCTCGTCGTCGAACCGGCCGGTCGCCGAGGCGTGGCCGGCGCCGACGATCTCGCCGGTCTCGATCTCCAGGTTCGGGATCGAGTCCACCCGGGCGCCGTCGGTCAGCACCAGGTTGCGGTTGTGCTCGTAGGTGTCGGTGCCCTCGGCGGCGGCGCGGATCAGCACGTCGCCGACCCAGACCGCGTGCGCGTCCTGGCCCTGCAGGGCGCCCTTGTAGACCACGTTGGACCGGCAGTGCGGGGTGTCGTGGTCGATCTGCAGCCGGTGCTCCAGGTGCTGGCCGGCGTCGGCGAAGTAGAGGCCGAACAGCTCGGCCTCGCCGCCGGGGGCGGCGTAGGCGACCCGCGGGTGCAGCCGGACCAGGTCGCCGCCGAAGGTGACCACCACGGACTTGAACGAGGCGTCCCGGCCGATCAGCGCGGTGTGCTGGGCGACGTGCACCGCGTCCCGCTCCCAGTCCTGGACCGAGACGAAGGTGAGCTTGGCGCCGTCGCCGACCAGCAGCTCGACGTTGGCCGCCCGGGTGCCGCTGCCGGTGTGGTTGAGCACCACCACGGCCTCGGCGAACGGCTTGACCTCGATCACCACGTGGCCGAAGCGGACACCGCCCTCGGCGTGCACGTCGATCCTGACCGGCTCGGTCAGCACCGCGTCCTGCGGCACGGTGACCACCAGGGCCTGGTCGAAGGCGCTGAAGGCCTGCGCGGCGACCCGGTCGACCGGCTTGCCGGCCTTGCCGACCCGGGCGTCCTCCCGGCCGACCGTCTCGGCGGTGACGCCGTCCGGCAGCGCGAGGTCGGTCTTGTTCTCACCGTCGGCGGCCGCGGCGGCCGAGCCGTCGTGCAGACCGGCCAGGCGGTGCAGCGGGGTGAACCGCCAGTCCTCCTCGCGGCCGGTCGGCACCGGGAAGTCGTTCACGTCGTACGAGGGCTTGACCGTGACGCGGGCGTCGATCGGCTGCTGGACCGTCGCGCGGCCGGTACCGGGACCGGCGAGCTGTGCGCCGGCGCCGGCGGTGCCGACCTCGATCGATCCGGCGGTGGTCGAGCCGGAGGTGTTCTGCTCAGCCATGGCTGTTCGTGGTGCTCGCTTTCTTAAAGATCGAGGCAGTCTGAAAGTCTCGACGGGGAACGGTGACTGACGGAGTGTCAGCCGACCGAACCCTCCATCTGCAGCTCGATCAGCCGGTTCAGCTCCAGCGCGTACTCCATCGGCAGCTCGCGCGCGATCGGCTCGACGAAGCCGCGCACGATCATCGCCATCGCCTCGAACTCGGTCATGCCGCGGCTCATCAGGTAGAAGAGCTGGTCCTCGCTGACCTTGGAGACGGTCGCCTCGTGGCCCATCGAGACGTCGTCCTCGCGGACGTCCACGTAGGGGTAGGTGTCGGAGCGGGAGATGGTGTCCACCAGCAGCGCGTCGCAGAGCACGTTGGACTTGGCGCCCTTGGAGCCCTCGCCGATCTCGATCAGGCCGCGGTAGGAGGTGCGGCCGCCGCCCCGGGCCACCGACTTGGAGACGATGTTGGAGGAGGTGTTGGGCGCCAGGTGCACCATCTTGGCACCGGCGTCCTGGTGCTGGCCCTCGCCCGCGAAGGCGATCGACAGGGTCTCGCCCTTGGCGTGCTCGCCCATCAGGTAGACGGCCGGGTACTTCATGGTGACCTTGGAGCCGATGTTGCCGTCGACCCACTCCATGGTGGCGCCCTCGTACGCGACGGCGCGCTTGGTCACCAGGTTGTAGACGTTGTTCGACCAGTTCTGGATCGTGGTGTAGCGGCAGCGGCCGCCCTTCTTCACGATGATCTCGACCACGGCGCTGTGCAGCGAGTCCGAGGAGTAGATCGGCGCGGTGCAGCCCTCGACGTAGTGGACGTAGGCGTCCTCGTCGACGATGATCAGCGTCCGCTCGAACTGGCCCATGTTCTCGGTGTTGATCCGGAAGTAGGCCTGCAGCGGGATGTCCACGTGGACGCCCTTGGGCACGTAGATGAACGAGCCGCCGGACCAGACCGCGGTGTTCAGCGCGGCGAACTTGTTGTCGCCGGCCGGGATCACGGTGCCGAAGTACTCCTTGAAGAGCTCCGGGTGCTCCTTCAGCGCGGTGTCGGTGTCCAGGAAGAGGACGCCCTGCTGCTCCAGGTCCTCGCGGATCTGGTGGTAGACCACCTCGGACTCGTACTGCGCGGCGACACCGGCGACCAGGCGCTGCTTCTCCGCCTCCGGGATGCCCAGCTTGTCGTAGGTCGCCTTGATGTCGGCGGGCAGGTCCTCCCAGGACTCGGCCTGCTTCTCGGTGGAGCGGACGAAGTACTTGATGTTGTCGAAGTCGATGCCGGTGAGGTCCGAGCCCCAGGTGGGCATGGGCTTCTTCTCGAACAGCTTCAGACCCTTGAGCCGCAGGTTGAGCATCCACTCCGACTCGGACTTCTTCGCCGAGATGTCGCGGACGACCTCCTCGCTCAGGCCGCGCTTCGCCACAGCACCGGCTGCATCGGGGTCCGACCAGCCGTACTCATAGGTGCCCAGACCCTCGAGCTCGGGGTGCGAAACGGTGTCAGTCATGCGGGTTCCTCCGCGCGGACGGTAGCGGGTGGTTCGGTGGTCGTACCGGCAGTCGGCGCTGCACCGGTGCCCCGGCGGGGCGACGGTGCGGCACCGGGTGCCGGCACATAGGTGGTGCAGACCCCGTCGCCGTGGGCGATGGTGGCCAGTCGTTGCACGTGAGTGCCCAGGAGCTGCGAGAAGACCTCGGTCTCCGCCTCGCAGAGCTGGGGGAACTGCTCGGCGATGTGCGCGACCGGGCAGTGGTGCTGGCAGAGCTGCGCGCCCCCCGGGGCGCCGGTGGAGGCCGAGGGAGCCCGCCGCACCGTGGCAGCGTACCCGTCGGCGCTCAGCGCCTCGGCCAGCGCCTCGGCCCGGCGGTCGGCCCCGGCCTGCCGCACCGAGTCCAGGTACTTCTGGCCCTGCCGGCCGAAGCGGGCCCGGGCGAAGGCGGCGACCGCCTCCTGGCCCGCTTCGCCGCCCCCGCCCGACTCCGCGATCCAGCGCAGCGCGTCGGCGGCGAGCTGGTCGTAGGCCTGGTAGAAGGCGTCCCGGCCGGACTCGGTGAGCGCGAAGACCTTGGCCGGGCGGCCGCGGCCGCGGCTGCCGTAGACCCGCTGCTCGCGGGACTCGACCAGGCCGGCCGCGGCCAGCCCGTCGAGGTGGCGGCGGACGGCGGCGGCGGTCAGGCCGAGCCGGCCGGCCAGGTCGGCGGCCGAGGAGGGACCGTGGTCCAGGATCGAGCGGGCCACCCGGTCCCGGGTGGCCCGATGTCCGTCCAGCAGGCCGTCCCCCGGAAGCAGGGCGGCCGGGGTCGCGGGCACGGGAAACTCGGGGGCCGACTCGGCCTCCGGCTCCACGGGGTGCTCGCGCATGTTTTTCACAACACCATTGTTGCGTAATTACTTCCGACCGAACAAGCCGTGACGCACGCCTCAACGGTGGGATCCGTCACGCAGGCAAGCCTTACCTGAGGGGCCCGCGGCAGGACTCCTACACTGCCCGGTATGCATGCAGAACCCGCCGTCGAGGCAGCACCGGCCGTGGAAATCGGCGGCCTGGTCAAACGCTACGCCGGGAAAACCGCCGTGGACGGCCTGGACCTGCGGATCGGCCGCGGCGCCGTGACCGCCGTGCTCGGCCCCAACGGCGCCGGCAAGACCACCACCATCGAAACCTGCGAGGGCTACCGCCGTCCGGATGCCGGCACCGTGCGGGTGCTCGGGCTGGACCCGGTCCGGCAGGCCGCCGAGCTGCGTCCCCGGGTCGGCGTGATGCTGCAGTCGGGCGGCGTGTACCCGGGCGCCCGCGCCGTCGAAATGCTTCGGCACACCGCCAAGCTGCACGCCCACCCGCTGGACGTGGACGCGCTGGTGGAGCGGCTGGGCCTGGGCTCCTGCGGCCGCACCGCCTACCGCCGGCTCTCCGGCGGCCAGCAGCAGCGCCTGGCGCTGGCGCTGGCCGTGGTCGGCCGGCCCGAGCTGGTCTTCCTGGACGAGCCCACCGCCGGCCTGGACCCGCAGGCCCGCCGGGCCACCTGGGAGCTGGTCCGCGACCTGCGCCGGGACGGCGTCACCGTGGTGGTCACCACCCACCACATGGACGAGGCCGAGGAGCTGGCCGACCGGGTGGCGATCGTGGACCGCGGCAGGGTGATCGCCGAGGGCACCCCCGCCGAGCTCTGCCGGGACGGCGCCGAGGACAGCCTGCACTTCGAGGCCCCGGCCGGGCTGGACCTCGGCGGCCTGGTCAAGCTGCTGCCGGACGGCGCGGCGGCCACCGAGCCGGTGCCCGGCCGCTACCGGGTGCAGGCCTCGCCGGTGGACCCGCAGCTGGTCGCCCGGGTGACCGCCTGGTGCGCGGAGGCCGGCGTGCTGCCGGAGCGGCTGACGGTGCGCCGCCGCACGCTCGAAGAAGTCTTCCTGGAGCTGACCGGACGGGAGCTGCGCTCATGACCACGGTGGACTACTCGCCGAAGCCGGGCCCCGCCCCCGTCGGCCGGATGCTGCTGGCGCAGACCGCGCTGGAGACCCGGATGCTGCTGCGCAACGGCGAGCAGCTGCTGCTCACCGTGGTGATCCCGACCGTGCTGCTGGTGCTGTTCAGCGCCGTGGACGTGGTCGCGGTGACCGGCCCGGGCAAGCGGGTCGACTTCCTGGCCCCCGGCCTGCTGGCGCTGGCCGTGCTGTCCACCGCCTTCACCGGCCAGGCCATCGCCACCGGCTTCGAGCGCCGCTACGGCGTGCTCAAGCGGCTCGGCGCCACCCCGCTGCCCCGCTGGGCCCTGCTCACCGCCAAGACCGGCTGCGTGCTGGTCACCGAGGCGCTGCAGGTGGCGCTGCTCTCGGTGATCGCGCTGGCCCTCGGCTGGTCGCCGCACGGCAGCCCGTTGAGCGTGGTGCTGCTGCTGGTCCTCGGCACCGCCGCCTTCTCCGGGCTCGGCCTGCTGATGGCCGGCACCCTCAAGGCGGAGGCCACCCTGGCGGCGGCCAACCTGGTCTTCGTCCTGCTGCTGCTGGGCGGCGGCGTGATCGTGCCGCTCACCAAGTTCCCGAGCGCGGTGCGAGCGGTGCTGGACCTGCTGCCGATCAGCGCCCTCTCCGACGGCCTGCGCGCGGTGCTGCAGAACGGCGCCGGGGTGCCCTGGTCGGACCTGGGCATCCTGGCCGTCTGGTCGGTGCTCGGCCTGGCGGCGGCCGCCCGGTTCTTCCGCTGGGAGTAGCCCCGAAACACCGAGTGGGGGGGGGGGGGGGGGGGGGGGGGCCCCCCCCCCCCCCCCCCCCCCGCCCCCCCCCCAAGGGGCGCGGCGCCCCCCCCCGCGCCGCCCCCCCCCCGGCACCCCCCCCCCCCCCCAACCCACCCCCCCCACCCACCCCCCCCCCCCCCCCCCCCCCCGGCCCGCGCCCCGCCCCCCCCCCCCCCCCCCCCCCCCCCCCCCCGCTTCTCGTTCTGCTCCGCCGTTGCCTGACTGTTCCACGATCCCCGGGACCATGGTCTCCCCGGCAGCGTACGCTGAGCCTCCTGCTCCTGTGCCCTGCTTCGTTCTCCCGGGATTGCTGAAGCCGCTTAGGCGGGATGGCCGTGAAGAAGCTCGCCTTCTACTCCCTCGCCCTGGTCGCATGCCTGCTCGCCGCATTCCTCCTCCGAGGCTCCACCTGGGGAGACCTCGCCACCGGTGGCGTCGCGACCCTGCTCCTCCCGCTCTTCGACAGCCTCCTCTCCAGCCGCCTCCGGATCAGGCACCGCTGGTACTCCCTCCGTTACGCCACCTCCGACATCCGGGTCTCCGCCGCCTACCTCTTCAGGATCAAGGTCGACGACCGCTACCTCCTGATCAGGAGCAACCGGGCCCCGCACTTCCAGCCCGTCGGCGGCGTCTACAAGGCCTCCCGCGACGGGAAGGCGTTCCTGGCCGCCATCGGAGCCCGCGATGACGACCTGATCCCCATCGACACCGAGAGCGCGTCCGACCTCCGGATACGGATCAAGGGCTCGCAGTTGCCGAGGTTCTACGACTGGTTCGACGCCCGAAAAGGGCGCGAGGACTCCCCGTGGCGCGAGTTCCACGAGGAGCTGATCGAGCCCGGAATCCTCTCGCCCGCCGACTTCCCCTACGTCTTCCACGACTACCTCGGCCGCGAGGTCGACCGCATCCGCCACAGCCGCCACGCCGACTCCCTCGAAATCCTCATCGCCGACGTCTACGACCTCCTCCCGACCGCCCGCCAGGAAGCCGCCCTCCGCACCCTCCTCGCCTCCCACGGCCCCACCGTGGCCTGGGCCACCGCCGACACCATCCGCCGGCGCGGCGCCGTCCCCGGCGGGCAGCAGACCATCGACATCGCGCAGCACGCCATCCGGGTGATCTAGCGTCAGGACCCCGTTCGAAAGCCGGCCGAGCGCGTCAGGAAGCCGTCAACGCGCCGCCCGCGCGCCCGTCCGTCCGCTTGGCTGGCCCCGAGGGCCGGCGAAGGCCCGCGGACGGAGGGTCTGGGATGGCTGGGCGGCAGCGGGTCGTCGTCGGGGTGAGCGGGTCGCTGGGGAGTCTGACGGCGCTGCACCGTGCGGCCGGGCTGGCGCGGGAGAGCGGGGCGGAGCTCAAGGCGGTGCTGGTGTGGACGCCGCCGGGCGGGGAGTACAGCTTTCGGCGGGCGCCCTGTCCGCCGCTGCTGACGGCCTGCCGGGAGGCCGCCGTCGAGCGGCTGCGGGAGGCGATGGCGCAGGCGTTCCCGGTCGGGCTCGCCGATGTGGAGCTGAGCTGCGTCGCGGTGCGCGGGGAGCCCGGGTCGGCGCTGGTGGCGACTGCCGACCGGGCGGAGGACGTGCTGGTGGTGGGCGCCGGCGGGCGGCGCTGGTGGCGGTGGCCGCGGCCGGCGGTGGCCGGGTACTGCGTGAAGCACGCCGAGTGCGCGGTGCTGACGGTGCCGCAGCTTGCGTTGCAGCGGCAGCTGGACCTGCTGCCGGGGCGCTGAGCGGTGCGGCTGTACCGGGTGCGCCCCGGTGGGCGGTGGTTCCGGCCGCAGCGGCGGCGGCTGGCGGTGTCGGCGGCCGGCGCGCTGGCGGTGCCCGCCGGGGCGCTGCTGGCCGCCGGGCTGGCGCTGGCGGGGGAGCTGCGGGCCGGTCCGTGGGCGCTGGGCGCCTTCGCGGTGCTCTGTGCGCTGCTCGGGGCGGCCGCCCGGCCGGGAGCGGCGCCGGTGATCGGCGGGATGGAGTGGCTGTTCTACAACGGGTTCGCCGTGCACCGGTACGCCACCGTGCTGTGGGCGGGCGCGGCGGTGGAGGGCGGCCGGCTCGCGCTGCTCGCGGGCGCGGCGCTGCTGGCGGCGCTCCCCGCGGCCTGGCCGCGCCGGCGGCCGCGGGTGGAGTGGATCCGGCTCAGCGGCTGACCTCCACCGTGACCAGGTAGGTTCGCTGGTCGGGGAGGCAGGGCTTGGCCTCGCCGCAGGCGTTTCGGGTCGCGGTGAGGTGGGCAGTCCCGGCTGCGGCGGCGCGGAAGGTGCTGCTGACGGTGCCGCAGCCCCCGCCGGGCGGGCAGGGGGAGGAGGGGGACGGGGACGAGGGGGTCAGCGGCTGCAGGACCTGGGGGGAGGAGCTGCTGACGGCGGACCAGTAGGTGCTGCCCAGCCGGAGCTCCACCTGCTGCCCCACCCGGGCGTGCACCGTGCTGCCGTTGGCGGCTTCGGTGAGCCCGAGCGGGGCCGGGGCCGCCGAGGGCGGCCCGCCGCACGCCACTGCGAGTCCCAGAAGGACTGCGATCAATCCCCTGCGCACCACACCGACCGCCTCCTTGCGTCTTCCACCAGGATGCCCCGTTACGACCGCATCAACGATCCGTCAGAGAAGCCCCTACCCGCGTATCGAACGCGTATGGGCCGCCCGGCCCCGCCACCCTCACCCGACACGATGCCGGAAGCACACCCAGCAGGAGGACCCGCGATGTCACTGACCCCCGAAGCCGCCGTCGAGGCCGCCGACCCTCCGGATACCGAGGAGGCGGCGGCACCGCACGACCGCGACCGGCTGACCGCCTTCGGCGGCCTGGCGGCCCTGTCACTGGACGCGATGGCCTCGGTGGCGTACGGCCCCGAGTCGATCGTGCTGGTGCTGGCCGCCGCCGGCAGCCACGGGCTCGGCTTCACCCTCCCGGTGACCATCGCCATCGCGGTCCTGCTCGCCGTGCTGACCGCCTCCTACCGCCAGGTGATCGCGGCCTTCCCCGACGGTGGCGGCTCCTACGCGGTGGCCAGGACCCACCTGGGCCGGCGCACCGCGCTGACCGCCGCCGCCTCCCTGGTGATCGACTACATCCTGAACGTGGCGGTCAGCGTCACGGCCGGCGTGGCCGCGCTCACCTCCGCCTTCCCCTCCCTCTACCCGGACCGGGTCTGGCTCTGCCTGGCCGTGCTGGTGCTGGTGACCGGGGTGAACCTGCGCGGCATCGCCGAGTCGGCCCGCTGGTTCATGGTGCCGACCGCCGTCTTCGTGCTGTCGATCATGGCGATCGTCGTGGTCGGCCTGTTCCGCTCGCACCCGGCCAGCACCGCCGCCGCGGCCGGCCACGCCTCGGCGCTGGCGCAGAACGCCACCGGGGTCGGCGCGCTGCTGCTGCTCAAGGCCTTCGCCTCCGGCTGCTCCGCGCTGACCGGCGTGGAGGCGGTGGCCAACGCGGTGCCGAGCTTCCGGGCGCCGCGGGCGAAGCGGGCCCAGCACACCGAGCTGGCGCTCGGCGCGCTGCTCGGCGTGATGCTGATCGGCTTGGCGGTGCTGATCGGCCGGTTCAAGCTGCAGCCGGTGGACGGCGTCACGCTGCTGGCGCAGCTGGCGGACGCCTCGCTCGGCCACGGCTTCGGCTTCTACCTGGTGCAGTTCTCCACGGTGATCCTGCTGGCGCTGGCCGCCAACACCTCCTTCGGCGGCCTGCCGGTGCTGATGCGGCTGCTGGCCCGGGACAACCACCTGCCGCACGTCTTCGCGCTGCGCGCCGACCACCAGGTGCACCGGCACGGCGTGCTCTTCCTGGCGCTGGTCTCGGCCGGGCTTCTGGTGGCCTCCGGCGGCGACGTGAACAGCCTGGTGCCGCTCTTCTCGATCGGCGTCTTCGTCGGCTTCACCATCTGCCAGGTCGGCATGGTCCGGCACTGGACGCTCTCGCGCTGCGCCGGCTGGCGCGGCAAGGCGGCGCTGAACGGCTTCGGCGCGGTGCTCACCGGGGTGGCCACCCTGGTGGTGACCGGCACCAAGTTCACCGAGGGCGCCTGGACCGTGGTGGTCGCGCTGCCGCTGCTGGTGCTGCTCTTCGAAGCGGTGCACCGGGCCTACGGGCGGATCGGCGAGCGGCTGGAGCTGGGCCGGGTGCCCGGTCCGGTGGTCCGTCAGCGCTCCACCGTGGTGGTGCCGGTGCACTCGATCACCCGGCTGACCCGGGAGGCGCTGGCCGCCGCGCTGTCGCTGGGCGACGAGGTGCTGGCGGTCACCGTGGTGCCGACCGAGCCGGACGCCGAGGACCGGCAGTCGCTGGAGGCGCTGCGCCGGGACTGGCAGCTCTGGCAGCCGGGCGTGCCGCTGGTCGAGGTGCCGGACGCGCACCGGCGGCTGGGCCGGCCGCTGGTCGGCTTCGTCAACGGCCTGTCGGCGGAGCGGGTGACGGTGCTGATCGCCGAGGTGGAGCCGGAGCACCTGTGGCAGCGGGCGCTGCAGAACCAGCGCGGCATGCTGATCGACCGGGCGCTGCGCCGACACACCGAAGCGGTGGTCTGCCGACTGCGGTTGCACATGTGACCCGAAGAGACGGTTGTGACCTCAACTTGTAAGGCACATACCGCCTCATGATCCATGAATCAGAGCTGAAACGTCACGATTGCCCTACCTGCCTGATAACGGCCCGGTATTTTGACGCGGTCTTAACGCCTGCTCTCAACGCACCCTGAACCGTCCCCTGAACGGCCCCCGCCCTCCGACGGAACCGCCCTGGCCTGCGGAAACGTCCGCCGGAGGAGCGGCGCCGGGTGCTCCGGACCCCCGCGAGTCGGCCATGGCCCATACGCCCGGGCCGCATACGCTCCCGGATGTGTTCAATGTGCCCTCGGCGCTCAAGCGCCTCGTGATCGGCAGGGCCATGCGGAGCGAGGAGCTGGGCGAGACCCTGCTCCCCAAGCGCCTGGCCCTGCCGATCTTCGCGTCCGACCCGCTCTCCTCGGTGGCCTACGCCACCGAGGAGATCCTGCTGGTGCTCACCGTCGGCGGCACCGCCTTCCTCTACCTGACTCCGTGGGTCGCCCTCGGCGTCGTGGTGCTGATGGCCGTCGTGGTGCTCTCCTACCGCCAGGTCGTGCACGCCTACCCGGGCGGCGGCGGCTCCTACGAGGTGGTGACCCGCAACCTCGGCGACCGGGCCGGCCTGGTGGTGGCCGCCTCGCTGATGGTCGACTACGTGATGACCGTCGCGGTGTCGGTGGCCTCCGGCGTGGACAACATCATCTCGGCCTTCCCGGCCCTGGGGGACCTCCGGGTCGTGATGGCCTGCGCCTTCGTGGCGATCCTGGCCGCGATGAACCTGCGCGGCGTGCGCGAGTCCGGCAAGGCCTTCGCCGCGCCGACCTACCTCTTCATCTTCGGCATCCTGCTGATGGTGGTGACCGGCTTCATCAAGATGGCCTTCGGCCACGCCCCGGTCGCCTCCAGCGCCAAGTACGCGATCCTGCCGACCGACGGCAACGGCACGCTGGCCGGCATCGCGCTGATCATGCTCGGTCTCAAGGCCTTCGCCTCCGGCTGCACCGCGCTGACCGGCGTCGAGGCGATCTCCAACGGCGTGCCGGCCTTCCGCACCCCGAAGTCGAAGAACGCCGCCACCACCATGGCCTGGATGGGCGCCACCGCCGTGGTGATGTTCATCGGCATCACCACGCTGGCCCTGGTCGCCAAGGTGCACAAGACCACGGACACCTGCCAGCTGGCCGGCTACCCGGGCGACTGCCACACCGCCTCGCAGCCCACCGTGATCGCCCAGCTGGCCTCGTCGATCTTCGGCGGCGACCACAGCCCGCTCTTCTACTTCATCCAGGCCGCCACCGCGCTGGTGCTGATCCTGGCCGCCAACACCGCCTTCAACGGGTTCCCGCTGCTCGGCTCGATCCTGGCCCAGCACCGCTACCTGCCCCGGCAGTTCCACACCCGCGGCGACCGGCTGGCGTTCTCCAACGGCATCATCGCGCTGGCCGTGGTGAACATCCTGCTGCTCTGGTTCTACAAGGCCAACGTCAACAACCTGATCCACCTCTACATCCTGGGCGTCTTCACCTCCTTCACGCTCTCCCAGATCGGCATGGTCCGACACTGGAACGAGGTGCTGGGCACCGAGACCGACGCCAAGGCGCGGGCCGGCGCGCAGCGCTCCCGGGTGATCAACGCCTTCGGCGCCTGCACCACCGGCCTGGTCCTGGTGATCGTGATGGCCACCAAGTTCCTGGAGGGCGCCTGGCTGGCGGTGCTCGCGGCGGGCGTGCTCTTCATGATGATGCGCGGCATCCGCAAGCACTACGACTCGGTCGCCGAGGAGCTGACCGTGGACGACCCGCAGGCGGAGTCGGTCCGCCCGTCCAAGGTGCGCGGCATCGTGCTGGTCTCCAAGCTGCACAAGCCGACCCTGCGGGCGCTGGGCTACGCGGAGGCGTTCCGCCCGGACACCCTGGAGGCGGTCAGCGTCGCGGTGGAGAAGGAGGACGTCGACGAGCTCAGGCGGCAGTGGGTGGAGTTCGACGTCCGGGTGCCGCTCAAGGTGCTGGACTCGCCCTACCGCGAGATCACCAGGCCGGTGGTCGCCTACGTCCGCTCGGTGCGCCGGACCAGCCCGCGGGACGCGGTCGCGGTCTTCATCCCGGAGTACGTGGTCGGCCACTGGTGGGAGCACCTGCTGCACAACCAGTCGGCGCTCTGGCTGAAGAGCCGGCTGCTCTTCACGCCCGGCGTGATGGTGATCAGCGTGCCCTGGCAGCTCTCCTCGGCGCCCAAGGCCGACCGCCCGGCCCGCCGCGGCCCCGGCGCGGTGCGCCGCGGCGAGCCGGCCGGCCACGGCCCCGGCAACGGCAAGCGGGACCCGATCGGGGCCCCCGAGAACGTCTGACGCGGCATCAGCCGACGGGCCCCGGGCACTGCGCCCGGGGCCCGTCGGCGTCCGCGTGCCCGCCGGCAGGTGCTTAACGGCCGGATCACGGGGGCGTCAGGGCGGCGCTAAGGCCCGTAAGGAGGGCGTCAACAAGCCGGAAGCACCCGTATGGAGGGCGTCAACAAACGCGGAAGAGGGGCGAACGGGCGATTTGCTACTGGAGCCGGTGGTCCTGCCGGCGTCGTGCGGAGCCCTGGGGCCGCCCACGGCAACGTCCTGGAGCAACTGGTGGAGCTCATGCTCGATCTCGTCTTCGTCGGTCTCACGGTCCTCGTGTTCGCCGTCCTCGCTCTGATCGCCAAGGGGGTGGAGAAGCTGTGAGCGCGGAGAACATCGCAGGCCTCGTCATCGCTGTCGCGCTCATCGGCTATCTCGTCGTGGCGCTGATCTACCCGGAGAAGTTCTGACATGAGCTCCACTCTCGCCGGGTGGCTGCAGGTCCTCGCCCTCGTGGGTGCCCTGGCCCTGTGCTACCGCCCCCTGGGCGATTACATCGCCCATCTATTGACGTCCGCCAAGCACCTGAGAGTCGAGCGCGGCATCTACAAGGTGGTCGGCGTCGATGGCGACGCCGACCAGCGCTGGCCCGCCTACCTGCGCTCGGTGCTGGCCTTCTCGGCCGTGTCGGTGCTCTTCCTCTACGGCCTGCAGCGCCTGCAGAACCACCTGCTGCTGGACCTGGGCAACAAGCCGGTCGCCCCGCACGGCGCCTGGAACACCGCGATCTCCTTCGTGACCAACACGAACTGGCAGGACTACGGCGGCGAGTCCACCATGGGCCACCTGGTCCAGATGTCCGGCCTGGCGGTGCAGAACTTCGTCTCCGCCGCGGTGGGCATCGCGGTGGTCGCCACGCTGATCCGCGGCTTCACCCGCTCCAGGACGGACCGGGTCGGCAACTTCTGGGTGGACCTGACCCGGATCAACCTGCGCCTGCTGCTGCCGCTGTCGATCGTCTTCGCGCTGGTCCTGGTGGCCAACGGCGTGGTCCAGAACTTCCACGGCTTCCACGACCTGACCACCCTGGGCGGCGACACCCAGTCGATCCCGGGCGGCCCGGCGGCCTCCCAGGAAGTGATCAAGGAGCTGGGCACCAACGGCGGCGGCTTCTTCAACGCCAACTCCGCGCACCCGTTCGAGAACCCGACCGGCTTCACCAACTGGCTGGAGATCTTCCTGCTGCTGGTGATCTCCTTCGCGCTGCCGCGCACCTTCGGCAGGATGGTCGGCGACAACCGGCAGGGCTACGCGATCGTCTCGGTGATGGGCCTGTTCTGGGTCGCCTCCGCGGCCGCGCTGACCTTCTTCGAGACCCACCCGGCCGGCCAGGCGCTCAAGGCGGCCGGCGCGGCGATGGAGGGCAAGGAGAACCGCTTCGGCCTGTGGGGCTCGGCGCTGTTCGCCTCCTCCACCACCCTGACCTCCACCGGTGCGGTGGACGCGGCGCACGACTCGCTCACCCCGGGCGGCGGCGGTGTGACGATCTTCGACATGATGCTCGGCGAGATCGCGCCCGGCGGCACCGGCTCGGGCCTGTACGGGATGCTGGTGCTGGCGATCGTGGCGGTCTTCGTGGCCGGCCTGATGGTCGGGCGCACCCCCGAGTACCTGGGCAAGAAGCTGGGCGGGCGGGAGATGAAGTTCGCCTCGCTCTACATCCTCACCACCCCGGCCATCGTGCTGATCGGCACCGGCACGGCGATCGCGCTGGGCGGCGAGCGGGCCAACATGGGCAACACCGGCGCGCACGGCTTCTCCGAGGTGCTCTACGCCTTCACCTCCGGCGCCAACAACAACGGCTCGGCGTTCGGCGGTCTGACCGTCACCTCGACCTGGTGGGACACCGCACTGGGCCTGGCCATGGTCTTCGGACGGTTCCTGCCGATGGTCTTCGTGCTGGCGCTGGCCGGCTCGCTCGCCCGGCAGCAGCCGGTCCCGGCGTCTGCGGGCACCCTGCCCACCCACAAGCCGCTCTTCGTCGGTCTGCTCTCGGGCGTCGTCCTGATCGTCGTCGGCCTCACCTACTTCCCGGCCCTGGCTCTGGGGCCGATCGCGGAAGGTCTGCACTGATGTCCACCACTGTCACTCCCGCTCCGGCCGACCCGGGGACGGCCGCCCCGCACAGAGCCTCCAGCGGCCTGCTCGATCCCAAGCTGATCTGGAAGTCGCTGCCCGACGCGGTGAAGAAGCTCGACCCCCGGGTGATGGTCAAGAACCCGGTGATGTTCGTGGTCGAGGTCGGCTCGGTGGTCACCACCGTCTCGGCGATCGGCAAGCCCTCGGTCTTCGCCTGGGCGATCACCGTCTGGCTCTGGCTGACCACGATCTTCGCCAACCTGGCCGAGGCCGTCGCCGAGGGCCGCGGCAAGGCCCAGGCCGACACCCTGCGCAAGGCCAAGACCGAGTCGGTGGCCCGCCGCCTGGTCAACTGGCCCGCGAGCAACGACGAGGAGGAGGTGCCCGGCACCGCGCTGCGCCTGGGCGACCACGTGGTGGTCGAGGCCGGCCAGGTCATCCCCGGCGACGGCGACGTCGTCGAGGGCGTCGCCTCGGTCGACGAGTCGGCGATCACCGGCGAGTCCGCCCCGGTGATCCGCGAGTCCGGCGGCGACCGCTCGGCCGTCACCGGCGGCACCAAGGTGCTCTCCGACAGGATCGTGGTGAGGATCGCCACCGAGCCCGGCAAGTCCTTCATCGACCGGATGATCGCCCTGGTCGAGGGCGCGGCCCGGCAGAAGACCCCCAACGAGATCGCGCTCAACATCCTGCTGGCCTCGCTGACCATCGTCTTCCTGGTCG
This sequence comes from Kitasatospora sp. NPDC006697, assembly GCF_042869935.1. NCBI lineage: Bacteria > Bacillati > Actinomycetota > Actinomycetes > Kitasatosporales > Streptomycetaceae > Kitasatospora > Kitasatospora sp. NPDC006697. The sequence goes on from NZ_JBIAGU010000002.1 coordinate 147,670, forward strand.
CGGTGGTCACCCTGCAGCCGATGGCGCAGTACGCGGGTGCCCCGCAGTCGATGATCGTGCTGGTCGCGCTGATCGTGGCGCTGATCCCGACCACCATCGGCGCGCTGCTCTCGGCGATCGGCATCGCCGGCATGGACCGCCTGGTGCAGCGCAACGTGCTCGCCATGTCGGGCCGCGCCGTCGAGGCGGCCGGCGACGTCAACACCCTGCTGCTGGACAAGACCGGCACCATCACCCTGGGCAACCGCCAGGCCGCCGAGTTCCTGCCCGCCGCCGGTGTGACCAAGGACGAGCTCGCGGACGCCGCCCAGCTCTCCAGCCTCGCGGACGAGACCCCCGAGGGCCGCTCCATCGTCGTCCTGGCCAAGACCGACTACGGCCTGCGGGCCCGCGAGCAGGGCGAGCTCACCCACGCCACCTGGGTGCCGTTCACGGCCCAGACCCGGATGTCGGGTGTCGACCTGGCGGAGTCCGACGGGCTGCACCAGGTCCGCAAGGGCGCGGCCGGCTCGGTCGCCAACTGGGTCACCGACAACGGCGGCACGGTCGGCGCCGACGTCGCCGAGCTGGTCGACGGAATCTCCGCCGCCGGCGGCACCCCGCTGGTGGTCGCCACCAAGGCCGGCGACGCGCCCGCCCGGGTCCTTGGGGTGATCTACCTCAAGGACGTGGTCAAGGAGGGCATGAAGGAGCGCTTCGACGAGCTGCGCCGGATGGGCATCAAGACCATCATGATCACGGGCGACAACCCGCTGACCGCCCGGGCGATCGCGGAGGAGGCCGGCGTCGACGACTTCCTGGCCGAGGCCACGCCCGAGGACAAGATGGCCCTGATCAAGAAGGAGCAGGAGGGCGGCAAGCTGGTCGCGATGACCGGCGACGGCACCAACGACGCCCCCGCCCTCGCCCAGGCCGACGTCGGTGTGGCGATGAACACCGGCACCATGGCGGCCAAGGAGGCCGGCAACATGGTCGACCTGGACTCCAACCCCACCAAGCTGATCGAGATCGTCGAGATCGGCAAGCAACTCCTCATCACCCGAGGCGCGTTGACGACCTTCTCGATCGCCAACGACGTGGCCAAGTACTTCGCGATCATCCCCGCGATGTTCGCCAGCGTGTACCCCGGCCTGAAGCACCTCAACATCATGGGCCTGCACAGCCCGACCTCGGCGATCACCTCGGCGATCATCTTCAACGCGCTGGTCATCATCGGGCTCATCCCGCTGGCCCTGCGTGGCGTGAAGTACCGCCCGGCCAACGCCAGTTCGCTGCTCGCCCGGAACATCGGCATCTACGGAATCGGCGGCCTGATCGTGCCGTTCATCGGAATCAAGGCGATCGACCTGATCGTCCAGTTCATCCCCGGCCTGCGCTGAGCAGCGGAAGGAGGAAGCCCCAGATGTCCAAGCCCCTGCCCGCCTCGGTGCGCACCCACTGGACCGCACTGCGGATGCTGCTGGTGATGACGGTGATCCTCGGCATCGCCTACCCGCTGCTGGTCACCGGGATCAGCCAGCTGGCCTTCGCCGACAAGGCCAACGGCTCGGTGGTCAAGACCGCCGACGGCAAGGAGATCGGGTCCAGCCTGCTGGGCCAGAACTACAACCTGCCGAAGAAGGCCCCTTCTGGTTCGACTACGGGGAACGACCCCAACGAGCAGGCCCAGCCCGACCCGCAGTGGTTCCAGCCCCGCCCCTCCGCGGCCGGCTACGACCCGCACGGCTCGGCCGCCAGCAACCTCGGCCCCAACGACGACGGCCTGAAGAAGACCATCGACGACCGCCGCGCCGCGATCGCCGCCTTCGACGGCGTCGACCCGGCCAGCGTGCCGGCCGACGCGGTCACCGCCTCCGGCTCCGGCCTCGACCCGCACATCTCGGTGGCCTACGCCAAGGAGCAGGTCGGCCGGGTCGCCGCCAAGCGCGGCGTCGGCGCCGACCAGCTCGACAAGCTGATCGACAAGTACACCGACGGCCGCTCGCTGGGCTTCCTCGGAAACCCCGGCGTCAACGTCGTCCTGCTCAACAAGGCTGTCAGCGAGCTCAAGTGACAGACAGCCAGAAGAGGTGACGAGGACCGGTCCGCACGCGGGCCGGTCCCGTCACGTCTCCAGCCCGCCCAGAGGAACCCACCAGAGGAGTGAGGAAGTCCCCATGGCACGCGACCTCGCCGCGACCGCACCGCCCAGGCGCGGACGGCTGCGGGTGTACCTCGGCTCGGCGCCGGGCGTCGGCAAGACGTACCGGATGCTGGACGAGGCCCGGCGCAGACAGGAGCGCGGTGCCGATGTCGTGGTGGGCTACATCGAGTGCCACGGCCGCAGGCACACCGAGGGCATGCTGGCCGGCCTGGACGTCATGCCCCGGGTGCGACGCACCTACCGGGGAACCGAGTTCAGCGAGATGGACCTGGACGCCATCCTGGCCCGCCGCCCCGCCGTGGTGCTGGTGGACGAACTCGCGCACAGCAACATCCCCGGCGGGCGGCACGCCAAACGCTGGGAGGACGTCGAGGAGTTGCTGGCCGCCGGACTGGACGTGATCACCACGGTCAACATCCAGCACCTGGAGAGTCTCAACGACGTGGTCCAGAAGATCACCGGAACGCCGCAGCGGGAGACCGTGCCGGACGAGGTGGTCCGCCGGGCCGACCAGATCGAACTCGTCGACATGGCCCCGCAGGCACTGCGCCGGCGGATGGCCCACGGCAACGTCTACAAGGCCGAGAAGGTGGACGCCGCGCTCACCAACTACTTCCGGGTCGGCAATCTGACCGCCCTGCGCGAACTGGCCCTGCTCTGGGTGGCCGGCCGGGTCGACGAGGGGCTGCGCGACTACCGGGCCGAGCACAACATCGACCGGGTCTGGGAGACCCGCGAGCGGGTGGTGGTCGCCCTCACCGGCGGCCCCGAGGGCGAGACGCTGATCCGCCGCGCCGCCCGGATCGCCGACCGCACCGCCGCCGGCCAGCTGCTCGCGGTGCACGTCACCCGCAGCGACGGCCTGGCCGGCGCCTCCCCGGCCGCGCTGGCCAACCAGCGCCGGCTGGTGGAGTCGCTCGGCGGCAGCTACCACGTGGTGGTCGGCGACCACATCCCGACCGCGCTGCTCGGCTTCGCCCGGGCCAACGACGCCACCCAGCTGGTGCTCGGCACCAGCCGGCGCGGCCGCACCGCCCGCTTCCTCACCGGCCCGGGCATCGGCGAGACCACCGTGGACGCCTCCGAGGACATCGACGTCCACATGGTGACCCACGAGTTCACCGGCCGTGGCCGGCTGCTGCCCTCGCTCGGCCGGCGCTACTCCCCGCGGCGCACCGTGGCCGGCTTCGCCGCCGGGCTGGCCCTGCCGTTCGCCCTGACGGCGCTGCTCTCCACCCTGCACCACTCGCTCAACCTGACCACCGACGCGCTGCTCTTCCAGCTCGGCGTGGTCGCCGTGGCGCTGCTCGGCGGGGCCGCCTCCGCGCTGGTCGCCTCGCTGATCGCCTCGCTGCTGCTGAACTACTACTTCATCCCGCCGGTGCACACCTTCACCATCGGCGAGCCCAACAACGTGATCGCGCTGGTGGTCTTCGCGGTGGTCGCGCTGACCGTCTCCACCGTGGTGGACCGGGCCTCCCGGCAGACCGGGCGGGCCGCCCGGGCCACCGCCGAGGCCGAGACCCTCTCCACCCTGGCCGGCACCGTGCTGCGCAGCCGGGAGAACGACGCCTCGGCCATCCCCATCCTGCTGGAGCACTCCCGCAACGCCTTCGGCCTGGACTCGGTCGCCCTGCTCTCCCGGGAGCAGCGCGAGGTGCTGGCCCGCAGCGACGCCTCCGGCCCGCCCGCCGCCGAGGCCGAGACCACCGAGGTGCCGGTGGGCGCCGACGCGCTGCTGATCCTCACCGGCCGCCGGCTGCCCGCCGACCAGCAGCGGATGCTGACCGCCTTCGCCGCCCATGTGGCGGCCGCCCTGGAGCGCGACCGGCTGGCCGCGGTGGCCGCCGAGGTGGAGCCGATCAAGGCCGCCGACAAGATGCGCACCGCGCTGCTCGCCGCGGTCAGCCACGACCTGCGCACCCCGCTGGCGGCCGCGCTGGCCTCGGTCGGCTCGCTGCGCAGCCCGGACGTCGAGTTCTCCCCGGAGGACGTCTCCGAACTGCTGGCCACCGCCGACGAGTCGCTGCTCAAGCTGACCAGGCTGGTGGACAACCTGCTGGACATGAGCCGGCTGCAGGCCGGCGCGCTCACCCTGCACCTGGCCGCGGTCCACCTGGACGAGGTGCTGCCCCGCGCGCTCGACTCGCTCTCCCCTCCGCCATCCGCCACCGCCCCCGACGCAGACGCTCCGCGCCGCCCCTCCTGGACGGACGCCCCGGTGCAGCCGCTGGACCTGGAGACCGCCCCGCCTGTGCTGGCCGACCCGCCGCTGCTGGAGCGGGTACTGGCCAACGTGATCACCAATGCGCTGCGGCACAACGCCCCCGGCGCCCCGGTGCTGGTCAGCGCGAGCGCCTACCCCCGGCCCGAGCCCGGCGGCCCGCCCGCCCGGCTGGTGCAGATCCGGATCGCCGACCGCGGCCCGGGCATCCCGACCGCAGACCGGGAGCGGGTCTTCCTGCCCTTCCAGCGGCTCGGCGACACCGACAACACCACCGGGGTGGGCCTGGGCCTGGCCCTCTCCCGCGGCCTGGCGGAGGCCATGGGCGGCACCCTGGAGGTGGAGGACACCCCCGGCGGCGGCACCACCATGCTGCTCACCCTGCCCGCGGCGCCGCAGGAGTCGGAGGACGTCCGGTGAGCCAGATCCTCATCGTGGACGACGAGCCGCAGCTGCTGCGCGCACTGCGGATCAACCTGAGGGCCCGTCAGTACCAGGTGGCCACCGCCGACACCGCGGCCGCCGCGCTGGACGCCGCCGACCGCAGTCGGCCGGACGCCGTGCTGCTCGACCTCGGCCTGCCGGACCTGGACGGGGTGCAGGTGATCCACCGGCTGCGGGACCGCGGCCAGGTGCCGATCATCGTGCTCTCCGGCCGCAGCGGCGCCGACGACAAGATCCAGGCGCTGGACGCCGGCGCCGACGACTACGTCACCAAGCCGTTCCTGATGGACGAGCTGTTCGCCCGGCTGCGCGCGGTGCTGCGCCGGCCCGGGGCCAGCCTCCCGATCGCCCAGGCGGTGATCGGCGACCACGTGGTGGACCTGACGGCCGGCACGGTCACCCGGGCAGCCGGCCCCGGCGCGGCCGGCCCCGCCCAGCTGCGGCTCACCCCGACCGAGTGGAAGATCCTCACCATGCTGCTGGCCAGCCCCGGCCGGCTGCTGCCGGGGCCGCAGATCCTGCGCGCCGTCTGGGGCCCCGGCCACGAGGAGCGCGGCAACTACCTGCGGGTCTACCTGGCCGGACTGCGCCGCAAGCTGGAGCGCGACCCGGCCCGCCCGCGGCACCTGATCACCGAGCCGGGGATCGGCTACCGCTACGAGCCCTGACCCCGCGCCGGCCCGGCGTCAACGAACCGTCAAGACCGTGCTCAGCGGCGCCAAGGGGGCGTCAAGAGGGCCGATCACCGATCGGCGCAGGTCTACGTTCGAGCCCTGCGGCAGCGGCTCCGGACGGGAAGCGGAGCCGGGCCGCGAACGGGGGAGGACGCGCGGCGATGGCAGTCGAAGAGAGAACGGCGACCGTACCGGGGGAGGATCCGTCGTGGGGGACGGATCCGGGTACCGCGCAGGGCTCGGCTTCGCCGCGCGTCCCACGGCCCGCCGGCCGCCCGGCACGGCTGCGCGGCGCCGCCCACTGGACCACCCCGCGCCGGGTCCGGGCGCTCACCGCCCTGGCGCTGGCCGCCCTGCTCGCCTTCGCCGGGGTCACCGCGAGCGTGCTGACCGGCGCCCGGGACGCCGCCGACGAGATCGGCCACCGGGCCGCCCCGCAGGCCGTGCGGGCCGCCGACCTGTACTTCGCGCTCAGCGACATGGACGCCCAGGCGGCCAACCTGCTGCTGCTCGGCTCGGACGGCAGGTACGCCGCCCAGCGCCCTGCCGTGCTGGCCGCCTACGAGCAGCGCCGCAAGCAGGCCGACGCCGACCTGGAGCAGGCCGCCGAATCGGTCGGCGGCGCGGCCGGCGCCCGCCGGGCCGCCCAGGACGAGCTGGACGGACTCGGCCGCTACGAGGCGCTGGTGGCCCAGCTGGAGGACCAGGAGAACGCCGCGCACGCGGCCCCCGGCCAGCCGCCGGCGGACGCCCTGGCCAGCTACCGGCAGGCCACCGACCTGCTGCGGGCCACTCTGCTGCCGGGTGCCGACACGGTGGCCGCCAACAACGCCGCCACCGTGGACCACCGCTACGGCGACGAGCGGTCGGCCCTCTCGGCCGGCTACTGGGAGGTGCTGGCCGCCGGCCTGCTGGCGCTCGCCCTGCTGGCCGCGCTGCAGCGCACCCTGGCCGTCCGCTACCGCCGGCTGCTCTCCCCGCCGCTGCTGCTGGGCGGCGCGCTCACCGCCGCCGCGCTGGTCTGGGGCCTGGGGGCGGCCGCCGCGGCCGACGGCCAGCTGCACACCGCCAAGGCGAACGCCTACGACTCGGTGATCGCGCTCGGCCGGGCCCGCGCCGTGGCCTACGACTCCAACGCGGACGAGAGCCGCTGGCTGGTCGACCCGACCCGGGCCGAGCAGTACCAGCAGGCCTTCCTGACCAAGAGCCAGCAGATCGCCGGCTTCGACGCCGTCACCGCCTACCCCCGGTACCTGCCCGCGCTCAACCAGGCCACCGCCGAGCACCGGGGCAGCGCCGCCACCGTCCCGTTCCACGGCTTCCTCGGCGACGAGCTGCGCAACATCACCTTCCCCGGCGAGCAGCAGGCCGCCGACCGGGTGCTGGAGGACTACCGCACCTACCAGTCCGACGACACCACCATCCGCACCCTGCAGGGCCAGGGCCGGCTCGGCGAGGCGATCGCCTTCGACACCGGCACCGGGCGCGGCCAGTCGGACGGCGACTTCAACCAGCTCAGCGAGGACTTCGACCAGGTGATCGCGATCAACCAGTCGGCCTTCGACCGGGCCGTCGCGGACAGCGACGCGGACCTCGGCGCCGGGGCCGCCGCCGGGCTCGGGGCGCTGGCCGCCGCCGCGCTGGCGCTCACCGTGCTGGCGGTCCGGCCCCGGCTGCGCGAGTACCGCTGAGCCGCCGTCACCCGACCGCCCGTCAGTGCGGGTGCCCGGCCTGCCGGGGCAGCGCCAGCGCCACCGTGTCGGCGAACTCCCGGACCGCGCTGGTCCGGGAGACCACCCGGCCGCTGTGCACCACCAGCCGGCTGTGCCCGCCGGCCAGCGCCCCGGCCAGGCTGTCGCCGCGCACCGCCAGCAGCTCGGCCGGGTACCCGGCGTCCACCCGGACCGGGACCAGCCCCATCAGCAGCCGGGCCTGCCCGCTGACCGAGTCGTAGGCGGCCTCCGGGCTGAGCACCCCGCCCGCCGCCAGCAGGTAGGCGGCCTCCAGCGGATCGGCCCGGCCCACCGGGTTGGCCGCGTCCCGCAGCGCGCCGCTGCCCGCCGCCACCGGCAGCTGATGGTCGATCAGCTCCCGCAGCACGGCGGGGCCGAAGCCGGTCGGCGGGCCGTCCAGACCGCCGCAGCCGCCGTTCTGCGGCAGGCAGACCACCCGGGCGCCCGCCGCCCGCAGCGCCGCTCCGCCGCCCGGCGGCAGCTGGTGGCAGGGCCCGAGCGCCACCCGGGGGCGCAGCGGGCCCAGCGGCGCGGTCAGCCGGGCCAGCAGCGCCGGATCGCCGCCGGCCAGGTGCAGGTCGACCGGGCAGTCGAACTCGGCGGCCAGCTCGGCCACCAGCCGCACGAAGCCGACCGGGTCCGGGTCCAGCTCCGGGCAGCCGCCGATCGCGTCGGCGCCCAGCCGCAGCGCCTCGCGCAGCCGGTCCCGCCCGTCCGCCCCCGCCGTGCCGGTGAGCAGCCGGGGCACCGCCACCGCCTGCAGCTCGGCCAGTCCGCGCAACGCCTGCCGGGCGGTGAGCACCGCCTCCAGCCGGCGCAGCCCGTGCACGTCGCCGATCCGCACGTGGGTGCGCTGGGCGGTGGCGCCGTAGCCGAGCGAGGTGAGGGCGGCCTCGGTGACCCGGCGGACCGTGGCGCCGGGCTCCTCGGTGCCGCCCGAGGTGCCGCCCGCGCCCGCGGGCGGCGGGGAGGCGCCGGTGAAGGCGGTGTCGTGGTGGGCGTGCGGCTCGGCGGGCGCCGGCAGCAGCAGGTAGCCGGTCAGGTCGATCCGGGCGCCGGCCGCCACCACCGGGCCGGTGCCGGTGTCGGTGCCCGCGCCGGCCGGCAGGGCGGATGCGGGCAGCGGGCCGAGCCCGCCGGCGGTGCCGACGGCCTGGATCCGGTCGCCGCTGATCCGCACGTCCACCAGCCGCCCGTCCACCAGCCGGGCGCCGGCCAGCAGCAGCACCGGCCCGTGGCCCAGCGGGTTGCCGCCGCCCTGCGCGCCGGAGCCGGTCCGGTCCGGCTGAGGGTCGTCGTCGGGGGGTGCGGCGTCCGGGCTCATCGGCGGAGCTCCTCCCTGAAGATCACTGGCGGTCGAGCCTAGGCGCCGGCGGGCCGCCGACCGTGCAGACTCGCGCTGAGCGGCGGGCGGAACCGGTCGGCCGCCGTTCGAACACCGATGTGCCGGGAGGCCGTCCGTGCGACGCCGCCGACCTGGGATCCTGCCGTCGGGATACGGATTTCACCTTGGGGCGGGAACCGTGTAATCTCTTCCTCGTTCAACCGGTTCGCCCCTATAGCTCAGTCGGTAGAGCGTCTCCATGGTAAGGAGAAGGTCTGCGGTTCGATTCCGCATGGGGGCTCTGATGGAGGAGATCCACTTCGGTGGTGATCTTCCATCAAGGCGGTGTAGCTCAGTTGGTAGAGCAAGCGGCTCATAATCGCTGTGTCACCGGTTCAAGTCCGGTCACCGCTACCCCGCGTAGTCGGTCGGGAGAACAAAACCCCGATCGGCTACTCTTGTTGTGTCATCACCCCGTTGTCCAAGGAAGGCACTCCCGTGGCTGCCACCGATGTCCGCCCGAAGATCACGCTGGCTTGCGTGGAGTGCAAGGAGCGGAACTACATCACCAAGAAGAACCGGCGTAACGACCCGGACCGTCTTGAGATGAAGAAGCACTGCCCTCGCTGCAACTCGCACACCGCGCACCGCGAGACCCGCTGACCCCTTTCGAGGAGTCATCGGGCCTGGCCGTGACAGGTCTTGACTTCAGGCCGCATCCCGATTCGGGATGCGGCCTGAAGTCTTTTTCGTACTGGTATGACTGAGTTCCCGGATATGAGACTCCCGGACAACTGAGGAGCAGTTCCATGGCACTTGACCCCTCGTTCATCGGGCGGACCTACCCGCCCACCGAGCCGTACCAGGTGAGCCGGGAGAAGATCCGCGAGTTCGCGGTGGCCGTGCGTGACCTGAACCCGGCCTACCTCGACCCGGAGGCGGCCAAGGCGCTCGGCCACCCGGACGTGATCGCGCCGCCGACCTTCCCGGTGGTGCTCTCCATGCCGGCCGCCGACCAGGTGATCGAGGACCCGGAGCTGGGCCTGGACTTCAGCCGGGTGGTGCACGGGGATCAGAAGTTCGCCTACTCCCGTCCGCTGCGGGCCGGCGACCGGGTGCGGGTCGGGCTGACCATCGACAACATCAAGTCGCTGGCCGGCAACGATGTGCTGACCGTCACGGCGGAGCTGGTCGAGGAGAGCGGCGAACACCTGGTGAACGCCACCATGACCCTGGTCGCCCGGGCGGCCGCCGCGGACGAGACGAAGGGCGCGTGACCCCGATGGCGATCAGCTTCGACGAGGTCGAGGTCGGCACCGAGCTGCCGGCCCAGTCGTTCCCGGTGGACCGCGCGGCACTGGTCCGCTACGCGGGTGCCTCCGGCGACTTCAACCCGATCCACTGGAACGAGAAGTTCGCCCTGGCGGTCGGCCTGCCGGACGTGATCGCGCACGGCATGTTCACCATGGCCCAGGCGATCCGCGTGGTCACCGACTGGATCGGCGACCCCGGCCGGGTGGTGGAGTACGGCGTGCGGTTCAGCCGTCCCGTGGTGGTGCCCAACGACGACCAGGGCGCTGTGGTGGAGGTCACCGGCAAGGTGGCCAAGCTGCTGGAGGGCAACCGGGTGCAGGTGGACCTGGTCGCCACCAGCGGCGGGCAGAAGGTGCTCGGGATGTCCCGCGCGGTGGTCCAGCTCGGCTGACCGCCCGGCCCGTGAAGCGCCGTCCCCGGACTCTCCGGGGGCGGCGCTTCCGCGTTTCGTGCGTCACAGTCCCGGCGGCGCTATTATGGATAGTGACAGGTTCCACTATCCGAGTCGAAGGCAATGCCATGCCCACGCTCCCCTGGACCACCCCCAACCCGCCCCGGCCCGGCACCGACCGGGCGCTGGTGATGGCCTCCCGCTTCGAGGTCCGCTCGCTCGCCCAGGTGCCCGGGTTCTTCCTCGCCTCGCTGCGCGCCTGGAAGCAGGTGCGCACCGCGCCCGGCGCGCTCGGCGCCTCGCTGGTCGCCGAGCCGCTCAAGCGCACCTTCTGGACCCTCTCCGCCTGGGAGGGCCGGGCCGAGCTCCAGGCCTACGCCGCCGCCGAGCCGCACCGCGGTGTGATGAGGGCGATGCGGCCGGCCATGAAGGAGTCGGTCTTCACCTACTGGGAGGCCCCGGTCGACCGGCTGCCGATCGACTGGGCCGAGGCCCGGCGCCGGCTCGCCGAGCAGCAGCGGGCCGACCGGGCCGCCACCGAGACCGCCTGACCGGCCGCCAGCACGGATTGCGAGAGCCCCATGCCGATATCCGACCGCAAGGTCCCGCTCTTGTTGTCGATCACCGCCTGCGGCCTCCCGATGTTCATGGTGGCGCTGGACAACCTGGTGGTCTCCACCGCGCTGCGCACCCTGGCCGTCGACCTCAGGGCCGGCACCCAGGACCTGCAGTGGTTCGTCAACGCCTACGTCCTCTCCTTCTCCTGCCTGCTGCTGACCGGCGCGGCGCTCGGCGACCGGTTCGGCCGGCGCCGGGTCTTCGCCCTCGGCATCGCGGTCTTCACCCTGGCCTCCGCCGCCTGCGGCCTGGCCCACACCAGCACCGGGCTGATCGCGGCCCGCACCGTGCAGGGCTTCGGCGCGGCCGCCGTGATGCCGCTCTCGCTCACCCTGCTCTCGCACGCCGCGCCGGAGAAGGTGCGCAGCCTGGCGCTCGGCCTCTGGGGCGCGGTCAGCGGGCTGGCCATCGCCCTCGGCCCGGTGGTCGGCGGCGCGGTGGTGGACGGCCTGGCCTGGCAGTGGATCTTCTGGATCAACGTGCCGGTCGGCCTGCTGGCCGTGCCGCTGGTGTTCCGGGCCCTGGACGAGAGCCGGGGGAGCCGGGCCGGCCTGGACCTCACCGGCATGGTGCTGGCCGCCGCCGGACTGCTCGCCCTGGTCTGGGGCATCGTCAACGGCGGCACCGACGGCTGGACCAGCCCGGGGATCCTGGCCGCCTTCGCCGCCGCCGCGCTGCTGCTGGCGCTCTTCGCCGGCTGGGAGCGCCGGGCGGCGCACCCGGTGCTGCCGCTCGGCCTCTACCGGATCCGGGCCTTCACCCTGACCAACGCGGTCTCGGCCGCGATGTACTTCGGGGTGTTCGGCTCGATCTTCTTCCTCGCCCAGTACCTGCAGATCGCGCCCTTCCGCACCCCGCTGCAGGCCGGGCTGCTCACCCTGGCCTGGACCCTGATGCCGATGGTGATCGCGCCGCTGGCCGGGGCGCTCACCGACCGGGTGGGCGGCGGGCGGCTGATGGCGCTCGGGCTCTTCCTGCAGGCCGCCGGGCTGGCCTGGCTGAACCTGGCCGCCACCGCCGACACGCCGTACTCGCGCCTGGTCGGCGCGATGCTGCTGGCCGGCACCGGGATGGGCTTCGCGATCGCGCCGACCGCCGCCGTGGTGCTGGGCGCGGTCGGCCCGGAGCACCGGGGCGCGGCCTCCGGCGCCAACACCACGGTCCGGGAGATCGGCGGGGCGCTCGGCATCGCGGTGCTGAGCAGCGTCTTCCTGGCGCACGGCAGCACCGCCGGGCCGGCCGAGTTCGTCCGGGGGCTGCACCCGGCGGTCTGGACCGGCACCGCCGTGGTGCTGCTCGGCGCGGTCTGCGCGCTCTTCATCCCGCGCGCCCCGCGGCCGGCGGACGCCCCCGGCGCGCGGCCGGCCGCCGAGCCGGCGGCGGCCGCTCCCTGAGCGGCCGTCAGCCGCCCTCGAAGATCCGGTGCGAGGCGTCCTCCTGGGCCAGCCGGCGCAGCGCCGCGATGATCGCGTCGCCCAGCACGGTGCCCACCACGGCGCTCTCCACCTTGCCCTCCACGCCCTCGCGCCGGGCCACCGCCGCCAGCTCGGCGGTGGCCAGCCGGCCGGCCGCGTCCGCGTAGTCCTCCAGCAGGACCAGCAGGTCCTCCTGGCCGAGCTCACGGTAGGTCACCAGCAGCTGGACCAGGGCCGGGCGGGCCGGGCTGTCCGGCATGACCTGCCAGCCCCGCCGGGCGACCAGCTCCTCCACCTGCCGCTCGGCCTGCACCCAGTGCGCGGTGGCGGCCGGCGCCACCTGCGGGGTGACGGCGCGCTGGGCGGTGCCGAGCGCCTCGTGCAGGGTGGTCTCCGGGGCGTCCACCGCCTGCAGCACCTCGCGGGCGGCGGCCACCGAGAGCTTGCCCGCCTCGGTCATCGCCCGGATCAGCCGCAGCCGGCGCAGGTGCTCCTCGGTGTACTGGGCCTGGTTGTGGCTGGTCAGCTCACCGGCCGGGAGCAGGCCCTCGCGCAGGTAGTACTTGATCGTCGGCACCGGCACCCCGGTGCGCTTGCTCAGCTCGCCGATGCGCATATGGATAGTCTACGTCTCCGTTTCAGGCCGTCAGCGGCCCGGCCATATACCGTGGTCGGGTGCATGTGACCGAGAACGCGCCCCTCGCCCCGCTCACCACCCTGCGGCTCGGCGGCCCGGCCCGCCGGCTGGTGACCGCGCGCACCGACCAGGAGGTGATCGCCGCGGTGCAGGCCGCCGACGCGGTCGGCGAGCCGCTGCTGGTGATCGGCGGCGGCAGCAACCTGGTGATCGGCGACCAGGGCTTCGACGGCACCGTGCTGCGGATCGCCACCACCGGGCACACCCTGGACGGCACCGTGCTGGAGCTGGCCGCGGGCGAGGTCTGGGCCGACGCGGTGGCCACCGTGGTGCTGGAGCACGGCCTGGCCGGGATCGAGTTCCTGGCCGGCATCCCCGGCTCGGCCGGCGCCACCCCGGTGCAGAACGTCGGCGCCTACGGCCAGGAGGTCGCCCAGACCATCACCGAGGTGGTCGCCTACGACCGCCGGGCGGGCGAACTGGTCACCCTCGCCAACGCCGACTGCGGCTTCTCCTACCGGCACAGCCGCTTCAAGGCCGAGCCGGACCGCTGGGTGGTGCTCCGGGTCCGGTTCGCGCTGGAGGACAACGAGGGCCTCTCCACCCCGATCCGCTACGCCGAGGTGGCCAGGCACTACGGCGTCGAGCAGGGCGAGCGGGTCGAGGTCGCCGCGGCCTGGAGCGCGGTGCTGGAGCTGCGGGCCGGCAAGGGCATGGTGCTGGACGAGACCGACCACGACACCTGGTCGGCCGGCTCCTTCTTCACCAACCCGGTGCTCACCCCCGACCAGTACCGCGCGTTCCTGCACCGGCTGGACGGCCGGCAGGCCCCCGCCTACCCCGCCCCGGACGGCAGTACCAAGACCTCGGCGGCCTGGCTGATCGACCAGGCGGGCTTCGAGAAGGGCTACGGCAGCGGCCCGGCCACCCTCTCCACCAAGCACACCCTGGCGCTCACCAACCGCGGCCGGGCCACCACCGCCGACCTGCTGGCGCTGGCCCGGGAGATCCGGGCCGGGGTGCACGCGGCCTTCGGGGTGGAGCTGGTCAACGAGCCGGTGCTGGTCGGCGTCGAGCTCTGAGCCCGCCCCACCCGGCTCAGCCCGCCCGGCGGGACCGGCGGACCAGGTGGACCACCAGGACCGCCACCAGGACCATCAGCAGCAGCCAGAACCAGAACCCGCCGCCCGGGCCCGGGCCGATCGCCCGGGTGGAGTGCCAGAAGTAGTGGTGCGTGGTGTGGTGCACATGGGTCGTGTGCGTCGTGTGACTGGTGTGGCCACTGTGGCTGGGGTGACTGCTCATGGGGCGTCAGACTGTCATGCCGCGGCCCCGGTCAGCCAGAGGTCGATCTCACCCAGCAGCTCCTTGCGCACCCCCTCCGGCGCCCGCGAGCCGCGCACCGACTGCCGGGCCAGCTCGGCCAGCTCCTGGTCGGAGAAGCCGTGCACCTCCCGGGCCAGCCGGTACTGCTCGGCCAGCCGGGAGCCGAAGAGCAGCGGGTCGTCCGCGCCCAGCGCCAGCGGCACCCCGGCCTCGAACAGGGTGCGCAGCGGCACCGCGCCGGCCCGCTCGTAGACCCCGAGCGCCACGTTGGAGGCCGGGCAGACCTCGCAGGTCACCTGACGGTCCGCCAGCCGCTGGAGCAGCCGGGGATCCTCGGCGGCCCGGACCCCGTGGCCGATCCGGCCGGCCCCCAGGTCGTCCAGGCAGTCCCGGACCGAGTCCGGGCCGGCCAGCTCCCCGCCGTGCGGGGCGGCCAGCAGCCCGCCGCGCCGGGCGATCGCGAAGGCCCGGTCGAAGTCCCGGGCCAGCCCCCGCCGCTCGTCGTTGGAGAGCCCGAAGCCGACCACCCCCTGGTCCGCGAAGCGCACCGCCAGCCGGGCCAGCGTGCGGGCGTCCATCTCGGACTTCATCCGGTTCGCCGCGACCAGCACGCGGATCCCCACCCCGGTGGCGGCCGAGGCCTCCCGCACCGCGTCCAGCACCAGCTCCAGGGTCGGGATCAGCCCGCCCAGCCGGGGCGCGTAGGAGGTCGGGTCGACCTGGATCTCCAGCCAGCGGGAGCCGTCCGCCACCTCGTCCTCGGCGGTCTCCCGGACCAGCCGGCGGATGTCGGACTCGTCCCGCAGCACCGAGCGGGCGGTGTCGTAGAGCCGCTGGAAGCGGAACCAGCCGCGCTCGTCGGTGGCCCGCAGCTTCGGGGGAGTGCCCGAGCTCAGCGCCTCGGGCAGCCGGACCCGGTGCTTCTCGGCCAGCTCCAGCAGGGTGGCGGGGCGCATCGATCCGGTGAAGTGCAGGTGCAGGTGGGCCTTCGGCAGTGCCGCTACGTCTCGCTCTTCCATTCACGAATCCTGCCGCAAACCCCGGCAAAAGGGGAACCGCCCTGTTCAGGTCCCCCGAAGGGGTGAACAGGGCGGTCCGCGGCGGGCTGACGGGAGGTCAGTCCCGGGCCTCGCCGAGCAGCTTCTGCATCCGGCTGACGCCCTCGGCCAGGTCCGCGTCGCCCAGCGCGTAGGAGAGCCGGAGGTAGCCCGGGGTACCGAAGGCCTCGCCCGGCACGACGGCCACCTCGGCCTCGTCCAGGATCAGCGCGGCCAGCTCGCCGGAGGTCTGCGGGCGCTTGCCGCGGATCTCCTTGCCCAGCAGGCCCTTGACCGAGGGGTAGGCGTAGAAGGCGCCCAGCGGCTCGGGGCAGTAGACGCCCTCGATCTCGTTGAGCATCCGCACGATGGTCTGCCGGCGCCGGTCGAAGGCGGCCTTCATCTCCTCGACCGCCGACAGGTCGCCGCTGACCGCGGCCAGCGCGGCCTGCTGGGCCACGTTGCTGACGTTCGAGGTGGCGTGCGACTGCAGGTTGGCGGCGGCCGCCACCACGTCCTTGGGGCCGATCATCCACCCGACCCGCCAGCCGGTCATCGCGTAGGTCTTCGCCACGCCGTTGACCACGATGCACTTGTCGGCCAGCTCGGGCAGCAGGGCCGGTAGCGAGGTGAAGGTGGCGTCCCCGTAGACCAGGTGCTGGTAGATCTCGTCGGTCAGCACCCAGAGGCCGTGCTCCACGGCCCAGCGGCCGATCGCCTCGGCCTCGGCCTCGGTGTAGACCGAACCGGTGGGGTTGGACGGCGAGACGAAGAGCACGACCTTGGTGGCGGCGGTGCGGGCCGCCTCCAGCTGGGCCACCGTCACCTTGTAGTCCGCGGTCTCGTCCGCCACCACGTCGACCGGCACGCCGCCGGCCAGCCGGATCGCCTCCGGGTAGGTGGTCCAGTACGGCGCCGGCACGATGACCTCGTCGCCCGGGTCGAGGATCGCCGCGAAGGCCTCGTAGATGGCCTGCTTGCCGCCGTTGGTGACCAGCACCTGGGAGGCGTCGACCTGGTAGCCGCCGTCCCGCAGGGCCTTCGCCGCGATCGCCGCCTTCAGCTCGGGCAGGCCGCCGGCGGGGGTGTAGCGGTGGTTCTTCGGGTCCCGGCAGGCCGCGACGGCCGCCTCGACGATGTAGTCCGGGGTCGGGAAGTCCGGCTCGCCGGCGCCGAACCCGATGACCGGGCGGCCGGCCGCCTTGAGGGCCTTGGCCTTGGCATCGACGGCGAGGGTGGCGGACTCGGCGATGGCGCCGACGCGGGCGGAGACCCGGCGCCCGGCGGCTGACGAGGGGGAGGAAGCGCTCATACCTGCATCGTCGCAGACCCCCCGGAGCCCCTGCCCCCGGGTTTCACGATCCGTACCCGCGCTGTCCACCTGCTGAAGAGGTTCGACCAAACGCCGCCGAACCCGTACACTCACTGATCGACGGCCCGAGCCGATCGCAGCAGACCAGAAGCGTCCACCACGCAGGCGGTCCGATGCGGTAGGTTGGGGCCACTCGGTCGCCGTGAGGCGACGGAGGGCACTAGCTCAATTGGTAGAGCACCGGTCTCCAAAACCGGCGGTTGGGGGTTCGAGTCCCTCGTGCCCTGCTGCTCGAACCGAATCCAGCCCGTTCGC
The DNA here is from genome assembly GCF_042869935.1 of Kitasatospora sp. NPDC006697. Lineage (NCBI taxonomy): Bacteria > Bacillati > Actinomycetota > Actinomycetes > Kitasatosporales > Streptomycetaceae > Kitasatospora > Kitasatospora sp. NPDC006697. The sequence goes on from NZ_JBIAGU010000002.1 coordinate 164,577, forward strand.
TCCCCAAGAGCGAGCGGGCTTGATGCGGAGAGGGCCCCAGTCCGCTTTGCCCAGCAAAACGACCCGGATTCAGGTGAGGACGAGTGACGGAGACCACGGGCTCCACCGCAACGCCTGAGAGCGGCAACAGCGACGCCGCCGATGAGGCGCCCGTCGACGCCGCCGAGGACACCGCGGTCGAGGACGGCAAGGAACTCTCCCGCCGCGACCGCAAGCGCGCCAACAGGGAGCGCGGCGACGGCACCAAGTCCGGCGGCAAGCGCGCCAAGCGCGGCCTCCTCGCCCGCACCGGGCTGTACTACCGCCAGATCATCGCCGAACTGCGCAAGGTCGTCTGGCCCACCCGCAGTGAGCTGCTGAACTACACCAGCGTCGTCGTGGTCTTCGTGGCCGTCGTGATGACCCTGGTCGCCACCATGGACTGGGGCTTCGCCAAGGCCACCTTCTGGATCTTCGGCTGACCGCACCGGATTCCTGAGTGCCACCACCCGACCCGGGACGGACCCTCGCCACAGGGGGACCGCCCGGGTCGTGCTGTCGGCGGCCGACGGCCGGGCCCGCTACCGTTGAGTCGGTACTGTTGAGGCTTGACTGTTGACGGGTCGCCCCCGCCGTACTCATCTCCACATCTCCAGGAAAGAAGCCGCCACCGTGTCTGAGTCCCCCCTGTACGACGCCGACGAGACCGTCCGCGAGGCGGATGAGGTCGCCGCCGAGCTGGACGCGGCCGAGGCTGCCGGCGTCGAGGACGCCGAGCAGATCACCGACGGTGCGGACAGCTACGAGGACGAGGCCGAGGACGCGGACCTGGACGAGGCCGGGGAGCCCGCCGAGGAGGCCGCGCTGCACGAGGTGAGCGAGGACGAGGCCCTCGAGGCGGAGACCGCCGAGGCCGCTGAGGCCGAGGTCGAGGCCGAGGAGCCGGAGGCCGAGGAGGAGGACGTCGACCCGGTCGCCAAGTTCCGCGAGGAGCTGCGGTTCATGCCGGGCGAGTGGTACGTCATCCACACCTACGCGGGCTACGAGAACCGGGTGAAGCAGAACCTGGAGCAGCGCGCCGTCTCGCTCAACGTCGAGGAGTACATCTTCCAGGCCGAGGTGCCGCAGGAGGAGGTCGTCCAGATCAAGAACGGCGACCGCAAGACCATCCGGCAGAACAAGCTCCCCGGCTACGTGCTGGTCCGGATGGACCTCACCCCGGAGTCCTGGGGCGTGGTGCGCAACACCCCCGGCGTCACCGGCTTCGTGGGCAACGCCTACGACCCGTACCCGCTGACCCTGGACGAGGTCGTCAAGATGCTGGCGCCCGACGTCGAGCGCGCCGCCGCCAAGGAGGCCGGCAAGCCCTCCCCGGTCAAGCCGAGCGAGATCCAGGTGCTGGACTTCGAGGTCGGCGACTCGGTCACCGTCACCGACGGTCCGTTCGCCACCCTGCAGGCGACCATCAACGAGATCAACCCCGACTCCAAGAAGGTCAAGGGCCTGGTCGAGATCTTCGGCCGGGAGACCCCGGTCGAGCTCTCCTTCGACCAGATCCAGAAGAACTGAGGGCTCGGAGCAGAGCTTCTCGGGGGCGGGGCCCAGGCCCCGCCCCCGAACCCGTTTTGGACCAGCGGCGCGCACGCGTTAGCCTGGTCCGCTGTGTGTACTCTCGCCCGGGTGTCGCCCCGGAGCCGTGCACACGTCCATCGAAGGAAGGACCCGGAGAGACATGCCTCCCAAGAAGAAGAAGGTCACGGGGCTTATCAAGCTCCAGATCAACGCCGGTGCGGCCAACCCGGCCCCGCCGGTCGGCCCCGCGCTGGGTCAGCACGGCGTGAACATCATGGAGTTCTGCAAGGCCTACAACGCGGCCACCGAGTCGCAGCGCGGCATGGTCGTGCCGGTGGAGATCACGGTCTACGAGGACCGCACCTTCACCTTCATCACCAAGACCCCGCCGGCCGCGCGGCTCATCCTCAAGGCCGCGGGCATCGAGAAGGGCTCCGGCGAGCCGCACAAGACCAAGGTCGCCAAGCTGACCTCGGCCCAGGTGCGCGAGATCGCCACCACCAAGCTCCCCGACCTGAACGCCAACGACCTGGACGCCGCGGAGAAGATCATCGCGGGTACCGCCCGGTCCATGGGCATCACCGTCGAGGGCTGACAGCCCTTTTCGTCCCAGTGGTAGGGCCGGCGCGGCCCACACCACGACTCCATACATCCAGGAGCAAGCAGTGAAGCGCAGCAAGGCCCTCAAGGCCGCGGACCTCAAGGTCGACCGCGACCGCCTGTACGGCCCGCTCGAGGCCGTCCGCCTCGCCCGGGAGACCTCCACCACCAAGTTCGACGCGACCGTCGAGGTTGCCATGCGTCTGGGCGTCGACCCGCGCAAGGCCGACCAGATGGTCCGCAGCACCGTCAACCTGCCGCACGGTACCGGTAAGACCGCCCGGGTCCTGGTCTTCGCGACCGGCGACCGTGCCGCGGCTGCGGAGGCTGCTGGCGCCGACATCGTCGGCTCCGACGAGCTCATCGACGAGGTGGCCAAGGGTCGTCTGGACTTCGACGCCGTCGTCGCCACCCCGGACCTCATGGGCAAGGTCGGCCGCCTCGGCCGCGTGCTCGGTCCCCGTGGCCTGATGCCGAACCCGAAGACCGGCACCGTCACCCCGGACGTGGCCAAGGCCGTCACGGACATCAAGGGCGGCAAGATCGAGTTCCGCGTCGACAAGCACTCGAACCTGCACTTCATCATCGGCAAGACCTCCTTCACCGATGAGCAGCTGGTCGAGAACTACGCCGCCGCGCTCGACGAGGTCCTGCGGGCCAAGCCGTCCGCCGCCAAGGGCCGCTACATCAAGAAGACCGCGTTCTCCACCACCATGGGCCCCGGCATCCAGGTGGACCCGAACCGCACCCGCAACCTCCTGGTCGAGGAGGACCCGGCGGCGGTCTGATCCGCGGCCAGGTCCGACTGACCTTCCGTCAGGGCCCGTCCCCCACCAGGGGGCGGGCCCTGACGCGTTCGGGAACCGCCGGGTCCGCCGGGGGTGTCCTCCCGGGTGACACCGACAGTTCAGGGGGACACATGCGGATCACCCGCACCGCGGCGACCGCGGCGCTCACCGGCCTGCTCGCCACCGCGCTGGCGGCCTGCGGCAGTTCCGGCTCGTCCGGCGGCTCCGGCACGGCCGCCAAGCCGTCCGGCGCCGGCAGCCCGGCCGCCGGCGCGCCCGCCGGCGCGCTGCCGGGTGGCGGCGCCAAGGCCGAGCTGCTGGCCGCCGCGGCCGTGATGGCCAAGGCGGGCAGTGCCAAGATCACCAGCACCGGCAACGGCGGCGGCAAGCCCGGCACCGACGCCGTCGGCCACTACGCCTGGGGCGGCCAGCCCAAGCTCGACCTGCGCCGGCAGTCCAACGGCACCGCGCTGGCGGTCCGGGCGGTCGGCGGCCAGGTCTACCTCGGCACCACGGCGCAGCCCAGCCCGCTGCCCGGCGGCAAGCACTGGGTGGAGCTCACCGGCACCGAGTCCGGCACCTTCCAGTCGATGCTGGTGATGCTCGACCCGGTGGCCCAGCTGACCGCCGCCGCGCAGAGCGGCAAGGTGACCGACGCCGGCACCGACGCGGCGGTCGGCGGCGCCCACCACTACCAGGGCACGGTGCCGGCCGACACCCTGCTGGCCGGCCTGTCGAACCTCACGGCCGACCAGCGCTCGGCCCTGCAGGCCCAGCTGGCCGGCGGCAGCGTCAAGCTGGACTTCTGGCTGAACGCCAAGCGCGAGCTGGTCCAGGAGCACCAGTCGGAGCTCAACTCCGCCGGCGCCCCGACCGGCACCGGCGACGTCAGCACGGTCTACGCCGACCTGGGCAGCGCCGTGGACGTCGCCGCCCCGGCGGCGAGCGACCTGGCGGACCAGAGCGCGGCGCTGCAGCTGCTCGGCCTGGCCCAGGGCTGAGCCCGCCCCCGGGCCCTCCCGGGGCCTCCCGGGGCCTCCCGGGGCAGGGGGCCGGACCGGATTTGGAGTTCGCGCCCCCTTGACCGTAGGCTGGCGTCTGCCGAAGACCGCTGGTTGTCGTGACGCGCCCCCGGGCCGTCCGACCGAAGGTCCTGTGCCCAGCACAGGCAGCCCGCGCAGGAGTGTTTGGAGCTTTGACTTCCGGTCCGTGCGATTCGTCGCGCAGCCGTAGAGGTCGTACCGAGCCCCGTGCCCCCTGTGCACCGGGGCTCTTCTCATACCCTGGCGAGCTGCCCTCCGCTCCAGTGGTCCGAGGCACCGTAGGTCGACTGTTCCAAGGTCGGCCGACCTCGACATCACGGAAGGAGGCGTAAGCCTATGGCCAGGCCTGACAAGGCTGCTGCCGTCGCGGAGATCACCGAGAAGTTCCGGTCCTCCAACGCGGCCGTGCTGACCGAGTACCGCGGTCTGACGGTGAAGCAGGTCAAGACCCTGCGTCGCTCGCTGGGCGCCAACGCCCAGTACGCCGTGGTGAAGAACACGCTGACCAAGATCGCGGCCAATGAGGTCGGGATCACGGAGCTCGACGACCAGTTCAACGGTCCGACGGCTGTCGCCTTCGTCACCGGTGACCCGGTGGAGTCGGCCAAGGCTCTGCGTGACTTCGCCAAGGAGAACCCCGCCCTCATCATCAAGGGTGGTGTTCTCGACGGTAAGGCGCTGACCGCCGACGACATCAAGAAGCTCGCGGACCTCGAGTCCCGCGAGGTGCTGCTCGCCAAGCTGGCGGGTGCCCTGAAGGCCAAGCCCTCCCAGGCTGCCGCGCTCTTCCAGGCCCTGCCCTCCAAGCTCGTCCGCACCGTGGACGCGCTGCGCGAGAAGAAGGCCGAGCAGGGCGGTGCCGGTACGCCGGCTCCCGCCGAGGACGCCGCCGCCGAGTGATCGGCGACGGGCTGACGCCCTCGCAGCGGGCCCGCGCCCGCCACAACCCGTACATCCCGGCACCACCTGCCGAATGAGTGGAAGGACGCCATCATGGCGAAGCTGACCCAGGACGAGCTGCTCGCGCAGTTCGAGGAGCTCACCCTCATCGAGCTCTCCGAGTTCGTTAAGGCGTTCGAGGAGAAGTTCGACGTCACCGCCGCCGCGCCGGTCGCCGTCGCCGCCGTCGGTGGCCCGGCCGCCCCGGCCGAGGCCGCTGAGGAGCAGGACGAGTTCGACGTCATCCTCGACGGCCCGGGCGACAAGAAGATCCAGGTCATCAAGGAGGTGCGCACCCTGACCTCCCTCGGCCTGAAGGAGGCCAAGGACCTCGTCGACACCGCCGGTGCCGTTGTCCTGGAGAAGGTCAACAAGGAGACCGCCGAGAAGGCCAAGGCTGCCCTCGAGGGCGCCGGCGCCAAGGTCACCGTCAAGTGATCTGACGCTCTCGCGAGCCTCTGACAGGCCGGGCCGGCCACCCTTCGGGGTGGCCGGCCCGGCCTGTTCGCGTCTCCGGCCGACTGTCGGCGGGGGAGGATAGGGTGATCACCGCTGTAACGCCGAAGGGCCGTTCGGCGATGAACAACCCGAGGTCCACGGTTCGGCCGGGCCTTGACGAACGGCGACCGGCGCGCGATTCTCGAGGCGCGCGCCGACACCCCGAGGGCGGTCGGCCGTTAGTTTGGGTGGTCCCCGGATGCATAACCGGGGCCCGCAGCGGGAACTCACCTAACAGTGAGTCGCGGTGCCTGCCTCCCCGAGAGGTTGGGCACCGCTGCAGTGCGCGGTGCAGCAGGTGCGGTATGTGACGGAGGGAGTGTCCGATTCGGTCTCCGAATCAGGACTGGACAGCAGTGCAGCCATTGGCTACACTGTCCCTTTGCGCTGCCTGTTAGCTGCTCCGTGACTCGTCGCCCGGAGTCTGCGCTGCCCTGACCTGGGATTTCTCCTCCGGATGAGTCCCTGGGCAAGGCCCGGCCGGTACGCGCGTAGTGAGCTCCGAGCCCTCGGAAGGACCCCCCTCTTGGCCGCGCCGCGCAACGCCTCGAACAATTCCGCCGCATCCACCGCCCCGCTCCGCGTCTCGTTCGCGAAGATCAAGGAGCCCCTCGAGGTACCTAACCTCCTGGCCCTGCAGACCGAGAGCTTTGACTGGCTGCTCGGCAACGCGGCCTGGAAGTCCCGGGTCGAGGAGGCGCTGGAGTCTGGTCTGGACGTCCCCACCAAGTCCGGTCTGGAGGAGATCTTCGAGGAGATCTCCCCGATCGAGGACTTCAGCGGGTCGATGTCCCTGACCTTCCGCGACCACCGTTTCGAGCCGCCGAAGAACTCCATTGACGAGTGCAAGGACCGCGACTTCACCTTCGCGGCGCCGCTCTTCGTCACGGCCGAGTTCACCAACAACGAGACCGGTGAGATCAAGTCTCAGACGGTCTTCATGGGCGACTTCCCGCTCATGACCCACAAGGGCACGTTCGTGATCAACGGCACCGAGCGTGTCGTCGTCTCGCAGCTGGTCCGCTCCCCGGGCGTCTACTTCGACTCCACCCTGGACAAGGTGTCGGACAAGGACATCTTCTCCGCCAAGATCATCCCCTCCCGCGGTGCCTGGCTGGAGATGGAGATCGACAAGCGCGACATGGTCGGTGTCCGCATCGACCGCAAGCGCAAGCAGTCGGTCACCGTGCTGCTGAAGGCCCTCGGCTGGACCAACGAGATGATCCTCGAGGAGTTCGGCGAGTACGAGTCGATGCGGGCCACCCTGGAGAAGGACCACACCCAGGGCCAGGACGACGCGCTGCTCGACATCTACCGCAAGCTGCGTCCGGGCGAGCCGCCGACGCGCGAGGCCGCGCAGACGCTGCTGGAGAACCTGTACTTCAACCCGAAGCGCTACGACCTGGCGAAGGTCGGCCGCTACAAGGTGAACCGCAAGCTCGGCAACGCCGAGTCGCTGGACTCCGGTGTGCTCACCGAGCCCGACATCATCGGCACCATCAAGTACCTGGTGAAGCTGCACGCCGGCGAGACCGAGTGGCGCGACGACGAGGGCCGCGACATCGTGGTCGAGGTCGACGACATCGACCACTTCGGCAACCGCCGCCTGCGCAACGTCGGCGAGCTGATCCAGAACCAGGTGCGCACCGGTCTGGCCCGCATGGAGCGCGTCGTCCGCGAGCGGATGACCACCCAGGACGTCGAGGCGATCACGCCGCAGACCCTGATCAACATCCGGCCGGTCGTCGCCTCCATCAAGGAGTTCTTCGGCACCAGCCAGCTGTCCCAGTTCATGGACCAGACGAACCCGCTGTCGGGCCTGACCCACAAGCGCCGTCTGTCCGCGCTGGGCCCCGGTGGTCTCTCCCGTGAGCGGGCCGGCTTCGAGGTCCGTGACGTGCACCCCTCGCACTACGGGCGCATGTGTCCGATCGAGACCCCGGAAGGCCCGAACATCGGTCTGATCGGGTCGCTCGCCTCCTACGGCCGGGTGAACGCCTTCGGCTTCATCGAGACCCCGTACCGCAAGGTGGTCGACGGTGTGGTCACCGAGCAGGTGGACTACCTCACCGCCGACGAGGAGGACCGCTACGTCATCGCGCAGGCCAACGCGCCGCTGACCGATGACCTGCACTTCGCCGAGCCGCGTGTCCTGGTCCGCCGCCGTGGCGGCGAGATCGACTACATCCCGGGCTCCGAGATCGACTACATGGACGTCTCGCCGCGCCAGATGGTGTCGGTCGCGACCGCCATGATCCCGTTCCTCGAGCACGACGACGCCAACCGCGCGCTCATGGGCTCCAACATGATGCGCCAGGCCGTCCCGCTGCTGCGCAGCGAGGCGCCGCTGGTCGGCACCGGCATGGAGTACCGCTGCGCGGTCGACGCCGCCGACGTGATCACCGCCGAGAAGGCCGGTGTGGTGCAGGAGGTCTCGGCCGACTACGTCACCGTGGCCAACGACGACGGCACCTACAACACGTACCGCGCCGCCAAGTTCACCCGCTCCAACCAGGGCACCGCCTTCAACCAGAAGGTGCTCGTGGACGAGGGCATCCGGGTCGAGGCCGGCCAGGTGCTGGCCGACGGCCCGTGCACCGACGAGGGCGAGATGGCGCTGGGCAAGAACCTGCTCGTCGCCTTCATGTCCTGGGAGGGCCACAACTACGAGGACGCGATCATCCTGTCGCAGCGCCTCGTGCAGGACGACGTCCTCTCCTCGATCCACATCGAGGAGCACGAGGTCGACGCCCGTGACACCAAGCTGGGCCCGGAGGAGATCACCCGGGACATCCCGAACGTCTCCGAGGAGGTCCTCGCCGACCTCGACGAGCGCGGCATCATCCGGATCGGTGCGGACGTCGTCACCGGCGACATCCTGGTCGGCAAGGTCACCCCGAAGGGCGAGACCGAGCTGACCCCGGAGGAGCGCCTGCTCCGCGCGATCTTCGGTGAGAAGGCGCGCGAGGTCCGCGACACCTCGCTGAAGGTGCCGCACGGCGAGTCCGGCAAGGTCATCGGCGTGCGCGTGTTCGACCGCGAGGAGGGCGACGAGCTCCCGCCGGGCGTCAACCAGCTGGTCCGGGTCTACGTGGCCCAGAAGCGCAAGATCACCAACGGTGACAAGCTGGCCGGCCGCCACGGCAACAAGGGTGTCATCTCCAAGATCCTCCCGGTCGAGGACATGCCGTTCCTCGAGGACGGCACCCCGGTCGACATCATCCTCAACCCGCTGGGTGTCCCGTCCCGAATGAACCCGGGACAGGTCCTGGAGATCCACCTCGGCTGGCTCGCCAAGCAGGGCTGGGACGTCTCCGGCCTGGCCGACGAGTGGGCCCGCCGCCTGCAGGCGATCGGCGCCGACACGGTCGAGGGCGGCACCAACCTCGCCACCCCGGTCTTCGACGGCGCCCGCGAGGACGAGATCACCGGTCTGCTGGACAACACCACGCTCACCCGTGACGGCGAGCGCCTGGTGAACTCCACCGGCAAGGCCCGGCTGTACGACGGCCGCTCCGGCGAGCCGTTCCCGATGCCGATCTCGGTCGGCTACATGTACATCCTCAAGCTGCACCACCTGGTCGACGACAAGCTGCACGCCCGCTCGACCGGCCCGTACTCGATGATCACCCAGCAGCCGCTGGGTGGTAAGGCGCAGTTCGGTGGTCAGCGCTTCGGTGAGATGGAGGTGTGGGCCCTTGAGGCGTACGGCGCGGCCTACGCGCTGCAGGAGCTGCTCACCATCAAGTCCGACGACGTCCTGGGCCGCGTGAAGGTCTACGAGGCGATCGTCAAGGGCGAGAACATCCCCGAGCCCGGCATTCCCGAGTCCTTCAAGGTCCTCATCAAGGAAATGCAGTCGCTCTGCCTCAATGTGGAGGTGCTGTCCTCGGACGGCTCCAACATCGAGCTGCGGGACTCCGACGAGGACGTGTTCCGCGCCGCCGAGGAGCTCGGCATCGACCTGTCCCGGCGCGAGCCGAGCAGCGTCGAAGAGGTCTGACGGAGGCCGGGCCGGCTCCCCTCCCCGGGGAGCCGGCCCAGCCCCCAGGCCCCCCTCAGACCAACAGACAGACTCTCGATTCACGAAAGAGGGCTTGACGACCAGTGCTTGACGTCAACTTCTTCGACGAGCTCCGCATCGGCCTGGCCACCGCCGACGACATCCGCCAGTGGTCGCACGGCGAGGTCAAGAAGCCGGAGACCATCAACTACCGCACCCTGAAGCCGGAAAAGGACGGGCTCTTCTGCGAGAAGATCTTCGGCCCCACCCGGGACTGGGAGTGCTACTGCGGCAAGTACAAGCGCGTCCGCTTCAAGGGCATCATCTGTGAGCGCTGCGGCGTCGAGGTGACCCGCGCCAAGGTGCGCCGCGAGCGGATGGGCCACATCGAGCTGGCCGCCCCGGTGACCCACATCTGGTACTTCAAGGGCGTGCCGTCCCGGCTGGGCTACCTGCTGGACCTGGCGCCGAAGGACCTCGAGAAGGTCATCTACTTCGCCGCCTACATGATCACCTGGGTGGACGACGAGCGCCGTCAGCGCGACCTGCCCTCGCTGGAGGCGCACGTCTCCGTCGAGCGCCAGCAGATCGAGAACCGCCGCGACGCCGACCTCGAGGCCCGTGCCAAGAAGGCCGAGACCGACCTGGCCGAGCTGGAGGCCGAGGGCGCCAAGGCCGACGTGCGCCGCAAGGTGCGCGAGGGTGCCGAGCGCGAGATGAAGCAGCTGCGCGACCGCGCGCAGCGCGAGATCGACCGCCTGGACGAGGTCTGGGCCCGGTTCAAGAACCTCAAGGTCCAGGACCTCGAGGGCGACGAGCTGCTCTACCGCGAGCTGCGCGACCGCTTCGGCACCTACTTCTCCGGCTCGATGGGCGCGGCGGCCCTCAAGGACCGCCTCGAGTCCTTCGACCTGGCGGAGGAGGCCGAGCGCCTGCGCGAGATCATCCGCACCGGCAAGGGCCAGAAGAAGACCCGGGCGCTCAAGCGCCTCAAGGTCGTCTCCGCCTTCCTGCAGACCAGCAACAAGCCCAACGGCATGGTGCTGGACTGCGTCCCGGTGATCCCGCCGGACCTGCGTCCGATGGTGCAGCTGGACGGTGGCCGCTTCGCGACCTCCGACCTGAACGACCTGTACCGCCGCGTGATCAACCGCAACAACCGCCTGAAGCGGCTTCTCGACCTCGGCGCGCCCGAGATCATCGTGAACAACGAGAAGCGCATGCTCCAGGAGGCCGTCGACGCGCTCTTCGACAACGGCCGCCGCGGCCGCCCGGTGACGGGCCCCGGCAACCGTCCGCTGAAGTCGCTGTCCGACATGCTCAAGGGCAAGCAGGGTCGTTTCCGTCAGAACCTGCTCGGCAAGCGCGTCGACTACTCGGCCCGCTCCGTCATCGTCGTCGGCCCGCAGCTCAAGCTGCACCAGTGCGGCCTGCCCAAGGCCATGGCGCTGGAGCTCTTCAAGCCGTTCGTGATGAAGCGCCTGGTGGACCTGAACCACGCGCAGAACATCAAGTCGGCCAAGCGCATGGTCGAGCGCGCCCGCCCGGTGGTGTGGGACGTCCTCGAAGAGGTCATCGCCGAGCACCCGGTGCTGCTGAACCGTGCGCCCACCCTGCACCGTCTGGGCATCCAGGCCTTCGAGCCGCAGCTGGTCGAGGGCAAGGCGATCCAGATCCACCCGCTGGTCTGCACCGCCTTCAACGCGGACTTCGACGGCGACCAGATGGCCGTGCACCTGCCGCTCTCCGCGGAGGCGCAGGCCGAGGCCCGCATCCTGATGCTGTCCTCGAACAACATCCTGAAGCCGGCCGACGGCCGCCCGGTCACCATGCCGACCCAGGACATGGTGCTCGGCCTGTTCTTCCTGACCTCGGACCGGGAGAACGTCAAGGGCGAGGGCCGCTCCTTCTCGTCCACCGCCGAGGCGATCATGGCCTTCGACGCCCGCGAGCTGGACGTCCAGGCCCCGATCCACCTGCGGCTGCCGATCGGTACCGTGCCGCCCCGCGGCTGGACCCCCGAGGTCGACCCGGAGTGGGCCGACAGCGAGCAGCCGTGGACCGAGGGCGAGTCCTTCCGGCTCACCACCACCCTCGGCCGGGCGCTCTTCAACGAGCTGCTGCCGGACGACTACCCGTTCGTCGACTACGAGGTGGGCAAGAAGCAGCTCTCCGCGATCGTCAACGACCTGGCGGAGCGCTACCCCAAGGTCGTCGTCGCGGCGACCCTGGACAACCTGAAGTCGGCCGGCTTCCACTGGTCGACCCGGTCCGGCGTCACCGTCTCGATCTCGGACGTCGTGGTCCCGCCGAGCAAGCCCCAGATCCTCGAGGGCTACGAGGCGCAGGCCGAGAAGGTCCAGAAGAACTACGAGCGCGGTCTGATGACCAACGACGAGCGCAAGCAGGAGCTCGTCAGCATCTGGACCAAGGCGACCAACGAGGTCGCCGAGGCGATGAACGCGAACTTCCCGAAGACCAACCCCATCTTCATGATGGTGGACTCGGGCGCCCGCGGAAACATGATGCAGATGCGCCAGATCGCCGGTATGCGTGGTCTGGTGTCGAACGCGAAGAACGAGACCATCGCGCGTCCGATCAAGGCCTCGTTCCGTGAGGGCCTGTCCGTGCTGGAGTACTTCATCTCCACCCACGGTGCCCGTAAGGGTCTGGCCGACACCGCGCTGCGCACCGCCGACTCGGGTTACCTGACCCGTCGTCTGGTGGACGTCTCGCAGGACGTGATCATCCGCGAGGAGGACTGCGGCACCGAGCGCGGCCTCAAGCTGGCGATCGGCAACTTCGAGGACGGCGTGCTGCGCAAGGCGGAGGACGTCGAGACCAGCGTCTACGCCCGCATGCTGGCCGAGGACATCACCATCGACGGCAAGCTGGTCGCCACGGCCAACACCGACCTCGGTGACGTGCTGATCGACGAGCTGCTGAAGCACAACATCGCCGAGGTGAAGGTCCGCTCGATCCTGACCTGCGAGTCGGCGGTCGGCACCTGTGCCATGTGCTACGGCCGTTCGCTGGCCACCGGCAAGCTGGTCGACATCGGTGAGGCGGTCGGCATCATCGCCGCCCAGTCCATCGGTGAGCCCGGCACCCAGCTGACCATGCGTACCTTCCACACCGGCGGTGTGGCCGGTGACGACATCACCCAGGGTCTGCCGCGTGTCGTCGAGCTCTTCGAGGCCCGTACCCCCAAGGGTGTGGCCCCGATCTCGGAGGCCCAGGGCCGGGTCCGGATCGAGGACACCGAGAAGACCCGCAAGGTCGTCGTCACCCCCGACGACGGCACGGACGAGATCGCCTACCCGGTCTCCAAGCGCGTCAAGCTGCTGGTCAGCGAGGGCGAGGCGGTGGAGGTCGGCCAGAAGCTGACCATGGGTGCCACCAACCCGCACGACGTGCTGCGGATCATGGGCCAGCGCGCGGTCCAGATCCACCTGGTCGCCGAGGTCCAGAAGGTCTACAACTCGCAGGGCGTGTCGATCCACGACAAGCACATCGAGATCATCATCCGGCAGATGCTGCGCCGCGTGACGATCATCGAGTCGGGCGACGCCGAGCTGCTGCCGGGCGAGCTGGTCGAGCGCGGCCGGTTCGAGACCGAGAACCGCCGGGTGGTCTCCGAGGGCGGTCACCCCGCCTCCGGCCGCCCGCAGCTCATGGGCATCACCAAGGCCTCGCTGGCCACCGAGTCCTGGCTGTCGGCCGCCTCCTTCCAGGAGACGACCCGGGTGCTCACCGACGCGGCGATCCACGCCAAGTCGGACCCGCTGCTGGGCCTCAAGGAGAACGTCATCCTCGGCAAGCTCATCCCGGCCGGTACGGGTCTGCCCCGCTACCGCAACATCCGGGTCGAGCCGACCGAGGAGGCCAAGGCCGCGATGTACTCGGCCGTCGGCTACGACGACTACGACCTGTCGCCGTTCGGCGCCGGCTCCGGCCAGGCGGTTCCGCTGGACGACTACGACTACGGTCCGTACACCGGCTGAGCCCGCTGCTCCCGTCCGCAGGGCGGCCTCCCCTTCCGGGGCGGCCGCCCTGCGGCGTTTCCCCGCTCTCGACGGGAGAGGACTCGCTCCTGAGGGGGAGGCCGGGAACCCGTCGCAGGAGCGATCCGCGACCGGGCCCCGGAGCGGCAGTCTTGGACCCGTCGGCCGGAGGGACCGGTCCCGACAGTTCCGAGGGGGAACCCGCCGTGCACCGCCGCCTGAACCGCGTCCTGCTCTACGCTGCCATCACCGGCCTGGTGATCCTGGGCATGACCTCCTGCTCCGCCACCGGCCAGGACCGGACCACCGACGTCAGCTACGGGGTCGGCGAGCCGGTGAAGACCCTGGTGGTGCAGGGCCGGACGGGCACCATCAGGGTGGTCGGCGGCGGCGAGGCGGTGACCGTGACCGAGCACCAGCGCTACCAGGACGAGCACCCGGTCACCAGCCACCAGGTCGGCGCCGACGGCACCCTGACCCTGGGCTACCGGTGCGACCACTGCGGGGTCGGCTACGAGGTGCACGTGCCGGCCGGCACCGTGGTGAAGCTCACCGACGAGACCGGCGACGTGCTGCTCAGCGGGCTCACCGGCGAGGTCCGGGTCCGCACCGGGACCGGGCGGATCCAGGCCACCGGGCTGGCCGGCAGCACCGCCGAGCTCACCGCCGGGACCGGCAGCGTCTCGGCCGAGTTCACCGCCAGCCCGACCAGCGTGAACGCCGCCACCGAGACCGGCTCGATCCGGATCGCGGTGCCCGGCTCCACCGGCTACGCCGTCTCGGCCGGCGCCCGGACCGGCTCGGTGAAGGTGTCGGTGCCGCGCAGCGACACCACGGGCCGGACCATCGAGGCGCACGCCGGGACCGGCAGCGTCGCCGTCACCGGTGCCTGACCCCTGGGCGGTGCTCCCCGGGGCGGCCGCTAGGCTGCCGCTCACCGGCGGGCACGAGGGGGAGCGGGTGGCGTACGGGGGCTGGCGGAGCAGGCTGGTCCGGGCGGTCGGGGCCCGGCCGTTCCTGGTGGACTCGCTGCTGGCCGTGCTGGCCGGGGCGATCTCGGTCTGGGCGGTCTTCTTCGACTCCCGCACCTGGCCGGTCTGGACCTTCGTGCTGGCCGCGGCCACCGCGGCCCCGCTGCCCTGGCGGCGGCGGGCACCGTTCACCGTCTTCGTGCTCTCCAGCCTCTTCTCGCTGGCCATGAGCCTGTTCGCGCACTCCGCCCAGCCGCAGATCATGCTGCACGCGATCCTGGCCGGCTACACCCTGGCCGAGCGGGGCAGGGAGTGGCAGCGCTGGCTGAGCCTGGCGGTGCTGGTGCCGTACAACGTCTTCGGCACCCACTCGCCGAACGGGCTGATCTTCAGCGAGCTGACCGCCGTCGGCTCCTTCATCCTCGGTTCGGTCTCCCGGGAGCTGCGCCGGCAGGCGGACACCGAGAAGCAGCGGGCGCACGAGGCCGGTGCCAGGGCGGCCAGCGAGGCGGCCCGGGCGGTGGCCGAGGAGCGGTCCCGGATCGCCCGGGAGATGCACGACATCCTGGCGCACGCCGTCTCGCTGATGGTGATCCAGGCGGAGGCCGGCCCGCTGGTGGTGCACCGGGATCCGGAGCGGGCGGTGCGCGCCTTCGACACCATCGCGGACTCCGGGCGGGACGCCATGGTGCAGCTGCGGCGCGTTCTCGGGGTCCTCAAGGAGGCCGGCGAGGCACCGCAACTGGCGCCGCAGCCACGGCTGTTGGAGCTGCCCGCGGTGGCCGAGCGGGTGCGCGCGGCGGGCGTGCGGGTGGCCCTGGAACTGCCCGAGCCGCTGCCCGCGCTGCCGGCCGACGTCGAGGCGGCCGCCTACCGGATCGTCCAGGAGGCGCTGACCAACGTGCTCAAGCACTCCGGCGCGGACCGGGCCGAGGTGGCGCTGGTCGAGCGCGCCGGGCGGCTGGAGCTGACGGTCCGTGACAACGGGCGCGGCCCGGTCCCGGCCACGGCCGCCGAGGGCTGGAGCGGCGGGCGCGGCCTGCTCGGCATCCGGGAGCGCGCCGCGGCCTGCGGCGGCCGGGCCGAGGCGGGGCCCGGCCCGGACGGCCTGGGGTTCCAGATCCGGGCCGAACTGCCATTGGGAGTCGAGGCGTTGTGAGGGGGAACGGCGTGATACGGGTCGTGGTCGCGGACGACCAGGAGCTGGTCCGGGCCGGGTTCGGGATGATCCTGGACGCCCAGCCGGACATCGAGGTGGTCGCCGAGGCGGCCGACGGCGAGCAGGCCGTGGCGGCGGTGGCCGAGCACCGGCCCGACGTGCTGCTGCTGGACGTCCGGATGCCGGTGCTGGACGGGCTGGGCGCGGCCCGCCGGGTCTGTGCCGAGCACCCGGAGACCAAGGTGCTGATGCTCACCACCTTCGACATCGACGACTACGTCTACGACGCGCTGCGCGCCGGGGCCAGCGGCTTCCTGCTCAAGGACGTCCGGCGGGACGACCTGGCGCACGGGGTGCGGCTGGTGGCCCGCGGCGAGGCGCTGCTGGCGCCCTCGGTGACCAAGCGGCTGATCAGCGAGTTCGCCGCCCGCCGCCCGGCCGGCCCGGGCCGGCCGCAGCAGCACCGGCTGCTGGAGCAGTTGACGGCCCGTGAGCGGGAGACCCTGCGGCTGGTCGCCCGCGGCCTGTCGAACGCCGAGATCGCCGCCGAACTGGTGGTCAGCGAGCACACCGTGAAGACCCATGTCTCGAACGTGCTGGCCAAGCTGGGGCTGCGCGACCGGGTGCACGCGGTGGTCTTCGCCTACGAGGCCGGCGCCGTGGTGGCGGGGGAGGGCTAGGGTCTGTCTCATACCCTAGGGCTCGCCTTCCCGAGGGGGCGGAAAAGCCGGGTGCACCCGCCGCACGACGCGCCTACTGTCGGGGCATGACCAGTCGCACCCTCGTCGCCGTGCTCACCGGGGCCGGGATCTCCACCGACTCCGGCATCCCCGACTACCGCGGGCCGAACGGCCTCTGGCAGCGCGACCCGAGTGCCCAGGACCTGGTGACCATCGGCCCCTACCTGGCCGACCCCGAGGTCCGCCGGCGGGCCTGGCTGCTGCGCCGGGACGGCGGGGCGCTGCGCGCCGAGCCCAACGCCGGCCACCGGGCGCTGGTCGGGCTGGCCGCCGCGCTGCCGGTGCGGGTGCTCACCCAGAACGTGGACGGCCTGCACCAGAAGGCCGGCCTGCCCGACGGCAAGGTGCTCGAACTGCACGGCACCGCCCGCCGGGTGCGCTGCATGGACTGCGCGTACACCTGCCCGACCGAGGCGGCGCTGGAGCGGGTGGCGGCCGGCGAGGCCGATCCGCCCTGCCCGGACTGCGGCGGCATCCTGCGCCCGGCCACCGTGATGTTCGGCGAGGCGCTGGATCCGGCGGTACTGGAGAAGGCGGCGATGATCGCCCAGGCCTGCGACCTCTTCGTGGCCGTCGGCAGCAGCCTCCAGGTGCACCCGGCGGCCGGCCTGGTCGGCGTGGCGGTGGAGGCCGGCGCCCGGCTGATCGTGGTCAACGCCGAGCCGACGCCCTACGACCACCTGGCCGAGCAGGTGGTCCGGGAGCCCATCTCCACGGCGCTGCCCGCCCTGGTGGCTACCCTGACCGGATGACGACCCGCTTCGATCCCTGGTCCGCCGAGTTCGTCGCGCACCCGTACGAGGTGTACGCCGAACTGCGGGCCGGCGCCCCGGCGGCCTACCACGAGGCCACCGGCAGCTGGCTGGTCCCGCGGCACGCCGAGGTCGGCGCGCTGCTGCGGGACCGTCGGCTGGGCCGTGCCTACACCCACCGGTTCAGCCACCAGGAGTTCGGCCGCACCCCGCCGGACCCGGCGCACGAGCCCTTCCACACCCTCAACGACCACGGGCTGCTCGACCTGGAGGCGCCCGACCACACCCGGATCCGCCGGCTGGTCGCCAAGGCCTTCACCCCGCGGATGGTCGAGGGGCTGCGCCCGACCGTGGCCCGACTGGCGGACGAGCTGGTGGACGGGCTGCTGGCCGAGGGCGGCGGCGACCTGATCTCGGCCGTCGCCGAGCCGCTGCCGGTCGCCGTGATCGCCGAGCTGCTCGGCGTGCCGGCCGCCGACCGGACGCTGCTGCGGCCCTGGTCGGCCGCGATCACCGGGATGTTCGAACCCAGCCCGACACCGGAGGCGGCCCGGCAGGCGGTGGCGGCCAGCACCGAGTTCTCCGACTACCTGCGCGGTCTGATCCGGGCGCGCCGGGCGGCCCCCGGCCCCGACCTGGTCTCCGCGCTGATCGCGGCTCAGGAGGACGGGGGCCGGCTCTCCGAGCAGGAGATGGTCTCCACCTGCGCGCTGCTGCTGAACGCCGGCCACGAGGCGACCGTCAACACCACCGGCAACGGCTGGTGGGCGCTCTTCCGCAACCCCGGCCAACTGGCCCTGCTCCGCGGCGACGTGGACGGCCTGCTGCCCGGCGCGATCGAGGAACTGCTGCGCTACGACACCCCGCTGCAGATGTTCACCCGCTGGGTGCTGGAGGACATCGAGCTGGGCGGCGCCACGGTGCCCCGGGGCAGCCGGCTGGCGCTGCTCTTCGGCTCCGCCAACCGCGACCCGGCCCGGTTCGCGGAGCCGGACCGGCTGGACCTGACCCGGACCGACAACCCGCACATCAGCTTCGGCGCGGGCATCCACTTCTGCCTCGGCGCCCCGCTGGCCCGGCTCGAACTGACCGAATCCTATGGCGCGTTGCTCCGCCGGGTGCCTAACCTGACGCTGCTGCGCGAGCCGGCGTGGCAGCCCGGATACGTGATCCGCGGCCTGACCGAACTCCTGGTGACCCCTTGATGCTCCGTGCCACCGGTGCCCTGCTCGGCCTCGCGCTGGGCGACGCGCTCGGCTTCCCGACCGAGTTCCAGTCCGTCGAGCACATCGCCCGCAGCCACCCCGACTGGCGGCAGCTGCCGCTGCGCCGGCAGGCGATCGTCACCGACGACACCCAGATGACCCTGGCGGTCGGCCGGGCGCTGCGCGACGCGCTGGCCGGCGGGCCGCTGGAGGCCGAGCGGTTCGCCGCGCCGCTGCGCGCCGAGTACGTGGCCTGGTGGCGCTCGCCGGAGAACAACCGGGCGCCCGGCTTCACCTGCATGAGCGCCTGCGCCGAGCTCAGCCACCGCGGGGTCCGCTGGCAGGAGGCCAGCCGGATCGGCTCCAAGGGCTGCGGCGCCAACATGCGGGTGGCCCCGCTCGGCCTGGTCCGCGAGCTGACGGACGACCAGCTGGCCGGCGGCGCCCAGCTGCAGTCCGCCCTGACGCACGGTCACCCGACGGCGCTGGCGGCCAGCGAGCTGACCGCGCTGACGGTCCGGCTGCTGATCGAGGGCACCGCCCCGGCCGAGCTGCCGCGGCGGCTGCGCGAGCACGCGCTGGCCAACCGCACCCGCTACCACGCGCAGTGGCTGGGCGACCTGTGGACGCTCTCCCGGCAGCACAGCCCCGAGGAGTTCATCGCCACCGGCTGGGACGAGTGCCTGGCCGTGCTGGACCGGCTGGACCTGGCGCTGGCCGCGGCCGACCGGGAGGCCGACCCCTGCCTGGTCACCGGCGAGGGCTGGATCGCCGAGGAGGCCTTCGCCACCGCGCTGCTCTGCTTCCTGCTGCTACCCGAGGACCCGGTGGCGGCGATCCGCCGGGCCGCCTACTCCTCGGGCGACTCCGACTCGCTGGCCTGCATCGCCGGCGCCTTCGCCGGGGCCTACCTGGGCGCCGCCGCCTGGCCGGCAGACTGGGCCGACCGGATCGAGTACCGCCCCGAGCTGCTGGCGCTCGGCGCGCTCTGGGACTGAGCGGACGGGCCGTCAGCGCAGCCGCTTGCGCGGGTGCAGGGCGGCCCGGTCGGCGGCGGCCCGGCCGGCCGCCCAGCCCTCGCCGTCGCTCACCCGCACCCGCTGCGAGGTGAGCTTGGGGAACATCTGCTCGGTCGCCGTGTCCACCTGCTGCTCCCGGGCGGCCAGCGCGGGCAGCAGCCGGCTGTCCGGCAGCAGCTGCTCGGCGGTGCCGTCCTCCCGCAGGTGCCGCCCGGCCGCCGCCTCCCGGGTGGTGTGCTCGGTCGCCTCGGCCAGCCGCTCCCGGATCCGGGAGGCGTAGGCGACCAGGAAGGCCTGCCGGAACGCCCGGGTGCGCGAGGCGCCGTCCAGGTGCTGCCGGCTGCCGGCCTGCTGCATCGCCGCCGTGGCCTGCACCAGCAGCGAGGTGTAGAGCAGCTCCACCGCGTCCAGGTCCGGGTCGAAGCCGATCACGGTGCAGAAGGAGAACTCCTTCGCCCAGACCACCCGGCAGCGGTTGGCCGCCGCCACCGCGTCGAGCAGCATCGCCTTGGGCCCCTCGTACGGGTTCTCCACCCCGATCCGCACCGCCCCGGGCGCCGCGCCCTCCGGCCGTCCGGCGGCCAGCAGCGCCTCGTCGATGCTGTGCTGGGCCATCAGCTGCTGGGCCTTGGCGGTCAGCGCCTCGGCCTCCTGCGGGTACTCGGTGGACTCCGCCTTGGCCAGCAGCGCCCGGATCCGCCCGAGCATCCGCGGCTCGCCGGGCAGCGGTCCCGCCGAGCGGTGCTCGGCCCGCTGGGCGCCGCCGGGGCCGGGCCCGACCGGGGTCAGCACCGGCAGCCGGGCCAGCAGCGCCAGCAGCTCCAGCGCCGCGGTGGCCAGCGCGAACCGGTCCAGCCGGTGCCGCTCGGCGAACTCCGGCAGGAACCGCCGGTCGTCCTGCCACCAGGGCTGCTCGGCGCCCAGCTCGCGCAGCTGCTCGCGCCAGCGCCGGTCCAGCGCCGCCGGGGCGTGCCGGCGGGCCTCGCCGGCCAGCAGGCCGGTGAGCAGCGCCAGGTGGTCGGCGGCCAGGTCCCGCCGGACCAGCCGGGCCAGGTCGGCCGGCCGCCAGCCGCGGGCCCAGAGCGAGCCCAGCGACCGGTCGCCGGCCACCAGCAGCGCCCGGCCCACCTCTGGCCACCGTTCGGCGGAGGCGGCCAGCAGCGAGGCGCCGTCGTCCAGCGCCCGGTCGGCCCGGCGCGGCGGCGCGCCCAGAACTCCGTCCAGCGCCCGTTCCCACTGCGCAACCGTCGCCTCGCCCGTCTCATCGCTCACCCGGCCATGATGCCGGAGCGGGGGATGCGGGCATGATGGTGCCGGGGGAGCGGAACCCGATCGCGGGACTGTTCGTCCTCATGCTGGGGAGAGCAACAACGGGAGGAGTCCGGATGGGTGACGTGCAGTCGTGGTCCGGCGGCTGGCCGCCCAACGGCCGGCCCGGTCACGGCCCCGCCCCGGCTCCGGCGCCGGCGCCCTACGGCGCACCGCCCGCCTTCGGCGCACCCCAGCCCTACGGCGCGCCGCACGCCGCGATGCGCGCCGCCCACACCGACCGCGAACGCACGGTGGACGTGCTGAAGGCCGCCTACGCGGAGGGCCGGCTCTCCGCGGGGGAGTACGGCGAGCGGTTCGACGCGGCGCAGGCCGCACAGACCTACGGCCAGCTGGCCCAGCTGGTCGGCGACCTGCCGGCCGGCCCGGGCCTGGCCCCGGTCGGGGTGCCGGCGGCCCCGGTGCCGCCCACCTTCCTGCCGCCGCCGGTGAAGCAGTCCCCGAACAACGGCATGGCGATCGCCTCCCTGGTGCTGGGCCTGCTCTGCCTGCCGAGCATGGGCCTGACCGGCCTGCCGGCCGTGGTCACCGGCCACGTGGCCCGCGGCCAGATCCGCCGCAGCCGGGAGAGCGGCGACGGGATGGCGACCTTCGGTCTGGTCGTGGGCTACCTTTCGCTGGCCGGTTGGGCGATGTTCATCTTGTTCGGCATGATGATCGCCCTGCACGGCGGCTGACCGCCCCGCCGGGCCGGGGCCCCGGCGGCCTCCCGGAGCGGGGCCGCGGCCGGCGGCCGGTTCCGCCACGACCTGCGGCGCTCCATTTGTTTTGACCGCGCCCGATGCGCTAGGTACGCTCTGACCTTGTGCCTGGGGTGTCCCCGGGTCCTTTGCGTGCCAGCACACCGGCGCCACCGCAGCGGTGCGGTTCACCCGCCCTGCCCGCGCCGTCGTTGTGCGTCAGCCCATCGGACACCGCGACATTCCTCCCCTGAGGAAGCCCAACACACCCGACCTCGTGGATCGGCGTGAGCTGGGAAGCACCGGGAACGCCGCAGGTTAGATTCACCAAGCCTTGGCACACAGAAAACGGAGAAACGGTGCCTACGATCCAGCAGCTGGTCCGAAAGGGCCGGCAGGACAAGGTCGAGAAGAACAAGACGCCCGCCCTGAAGGGTTCGCCCCAGCGTCGCGGCGTCTGCACGCGTGTGTACACGACCACCCCGAAGAAGCCGAACTCGGCGCTTCGCAAGGTCGCCCGTGTGCGCCTCACCAGCGGGATCGAGGTCACCGCTTACATCCCGGGCGAGGGCCACAACCTGCAGGAGCACTCCATCGTGCTGGTCCGCGGTGGTCGTGTGAAGGACCTTCCTGGTGTCCGCTACAAGATCATCCGCGGCTCGCTTGACACCCAGGGTGTCAAGAACCGCAAGCAGGCCCGCAGCCGCTACGGCGCCAAGAAGGAGAAGTAAGAATGCCTCGTAAGGGCCCCGCCCCGAAGCGCCCGGTCATCGTCGACCCGGTTTACGGCTCCCCGCTGGTGACCTCGCTGGTCAACAAGATCCTGCTGCACGGCAAGCGCTCCACCGCCGAGCGGATCGTCTACGGCGCCCTCGAGGGCGTCCGCGAGAAGACCGGTTCGGACCCCGTCGTGACGCTGAAGCGTGCGCTGGAGAACGTCAAGCCGGCCCTCGAGGTCAAGTCCCGCCGCGTTGGTGGCGCCACCTACCAGGTGCCGGTCGAGGTCCGCCCGGGCCGCGCCAGCACCCTGGCGCTGCGCTGGATGGTCGGCTACTCCCGCGCCCGTCGCGAGAAGACCATGACCGAGCGTCTGATGAACGAGATCCTCGACGCCTCCAACGGTCTGGGTGCTTCCGTGAAGCGCCGCGAGGACACCCACAAGATGGCCGAGTCCAACAAGGCCTTCGCGCACTACCGCTGGTAGTCCGTACCCCGTCACTAGACAGAGAGAGAACGAGCCACCATGGCTGCAACCTCCCTTGACCTCGCCAAGGTCCGCAATATCGGGATCATGGCGCACATCGACGCGGGCAAGACCACCACCACCGAGCGGATCCTGTTCTACACCGGTGTCTCGTACAAGATCGGTGAGGTCCACGATGGCGCTGCCACCATGGACTGGATGGAGCAGGAGCAGGAGCGCGGCATCACGATCACGTCGGCCGCGACGACCTGTCACTGGACGCTCGACGGCGTCGACAACACCATCAACATCATCGACACCCCGGGCCACGTCGACTTCACCGTCGAGGTGGAGCGTTCGCTGCGTGTCCTCGACGGTGGCGTGACGGTGTTCGACGGCGTCGCCGGTGTCGAGCCCCAGTCCGAGACCGTGTGGCGGCAGGCTGACCGCTACGGCGTTCCGCGCATCTGCTTCGTCAACAAGCTGGACCGCACGGGCGCCAACTTCTTCTTCTGCGTGCAGACCATCGAGGACCGCCTCGGCGCGACCCCGCTGGTCATGCAGCTGCCGATCGGCGCCGAGGGCGACTTCACCGGTCTCGTCGACCTGGTGAAGATGAAGGCCCTGCTGTGGTCGGCCGACGCGCCCAAGGGCGAGATGTACGACACCGTCGACATCCCGGCCGAGCTGCAGGAGCAGGCCGACGAGTACCGCACCAAGCTGATCGACATCGTGTCGACGGTCAGCGACGAGGTGATGGAGCTCGCCCTGATGGAGGAGGAGATCCCGGAGGAGCTGCTCAACGCGGCGATCCGCAAGGGCACCCTCAACTCCGACTTCACCCCGATCTTCTGCGGCTCCGCGTTCAAGAACAAGGGCGTCCAGCCCCTGCTCGACGCGGTGGTGAAGTACCTGCCGTCGCCGCTCGACATCGAGGGCATCGAGGGCACCAAGCCCAACAACCCCGACGAGAAGATCGTCCGCCAGGCCTCGGACGACGAGCCGCTCGCCGCGCTCGCGTTCAAGATCATGTCGGACCCGCACCTCGGCAAGCTCACCTTCGTCCGGGTCTACTCGGGCCGCCTGGAGTCCGGCACCTCGGTGCTGAACTCGGTCAAGGGCAAGAAGGAGCGCATCGGCAAGATCTACCGCATGCACGCGAACAAGCGTGAGGAGATCGAGTCGGTGGGCGCCGGCGACATCATCGCCGTGATGGGCCTCAAGCAGACCACCACCGGTGAGACGCTGAGCGACGAGAAGAACCCGGTCATCCTGGAGTCCATGGACTTCCCGGCCCCGGTCATCCGCGTCGCCATCGAGCCCAAGTCCAAGGGTGACCAGGAGAAGCTGGGTGTCGCCATCCAGCGTCTGGCCGAGGAGGACCCGTCCTTCCAGGTCAACACGGACGAGGAGACCGGCCAGACCATCATCGCGGGCATGGGCGAGCTGCACCTCGAGGTGCTGGTCGACCGCATGCGCCGTGAGTTCAAGGTCGAGGCCAACGTCGGCAAGCCGCAGGTCGCCTACCGCGAGACCATCCGCAAGGCGGTCGAGCGGATCGACTACACGCACAAGAAGCAGACCGGTGGCTCCGGCCAGTTCGCCAAGGTCCAGATCGCGATCGAGCCTCTGGAGTCCGGCGACGGCTACGAGTTCGTCAACAAGGTCACCGGTGGCCGCGTCCCCCGGGAGTACATCCCGTCGGTCGACGCCGGTGCGCAGGAGGCCATGGAGTTCGGCGTGCTCGCCGGCTACCCGCTGCAGGGCGTCCGCGTGACGCTCCTCGACGGTGCCGCGCACGACGTCGACTCCTCCGAGCTCGCGTTCAAGATCGCCGGCTCGATGGCGTTCAAGGAAGGCGCCCGCAAGGCCTCCCCGGCCCTGCTCGAGCCGATGATGGCCGTCGAGGTCACCACGCCCGAGGACTACATGGGCGAGGTCATCGGCGACATCAACTCTCGTCGTGGCCAGATCCGGTCCATGGACGAGCGTCACGGCGCCCGCGTGGTCAACGCGCTGGTGCCGCTCTCCGAGATGTTCGGCTACGTCGGTGACCTGCGCAGCAAGACCTCCGGTCGCGCGAGCTACTCGATGCAGTTCGACTCGTACGCCGAGGTTCCGCGGAACGTGGCGGACGAAATCATCGCCAAGTCCAAGGGTGAGTAAGACCGGCTCGTCCGGTCCCCGGTCGGCCCCGGAAATCGGGACGAACCGGAACCCTTAGGCTGATAGGAGGCGAACCGGCGGGATCCACCGGATCCCGCCGGCGCCTCCGGCCCCCATCCGCGGGACGGCATGGGGTGGGTCGAACCACCCCGTACCACAACCCGATCAAAGACCAACTGACGTCGTACGGCGTACAGAACTGTCCTCAGGAGGACTGAAGTGGCGAAGGCGAAGTTCGAGCGGACGAAGCCGCACGTCAACATCGGCACCATCGGTCACATCGACCACGGCAAGACCACGCTGACTGCCGCCATCACCAAGGTGCTGCACGACGCGTACCCGGAGATCAAC
Source organism: Kitasatospora sp. NPDC006697 (assembly GCF_042869935.1). Lineage (NCBI taxonomy): Bacteria > Bacillati > Actinomycetota > Actinomycetes > Kitasatosporales > Streptomycetaceae > Kitasatospora > Kitasatospora sp. NPDC006697. The sequence goes on from NZ_JBIAGU010000002.1 coordinate 189,558, forward strand.
CCCTTCACGCCGTTCGACCAGATCGACAAGGCGCCGGAGGAGCGGCAGCGCGGTATCACCATCTCCATCGCGCACGTCGAGTACCAGACCGAGGCGCGTCACTACGCCCACGTCGACTGCCCGGGTCACGCGGACTACATCAAGAACATGATCACCGGTGCGGCCCAGATGGACGGTGCGATCCTCGTCGTCGCCGCCACCGACGGCCCGATGCCGCAGACCAAGGAGCACGTGCTCCTGGCCCGCCAGGTCGGCGTCCCCTACATCGTCGTCGCCCTGAACAAGGCCGACATGGTGGACGACGAGGAGATCCTGGAGCTCGTCGAGCTCGAGGTCCGCGAGCTGCTCTCCGAGTACGAGTTCCCGGGCGACGACCTGCCGGTCGTCCGCGTCTCCGCGCTGAAGGCCCTCGAGGGCGACGCGGAGTGGGGCCAGAAGCTCCTCGGCCTGATGGAGGCCGTGGACGAGAACATCCCCACCCCGGAGCGTCTGACCGACCAGCCGTTCCTGATGCCGATCGAGGACGTCTTCACGATCACCGGTCGTGGCACCGTCGTCACCGGTCGCATCGAGCGCGGTGTCCTCAAGGTCAACGAGACCGTCGACATCATCGGCATCAAGACCACCAAGACCACCACCACGGTCACCGGTATCGAGATGTTCCGCAAGCTGCTCGACGAGGGCCAGGCCGGTGAGAACGTCGGTCTGCTGCTCCGCGGCATCAAGCGCGAGGACGTCGAGCGCGGCCAGGTCATCATCAAGCCGGGTTCGGTCACGCCGCACACCGACTTCGAGGCCCAGGCCTACATCCTGTCGAAGGACGAGGGTGGCCGTCACACCCCGTTCTTCAACAACTACCGCCCGCAGTTCTACTTCCGTACCACGGACGTGACCGGCGTCGTGACCCTCCCCGAGGGCACCGAGATGGTCATGCCGGGCGACAACACCGCCATGACCGTCGCGCTGATCCAGCCCGTCGCCATGGAGGAGGGCCTGAAGTTCGCCATCCGTGAGGGTGGCCGCACCGTCGGCGCCGGCCAGGTCACCAAGATCGTCAAGTAATCACTTGAGGGCTTGACCTAGCTCGGAAAGGGCCCCGGGAGCCGTTCGCAAGAACGGATTCCGGGGCCCTTTCGCATGTCCGACCGAGGAATTGACGGGTGGTCACCCGGGCTACCCCGGCACGATTGGCGTCAAACGCCGCTGATATGGCAAGATAGCCAAGTTGCTCGGTTGAGTGCCGATGCTGCGCGCCTCCCGCCGGGAGGACTGGAAGCGAGTCCCAGGTACTCGTCGTTCCCGTGATGGCCGTTCATATCCCCACGGACTGTATGTGGGGGTAGTGGTGTGTAAGCGACACCGCGGCAGCTGCGGGGCGGACGTACGGGAATCTTCCGGGAAGCGTGGGCGGGGCCTCGATCCGGCGTCCACGGGTGCAAGCCCCACCAGGTTCCACGGAGAGGGTCTTTCCTTCTTCTTGAGCGCAGGCGCGACACGCCCGAGCGCGTGGACCGGAGGGAATCATCCGGGCCGCCACTGGAGCGGGTCATCCGGCCCGATCCGGCTGTAGAAGCAGCAGACGACACAAAGGACTACTGAGTAGCCATGGCGGGACAGAAGATCCGCATCCGGCTCAAGGCCTACGACCACGAGGTGATTGACTCCTCGGCGAAGAAGATCGTCGAGACCGTCATTCGCACTGGTGCGCAGGTCGCGGGCCCGGTGCCGCTGCCCACTGAGAAGAACGTGTACTGCGTCATCCGCTCGCCGCACAAGTACAAGGACTCGCGCGAGCACTTCGAGATGCGTACTCACAAGCGTCTGATCGACATCCTCGACCCCACCCCGAAGACGGTTGACTCGCTGATGCGCCTCGACCTGCCGGCCGGTGTCGACATCGAGATCAAGCTCTGAGAGGCGCACCGAAGATGGCTAAGCAGATTAAGGGCATCCTGGGCGAGAAGCTCGGCATGACCCAGGTCTGGGACGAGAACAACCGGATCGTTCCGGTGACCGTCGTCAAGGCTGGGCCCAATGTCGTGACCCAGGTCCACACCGCTGACAGCGCTGCCGGCTACGACGCCGTGCAGATCGGCTTCGGCGACATCGACCCCCGCAAGGTGACCAAGCCCCTCGCGGGCCACTTCGCCAAGGCCGGTGTCACCCCCCGCCGCCACCTGGTCGAGCTGCGTACCTCGGACGCCTCCGAGTACACGCTGGGCCAGGAGATCACCGCCGAGCTGTTCGAGGCGGGTGTCAAGGTCGACGTGACCGGCACCTCCAAGGGCAAGGGCTTCGCCGGTGTCATGAAGCGGCACAACTTCCGGGGCCTCGGCGCCGGTCACGGTGTGCAGCGCAAGCACCGCTCGCCCGGCTCGATCGGTGGCTGCGCCACCCCGGGTCGCGTGTTCAAGGGCCTGAAGATGGCCGGCCGGATGGGTCACGAGCGCGTGACCACCCAGAACCTGACCGTGCACGCGGTTGACGCGGAGAAGGGTCTGCTCCTGATCAAGGGCGCGATCCCGGGCCCGAACGGCGGCCTCGTCCTCGTCCGCACCGCGGCGAAGGGGCTGTGAAGGATATGAGCACCATTGACATCCTGTCGCCCTCGGGTGACAAGGCCGGCAGCCTCGAGCTGCCCGCTGAGATCTTCGACGCCAAGGTCAGCGTTCCGCTGATGCACCAGGTCGTCGTGGCGCAGCTCGCTGCGGCCCGCCAGGGCACCCACAAGGTCAAGACGCGTGGCGAGGTCCGGGGCGGCGGCCGCAAGCCGTACCGCCAGAAGGGCACCGGCCGGGCCCGTCAGGGCTCGACCCGCGCGCCGCAGTTCGCCGGCGGTGGCGTCGTGCACGGTCCCGTGCCGCGCGACTACTCGCAGCGGACCCCGAAGAAGATGATCGCCGCCGCCCTGCGCGGTGCGCTCACCGACCGGGCCCGCCACGAGCGCATTCACGTCATCACCGGCGTGACCGCGACCGAGGCGCCGTCGACCAAGGCCGCCCGCGGTCTGTTCGGCAAGATCACCGAGCGCAAGAACATCCTCCTCGTCGTCGAGCGTGCCGACGAGCTGGGTCTGAAGAGCGCCCGCAACCTGCCGAACGTCCACATCCTGGACGCCGGTCAGCTGAACACCTACGACGTGCTCGTCTCCGACGATGTGGTCTTCACCCAGGCTGCTTTCGAGCGTTTCGTGGCGGGTCCCGCCGCGTCCGCCAAGGCTGTGGCTGCTGAGGGCGAGCTCGAAGGGAGCGCCGCCTGATGGCTGCGGACATCACGAGCAAGACCTTCACGGACCCCCGTGACGTTCTGGTGAAGCCGGTCATCTCCGAGAAGAGCTACGCGCTCCTCGACGAGAACAAGTACACGTTCGTCGTGTCGCCCGGTGCCAACAAGACCCAGATCAAGCAGGCTGTCGAGGCGGTCTTCTCGGTCAAGGTCGAGTCCGTCAACACGCTCAACCGTCAGGGCAAGCGCAAGCGCTCCAAGACGGGCTTTGGCAAGCGCAAGGACACCAAGCGCGCCATCGTGACGCTGGCTGAGGGCAACCGCATCGACATCTTCGGCGGTCCGGTCTCCTAACGGAGATCGTGATCGTCGATAAGGACGAGGACGAGAGAGCCAAATGGGCATCCGCAAGTACAAGCCGACTACGCCGGGCCGTCGTGGCTCCAGCGTGGCCGACTTCGTAGAGATCACGCGGTCCACGCCGGAGAAGTCGCTGGTTCGCCCCCTGCACAGCAAGGGCGGCCGTAACAACGCCGGTCGTATCACCGCTCGCCACCAGGGTGGCGGACACAAGCGCGCCTACCGCGTGATCGACTTCCGTCGTCACGACAAGGACGGCGTGCCGGCCAAGGTCGCTCACATCGAGTACGACCCGAACCGCACCGCGCGCATCGCGCTCCTGCACTACGCGGACGGCGAGAAGCGCTACATCATCGCCCCGCGCGGCATCGGCCAGGGCGACCGGATCGAGAACGGCCCCGCGGCCGACATCAAGCCGGGCAACAACCTGCCGCTGCGCAACATCCCGGTCGGTACCACCATCCACGCGGTCGAGCTGCGTCCGGGTGGCGGCGCCAAGATGGCCCGCTCCGCCGGTTCCGGCATCCAGCTGCTCGCCCGTGAGGGCCGCATGGCGCACCTGCGCATGCCCTCCGGTGAGATCCGCCTGGTCGACGTGCGCTGCCGCGCCACCATCGGCGAGGTCGGCAACGCCGAGCAGTCGAACATCAACTGGGGCAAGGCCGGCCGCATGCGCTGGAAGGGCGTCCGCCCGACCGTGCGTGGTGTCGCCATGAACCCGATCGACCACCCGCACGGTGGTGGTGAGGGTAAGACCTCTGGTGGTCGCCACCCGGTCTCGCCGTGGGGTCAGAAGGAGGGTCGCACCCGCAAGCCGAACAAGGCTTCGGATGCCCTCATCGTGCGCCGCCGCAAGACCAACAAGAAGCGCTAGGAGCAGGTCAGATGCCGCGCAGTCTCAAGAAGGGCCCCTTCATCGACGGCCACCTCATCAAGAAGGTGGACGCACAGAACGAGGCGGGTACCCAGAACGTCATCAAGACCTGGTCCCGTCGCTCCGTGATCAGCCCGAGCATGCTCGGTCACACGATCGCGGTGCACGATGGCCGCAAGCACGTCCCGGTGTTCGTCACCGAGTCGATGGTCGGCCACAAGCTCGGCGAGTTCGCGCCGACGCGTACCTTCCGCGGTCACGTCAAGGACGACCGCAAGTCGAAGCGTCGCTAGTCGCCGGCTGAAAGCAACGACTATGACTGACACCAGCAAGGGGACAACCATGGAAGCCAGGGCCCAGGCGCGGTACATCCGCGTCACGCCCATGAAGGCCCGCCGCGTGGTGGACCTCATCCGTGGCATGAGCGCCACGGAGGCCCAGGCGGTCCTGCGTTTCGCTCCGCAGGCCGCGACCGTGCCGGTCGGCAAGGTGCTGAACAGCGCCATCGCCAACGCCGCGCACAACTACAACCACTCCAACGTGGACGACCTCTTCATCTCCGAGGCGTACGTTGACGAGGGCCCGACCCTGAAGCGGTTCCGTCCGCGCGCCCAGGGCCGTGCCTACCGGATCCGCAAGCGGACCAGCCACATCACCGTGGTCGTCAGCAGCAAGGAAGGGACCCGGTAATGGGCCAGAAGGTTAACCCGCACGGGTTCCGCCTCGGCATCAGCACGGACTTCAAGTCCCGCTGGTACGCCGACAAGCTGTACAAGGACTACGTCAAGGAAGACGTTGCCATTCGTCGCATGATGACGAAGGGCATGGAGCGCGCCGGCATCTCCAAGGTCGAGATCGAGCGCACCCGCGACCGCGTCCGCGTCGACATCCACACCGCCCGTCCGGGCATCGTGATCGGTCGCCGCGGCACCGAGGCCGACCGCATCCGCGGCGACCTCGAGAAGCTGACCGGCAAGCAGGTCCAGCTGAACATCCTCGAGGTCAAGAACCCCGAGCTGGACGCCCAGCTCGTGGCTCAGGGCGTCGCGGAGCAGCTGTCCTCCCGCGTCTCCTTCCGCCGTGCGATGCGCAAGAGCATGCAGGGCACCATGAAGTCCGGCGCCAAGGGCATCAAGGTCCAGTGCTCCGGTCGTCTCGGCGGCGCCGAGATGAGCCGTTCGGAGTTCTACCGCGAGGGCCGTGTGCCGCTGCACACCCTGCGCGCGAACGTCGACTACGGCTTCTTCGAGGCCAAGACGACCTTCGGCCGGATCGGCGTGAAGGTCTGGATCTACAAGGGCGACGTCAAGAACATCGCCGAGGTCCGCGCTGAGAACGCCGCTGCCCGCTCGGGCAACCGTCCGGCCCGCAACGACGCCCGCCCCGCGCGTGGCGGCGAGCGCGGTGGCCGTGGCGGCGAGCGCGGTGGCGCCCGTGGCGGTCGTCGTCCCGCGAACACCGAGGCCCCCGCGGCCGCGGTGAGCGAGGCGCCGGCTGCCGAGAGCACCGGAACGGAGGCCTGACCGTCATGCTGATCCCCCGTCGGGTCAAGCACCGCAAGCAGCACCACCCGAAGCGCCGCGGCGCTTCGAAGGGTGGCACCGAGCTGGCGTTCGGCCAGTTCGGTATCCAGGCCGTCACCCCGGCCTACGTGACGAACCGCCAGATCGAGTCCGCTCGTATCGCGATCAACCGTCACATCCGCCGTGGCGGCAAGGTCTGGATCAACATCTACCCGGACCGCCCGCTCACCAAGAAGCCGGCCGAGACCCGTATGGGTTCCGGTAAGGGTTCGCCGGAGTGGTGGATCGCGAACGTGCACCCGGGTCGGGTCATGTTCGAGCTGTCGTACCCGAACGAGAAGGTGGCTCGCGAGGCGCTCACCCGCGCCGCGCACAAGCTGCCGATGAAGTGCCGGATCGTCCGGCGCGAGGACGGTGAGAGCTGATGTCGGCCGGCACCAAGGCTGCTGAGCTGCGCGAGCTGGACAACGAGGCCCTCGTTGCCAAGCTCCGCGAGGCCAAGGAGGAGCTGTTCAACCTCCGCTTCCAGGCGGCGACCGGACAGCTCGACAACCACGGACGGCTCCGGCTGGTCCGTAAGGACATCGCGCGGATCTACACCCTGATGCGCGAGCGCGAGCTGGGCATCGAGACGGTGGAGAACGCCTGATGACTGAGAACACCAACGAGACGCGCGGTTTCCGCAAGACCCGTGAGGGTCTCGTCGTCAGCGACAAGATGGACAAGACCGTCGTCGTCGCCGTCGAGGACCGCGTCAAGCACGCTCTGTACGGCAAGGTCATCCGCCGTACGAACAAGCTGAAGGCGCACGACGAGGCCAACGCCTGCGGCGTGGGCGACCGGGTCCTCCTCGCGGAGACCCGCCCGCTGTCCGCGACGAAGCGCTGGCGCGTCGTCGAGATCCTCGAGAAGGCCAAGTAACGAAGCCGATGAGGTACGGCCGTATGTGCACCAGGTCCCGCGAGGGCCGCTGGTGTGAGCAGCGGCCGGCCCGTCGACTCTCGTTGACGATCAGGAGAAAGCTGTGATCCAGCAGGAGTCGCGACTGCGCGTCGCCGACAACACGGGCGCGAAGGAAATCCTTTGCATCCGCGTTCTCGGTGGCTCCGGTCGCCGCTACGCCGGTATCGGGGACGTCATCGTCGCCACCGTCAAGGACGCGATCCCCGGCGGCAGCGTCAAGAAGGGTGACGTCGTCAAGTGCGTCGTCGTCCGCACCGTGAAGTCGCGCCGTCGTCCCGACGGTTCGTACATCCGGTTCGACGAGAACGCCGCCGTGGTGCTCAAGAACACCGACGGTGACCCCCGTGGTACCCGCATCTTCGGCCCGGTGGGCCGCGAGCTGCGTGACAAGAAGTTCATGAAGATCATCTCGCTTGCGCCGGAGGTGCTCTAACCCATGGCGAACAGCATGAAGATCAAGAAGGGTGACCTGGTTCAGGTCATCACCGGCAAGGACCGCGGCAAGCAGGGCAAGGTCATCCAGGCCCTGCCCGCCGAGAACAAGGTCCTCGTCGAGGGTGTGAACCGGGTCAAGAAGCACACCAAGCCCGGCCAGGGCACCGCCGGTGGCATCATCACCGTCGAGGCCCCGGTGCACGTTTCCAACGTGCAGCTGGTCGTGGAGAAGGACGGCAAGAAGGTCGTCACCCGCGTTGGTTACCGCTTCGATGACGAGGGCAACAAGATCCGCGTTGCCAAGCGGACCGGTGAGGACATCTGATGTCTGAGACGACCATCGAGAATGTCGAGAAGGTGGCCCCCCGCCTCAAGGCGCGTTACAACGCCGAGATCAAGGGCCAGCTGCAGGAGGAGTTCTCGTACGAGAACGTCATGCTGATCCCCGGCCTGGTCAAGGTCGTGGTCAACATGGGTGTCGGCGAGGCCGCCCGCGACAGCAAGCTGATCGAGGGCGCGATCAAGGACCTGACCGCGATCACCGGTCAGAAGCCGGCCGTGACCAAGGCCCGCAAGTCGATCGCGCAGTTCAAGCTGCGCGAGGGCCAGCCGATCGGCACCCACGTCACCCTCCGCGGTGACCGCATGTGGGAGTTCCTGGACCGTCTGGTGTCGCTGGCCCTGCCGCGTATCCGTGACTTCCGCGGCCTCTCCCCGAAGCAGTTCGACGGCCGTGGCAACTACACCTTCGGTCTGACCGAGCAGGTCATGTTCCACGAGATCGACCAGGACAAGGTCGACCGTCAGCGCGGTATGGACATCACCGTCGTGACCACCGCCAAGACCGACGACGAGGGCCGGGCGCTGCTGCGCGCTCTGGGCTTCCCGTTCAAGGAGGCGTAAGGCATGGCGAAGAAGTCCCTCATCGCGAAGGCGGACCGCAAGCCGAAGTTCGGCGTGCGCGCCTACACCCGGTGCCAGCGGTGCGGTCGTCCGCACTCGGTGTACCGCAAGTTCGGCCTCTGCCGTGTCTGCCTCCGTGAGATGGCGCACCGCGGCGAGCTGCCGGGCGTGACCAAGAGCTCCTGGTAAGCCAGTAGCCCTCGGCGCACAACTGCGAGGCAGTGGTGCCCGGCCCCGCACTTTTGGGTCTCCGTACGGATTCCCGTAAGGTAGTGGGGTCGGGCCCCCGCCGCGGCAGCTCCATAGCTGCGCGCGGCCCTTCTCTGAAGGGGCTCGCACCCAGTCTTACTAACGCCGCAGGTCCCCTGCGTCTGTGCCCCTGCCGCACTCTCCGGAGTGCGGCGGGGGGACCTGGCGCGGAGAAACCACGGCGAGAGAGGCCTGAGGCCATCATGACCATGACCGACCCCATCGCAGACATGCTCACGCGTCTGCGTAACGCGAACTCGGCGTACCACGACACCGTGGCGATGCCGGCTAGCAAGATCAAGTCGCACGTCGCGCAGATCCTGCAGCAGGAGGGTTACATCTCCGGCTGGAAGGTCGAGGAGCCGACCGAGGGCGAGGTCGGCAAGAAGCTGACCATCGAGCTCAAGTTCGGTCCGAACCGCGAGCGCTCGATCGCTGGTATCAAGCGCATCAGCAAGCCGGGCCTGCGGGTCTACGCAAAGTCCACCAACCTGCCGAAGGTCCTCGGCGGCCTGGGCGTGGCGATCATCTCCACGTCCTCGGGTCTCCTCACGGACAAGCAGGCCGCCAAGAAGGGCGTAGGCGGAGAAGTTCTCGCCTACGTCTGGTAATTCGGGAAACGGAGGTACAGCAATGTCGCGCATTGGACGGCTGCCCATCCCGGTTCCCGCCGGCGTGGACGTCACCATCGATGGCCAGGCGGTCTCGGTGAAGGGCCCCAAGGGCTCCCTCACCCACATCGTCGCCGCGCCGATCGAGATCGGCAAGGACGAGAACGGCACCCTGGTCGTCACTCGCCCCAACGACGAGCGTCAGTCGAAGGCCCTCCACGGCCTTTCCCGCACGCTGGTGGCGAACATGATCACCGGCGTGACCGCGGGCTACCGCAAGTCGCTGGAGATCAGCGGTGTTGGTTACCGAGTCGCAGCGAAGGGCTCCTCGATGGAGTTCCAGCTCGGCTACAGCCACCCGATCCTGATCGAGGCCCCGGAGGGCATCTCCTTCGTGGTCGAGTCGCCCACCAAGTTCCACGTGGACGGGATCGACAAGCAGCTGGTCGGCGAGGTTTCCGCCAAGATCCGCAAGCTGCGCAAGCCCGACCCGTACAAGGCCAAGGGCGTCAAGTACGCGGGCGAGGTCATCCGCCGCAAGGTCGGAAAGAGTGGTAAGTAAGCCATGAGCGTCTCTGTCAAGATCGGCAAGGGCAACGGCTACAAGAACGCCGCCCGCAAGCGCCGCGCGATCCGTGTTCGCAAGCGCGTCGTCGGCAGCGAGGTGCGTCCGCGCCTCGTCGTGACGCGGTCGAACCGGCACATGGTCGCCCAGGTCATCGACGACGCCAAGGGTCACACCCTGGCGTCGGCGTCCACCCTCGACGTGTCCATCAAGGGCGCCGAGGGCGACAAGACCGAGCTGGCCAAGAAGGTCGGGAGCCTGGTCGCCGAGCGTGCCAAGGCCGCCGGCATCGAGTCGGTCGTCTTCGACCGCGCGGGCAACCGGTACGCCGGCCGCATCGCCGCCCTGGCGGACGCGGCCCGCGAGGCCGGGCTCGACTTCTAAGCCGCTCGTCGACTCTGTCGGCGGACGTAATCGAGAGAGGTAATTCCAATGGCTGGACCCCAGCGCCGCGGTAGCGGCGCCGGCGGCGGCACCGGCGGTGGCGAGCGGCGCGACCGTAAGCGGGACGACCGGGGCAACGCCCCCGCCGTCGAGAAGACCGCTTACGTCGAGCGCGTCGTCGCGATCAACCGTGTCGCCAAGGTTGTCAAGGGTGGTCGTCGTTTCAGCTTCACCGCGCTGGTCGTGGTGGGCGACGGTGACGGCACCGTGGGTGTCGGTTACGGGAAGGCGAAGGAGGTTCCGGCCGCCATCGCCAAGGGTGTTGAGGAGGCCAAGAAGAACTTCTTCAAGGTCCCCCGTATCCAGGGCACCATCCCGCACCCGATCCAGGGCGAGAAGGCCGCCGGCGTCGTGCTGCTCAAGCCGGCGTCCCCCGGTACCGGCGTTATCGCCGGTGGCCCGGTGCGTGCCGTCCTGGAGTGCGCCGGCGTTCACGACATCCTGTCGAAGTCGCTCGGCTCGGACAACGCGATCAACATCGTGCACGCCACCGTGGCCGCTCTGAAGGGCCTCGTGCGCCCCGAGGAGATCGCCGCCCGTCGTGGCCTTCCGCTGGAGGACGTGGCTCCGGCCGCCCTGCTGCGCGCCCGCGCCGCGGGCACCGCCGCCGCCGCTCCGGTTGGGGCGGGTGTCTGATGGCTCGCCTGAAGATCACGCAGACCAAGAGCTACATCGGCAGCAAGCAGAACCACCGCGAGACGCTGCGCTCGCTGGGTCTGAAGCGCATGCACGATGTGGTCGTCAAGGAGGACCGTCCCGAGATCCGCGGGATGGCCCAGACCGTGCGGCACCTCGTCACGGTCGAGGAGGTGGACTGATCATGTCTGACTCGCCGATCAAGATCCACAACCTGAAGCCCGCCCCGGGCGCCAAGAAGGACAAGATCCGCGTTGGTCGCGGTGAGGGCTCCAAGGGCAAGACTGCAGGTCGTGGCACGAAGGGCACCAAGGCCCGCTACCAGGTTCCGCAGCGCTTCGAGGGTGGCCAGATGCCCCTCCACATGCGCCTGCCGAAGCTCAAGGGCTTCAAGAACCCGTTCAAGATCACCTTCCAGGTGGTCAACCTCGACAAGCTGGCCGAGCTCTACCCGCAGGGTGGAGAGGTCACCGTCGAGGGCCTCGTCGAGAAGGGCGCGGTTCGCAAGAACTCGCTCGTCAAGGTGCTCGGCACCGGCGAGGTCTCGGTTGCGCTGCAGGTGACGGTCGACGCCGTCTCCGGCTCCGCCGCCGAGAAGATCAAGGCCGCCGGCGGCACCGTCACCGAGCTGGTCTGAGACTTCTCCCCTTCGGGGGAAGCAGTCTGACGGCGCCTCAGCGCCGGGAGCCCCGTCCCTCGTTCGAGGGACGGGGCTCCTCTCATTCGTGTGCTGATCAGCGCGGGTTTTCCGCGCATCCCCGGGCAAAAACGGGCATCTGGGCGTGGTGTGGGCAACCCCCGGCCCTGGGCGCTTCTGCCGAGTGGCCACCCGCTGTTAGAGTCCCTGGAGTTCCCTTGTAGCTTGGCCCGCAGAGACGGCGCTGAGACGGTGGGGGAGCGACCGAGACAACATCCCGTCCATCTGGACCGACCCTTCCGCCGACGACGCGCGGGAGGCGCAGGAGGCACCGTGCTCAGTGCGTTCGCGCGGGCGTTCAAGACGCCCGACCTGCGCAAGAAGCTGCTGTTCACGCTGGGCATCATGGTGATCTTCCGGGTGGGCGCGCACATCCCCGTCCCGGGCGTGAACTTCAAGGCCGTCAACACGTGCGTCAAGCAGAGCGGGAGCGGGCTCTTCGGCCTGGTCAACCTGTTCAGCGGCGGTGCGCTGCTCCAGCTGACGATCTTCGCGCTCGGCATCATGCCGTACATCACCGCCAGCATCATCCTCCAGCTGCTCACCGTCGTGATCCCGCGACTCGAGGCGCTGAAGAAGGAGGGCCAGGCCGGGCAGACCAAGATCACCCAGTACACCCGGTACCTGACCATCGCGCTGGCCGTCCTCCAGGGCACCGGCATCGTGGCCACCGCGTCCAACGGCGCGCTCTTCTCGTCCTGCCCGGTGGGCAACCAGGTGGTGCCGGACACCAGCGTCTTCCGGATCGCCGTGATGGTGATCACGATGACCGCCGGCACCACGGTGATCATGTGGCTCGGTGAGCTGATCACCGACCGCGGCATCGGCAACGGCATGTCGATCCTGATGTTCACCTCGATCGCCTCCGGCTTCCCCGGCAACGTCTGGACCATCAAGAAGCTCGGCAAGATCGCCGGCGGCTGGTTCGAGTTCTTCTCGGTGATCGCCGTGGGCCTCGTCGTGATCGTCCTGGTGATCTTCGTGGAGCAGGCCCAGCGCCGGATCCCGGTGCAGTACGCCAAGCGCATGATCGGCCGCCGGGCGTTCGGCGGCACCTCGACCTACATCCCGCTGAAGGTGAACCAGGCCGGTGTCATCCCGGTCATCTTCGCCTCCTCGCTGCTGTACATCCCCGCCCTGGTCGCACAGCTGACCAACAGCAAGTCGAGCTGGGCGGTGTGGATCAACAACAACTTCACCAAGGGCGACCACCCGGTCTACATGATCGCGTACTTCGTACTGATCGTGTTCTTCGCCTTCTTCTACGTCGCGATCTCCTTCAACCCCGAAGAAGTTGCCGACAATATGAAGAAGTATGGTGGGTTCATCCCGGGCATCCGGGCCGGCCGACCGACGGCCGAGTACCTGAACTACGTGCTCACCCGCATCACGTGGCCGGGTTCGCTCTACCTAGGCCTGATCGCGTTGATCCCGATGATCGGCCTGGTCGCCCTGAACGCGAGCACCACCATCCCGTTCGGCGGCACCAGCATCCTCATCATCGTCGGCGTCGGACTCGAAACTGTGAAGCAGATCGAGAGCCAGCTCCAGCAGCGTAATTACGAAGGGTTCCTCCGCTGATGCGTATCGTCCTCGTCGGACCTCCCGGGGCCGGGAAGGGTACTCAGGCGCACGTGCTCGCCAAGACCCTGTCCATTCCCCACATCTCGACCGGTGACCTCTTCCGGGCCAACATCAGCCAGAACACCCCGCTCGGGGTGGAGGCCAAGGGCTACATGGACCAGGGACTCCTGGTGCCGGACTCGGTCACCATCGGGATGGCGAAGGACCGGCTGCTCCAGTCGGACACCGCCCCGGGCTTCCTGCTCGACGGTTTCCCGCGGAACCTGGAGCAGGCCGAGGCCCTGGACGAGTTCCTCGCCGAGCAGGGCATCGCCCTGGACGGGGTGCTCGACCTGGAGGTCCCCGAGGACGAGGTGGTCAAGCGGATCGCCGGCCGGCGGCTCTGCCGCAACGACGGGGCGCACGTCTACCACGTGGCGTACAACCCGCCCGCGGTCGAGGGCGTCTGCGACGAGTGCGGCGGCGAGCTGTACCAGCGCTCCGACGACACCGAGGAGTCGGTCCGGGTCCGGCTGGAGGAGTACCACTCCAAGACGGAGCCGATCATCGGCTACTACAGCGAGCAGAAGCTGGTGACCACCATCCCGGCGCTGGGCAAGGTCGAAGAGGTCACCCAGCGGGCCGTGGACGCGCTGAAGGCCGGCAAGCAGAGCTGAGCCCGGCGCGGCACAACCGAACAGCAGGACCTCCGCGTGCCGCACGGCCGCGGCGCCCCCCGATCCGCGTGGTCCGGGTGGGTGCCGCGGCCGTGCGGCGTCGTACCGTGGGGGAGTGGAACGTGCGCCCGGCAAGGACCGGGCGCGACTCTCGGAGAAAGGCACTGTCCAGATGGTGGAGATCAAGACCCCCGAGCAGATCGCGAAGATGCGGACTGCCGGGCTGGTCGTCGCCGAGGCGCTCAAGGCCTGCCGCGAGGCGGTCGCCCCCGGGGTGAGCACCCAGGACCTCAACGACATCGCGGACAAGGTGATCGCCTCGCACGGCGCCACCTCCAACTTCCGCGCCCACCACGGCGGGCTCTGGTTCCCCGGGGTGATCTGCGCCTCGGTCAACAACGAGGTGGTGCACGGCATCCCCGGTGGCCGGGTGCTGCAGGAGGGCGACGTCATCTCGATCGACTGCGGCGCGATCGTGGACGGCTGGCACGGCGACGCGGCGATCACCGTCGGCGTCGGCCAGGTGGCGCCCGAGGTGGAGATGCTGAGCGCGGTGACCGAGGGCTCGATGTGGGCCGGCATCGCCCAGATGAAGAAGTCCAACCGGCTGGTGGACGTCTCCAAGGCGATCGAGGGCTTCATCCGCCGCTACCCGCTGCCGCCCAAGGGCAAGTGGGGCATCACCGAGGGCTACGGCGGCCACGGCATCGGCACCGCCATGCACATGGAGCCGCACGTGCTGAACTACGTGGAGCGCGGCCGCGGGAAGGGCCCCAAGCTGGTGCCCGGCACGGTACTGGCGATCGAGCCGATGGTCTCGCTGGGCACCCCGCACACCGAGGTGCTGGAGGACGACTGGACGGTGGTCACCACCGACGGCAGCTGGGCCGCGCACTGGGAGCACTCGGTGGCCGTCACCGAGCAGGGCCCGCTGGTCCTCACCGCCTTCGACGGCGGCAAGGCGCAGCTGGCGGCGCTGGGCGTGACCGCTGCCCCGGATCCCCTGGGCTGACACAGCCGTTGGGCTGACCCGGTATTGTCTGGGGCTCGGACCGCCAGGCGAAATCGGACAATAGGGGTAACAGTGCTGAAGGGCTTCCGCGACTTCATGATGCGCGGCAACGTCGTCGACATGGGCGTCGGCATCGTGATCGGTGCCGCGTTCACCGGGGTGGTGAACGGGTTCGTCAAGGCCTTCCTGACGCCGCTGGTCGGCCTGGTCACCGGCGCCACCGGCGACTACAGCAACAACACCTTCAGCGCGGCCGGCGTGGTCTTCCCGTACGGCGGGTTCGTCAACACCCTGATCTCGTTCCTGCTGACCGCCGCGGTGCTGTACTTCTGTGTGGTGCTGCCGGTCACCAAGGCGACCGCGCGCTACCTGCCGAAGAAGCCCAAGCCCGCCAAGCGCCCGTGCCCCGAGTGCCTGACCGAGATCCCCGAGGCCGCCACCCGCTGCTCCGCCTGCACCGCGGTGGTGCAGCCGGTGGTGGTTCCCGCCGCCCGGTGAGTTTTTGCGAAGCCTGACCGGTAACGTACGATGGACCGTCGGCTCTCTCGTAGCGTGCTTAGGCACGCCCTCAACCCTGCGGGGTGTGAGGTGAAGCCTGGTTCGCACGAGCGTTCCGCATACGGTAGCCGGACCCGAAGGGTGGTTCTCGCAGTTCATGGCTAAGAAGCAAGGCGCCATTGAGATCGAGGGCACCGTGATCGAGTCTCTTCCGAACGCGATGTTCAAGGTCGAGCTGCAGAACGGTCACAAGGTCCTCGCCCACATCAGCGGCAAGATGCGGATGCACTACATCCGCATCCTCCCGGATGACCGGGTCGTGGTGGAGCTGAGCCCCTACGACCTGACCCGCGGCCGGATCGTCTACCGGTACAAGTAGCAGAACCCCTCGCCCCACGGGCGGGGACCCCCGTCAGATCTAGACCCGGAGAACCTGAACATGAAGGTCAAGCCGAGCGTCAAGAAGATCTGCGACAAGTGCAAGGTGATCCGCCGTCACGGCCGGGTCATGGTGATCTGCGACAACCTGCGCCACAAGCAGCGCCAGGGCTGATCCTCCCGCATTTCTCGTAGTACCTTCGCGCGACGCGCACCAACGTCATAAGCGGGCTGCCCGATCCGTCCCCCCGCGGGGCCGGACTGCCACCCCCGGTTCAGAGGCCGGGGCTCGCACACCGAGAGGTGTCCGGGTAGGCAGCACGTAAGACCTCTGAGGAACATCACAGGAGCCTTGAATGGCACGCCTTTCCGGCGTTGATCTCCCCCGCGAGAAGCGGATCGAGATCGCCCTCACGTACGTGTACGGCATCGGCCGCACCCGCGCCCAGCAGACCCTGGCCGAGACCGGTGTGGACCCGTCCATCCGCGTCCGTGACATCTCCGAGGACGACCTCGTCTCGCTGCAGCGCTTCATCGACGCGAACTTCCGCGTCGAGGGCGACCTGCGCCGCGAGGTGGCCGCCGACATCCGCCGCAAGGTCGAGATCGGCTGCTACGAGGGTCTGCGCCACCGCCGCGGCCTGCCGGTTCGCGGCCAGCGCACCCACACCAACGCGCGTACCCGCAAGGGCCCGCGTCGCGCGATCGCCGGCAAGAAGAAGCCGGGCAAGAAGTAGTCCGTCCCGTAACCGGACATCCCTCCGGCCCGCGGGTCAGCGGACCGACCACCTCAGTAGGAGAACAGACTTATGCCCCCCAAGGGTCGTCAGGCTGCCGGCGCGAAGAAGATCCGCCGCAAGGAAAAGAAGAACGTCGCTCACGGTCACGCGCACATCAAGAGCACGTTCAACAACACCATCGTTTCGATCACCGACCCCGCGGGCAACGTGATCTCCTGGGCCTCCGCCGGTCACGTCGGCTTCAAGGGCTCGCGCAAGTCCACCCCGTTCGCCGCGCAGATGGCCGCCGAGGCCGCCGCGCGTCGTGCGCAGGAGCACGGCATGCGCAAGGTCGACGTCTTCGTCAAGGGTCCGGGCTCCGGCCGTGAGACCGCGATCCGCTCGCTCCAGGCCACCGGCCTGGAGGTGGGCTCGATCCAGGACGTCACCCCCACCCCGCACAACGGCTGCCGTCCGCCGAAGCGCCGCCGCGTCTGACGCAGCGCACCGCTTCCACGGTGTCTTAAACCTGGTACGGGCTCCCTTTTCATCGGGGAGCCCGTACTCTTGGTGTCGTACGACGTCAAATAGTGGGCGTCGACACAACTGGAGGATCTGAACATGCTTATCGCTCAGCGTCCGTCGCTGACCGAAGAGGTTGTCGACGAGTACCGCTCGCGGTTCGTCATCGAGCCGCTGGAGCCGGGCTTCGGCTACACCCTCGGCAACTCGCTCCGCCGCACGCTCCTCTCCTCGATCCCGGGCGCCGCTGTCACCAGCATCCGGATCGACGGTGTCCTGCACGAGTTCACCACCGTGCCGGGCGTCAAGGAGGACGTCACCGACCTCATCCTCAACATCAAGCAGCTGGTCGTCTCCTCGGAGCACGACGAGCCGGTCGTGATGTACCTGCGCAAGCAGGGCCCGGGTGTGGTCACCGCCGCCGACATCGCGCCGCCGGCCGGTGTCGAGGTGCACAACCCCGAGCTGGTCCTCGCCACGCTGAACGGCAAGGGCAAGCTGGAGATGGAGCTGACCGTCGAGCGCGGTCGCGGCTACGTCTCCGCCGTGCAGAACAAGGCCTCCGGCCAGGAGATCGGCCGGATCCCGGTCGACTCGATCTACAGCCCGGTGCTGAAGGTCACCTACAAGGTCGAGGCCACCCGTGTCGAGCAGCGGACCGACTTCGACAAGCTGATCGTCGACGTCGAGACCAAGCCCGCCATGCGTCCGCGCGACGCCATGGCCTCGGCCGGCAAGACCCTGGTGGAGCTGTTCGGCCTCGCCCGCGAGCTGAACATCGACGCCGAGGGCATCGACATGGGCCCGTCCCCGACGGACGCCGCCCTGGCCGCCGACCTGGCGCTGCCGATCGAGGAGCTGGAGCTCACCGTCCGCTCCTACAACTGCCTCAAGCGCGAGGGCATCCACACCGTGGGTGAGCTCGTCGCCCGCTCCGAGGCCGACCTGCTCGACATCCGCAACTTCGGTGCGAAGTCGATCGACGAGGTCAAGGCGAAGCTGGCCGGCATGGGCCTGGCGCTCAAGGACAGCCCGCCCGGGTTCGACCCGACCGCCGCCGCCGACGCCTTCGGCGCCGACGACCTGGACGACGCGGGTTACGCGGAGACCGAGCAGTACTAAGAGTTTGTGGTGGGGGCGGCCCCCAGCGGGCCGCCCCCACCGCGATGCAGTGCACTAAGCCGTCCGGGCAACTGTGCCCGGCCGCCCGTTCCGGTACCTGATACGGCCGGATTCGGAGATACAAGGAGCTACCATGCCCCGTCCCGCGAAGGGCGCCCGCCTCGGCGGCGGCCCCCACCACGAGCCGCTGCTGCTCGCCGGCCTGTGCCGCGAGCTGTTCCAGTACGGCCGCATCACCACGACCGAGGCCAAGGCCCGTCGGATGCGCCCGCTGGCGGAGAAGCTGATCACCAAGGCGAAGGCCGGTGACATCCACAACCGCCGCATCGTCCGCAAGACGATCACCGACGTCTCCGTGCTGCACACCCTCTTCACCGAGATCGCGCCGCGCTACGAGAACCGTCCCGGTGGCTACACCCGCATCACCAAGATCGGTCCCCGTCGTGGCGACAACGCCCCGATGGCCGTGATCGAGCTGGTCGAGGCCCTCACCGTCGCGCAGACCGCGGTCGGCGAGGCCGAGGCCGCCACCAAGCGCTCCGCCAAGGACGCCGAGGCCGCCGCTCCGGCCGCCGAGGTCACCGAGGCTCCGGCCGACGCCGTTCCGGCCGACGCCACCCCGGCCGACGAGGCCTGATCACCGGCAGGTGATCCGACGGGCCCGCCCCTCCGCTCCGGCGGGGGAGCGGGCCCGTTCCCGTTCCGCTCCGCACAGAGGACGACAGTGGCTGAGGACTGCGCCGAGACGGCGCCCGTGAAGGACGGCCCGGCCGAGGGCCGCACCAGGATCCGGCTGGACCTGGCGTACCACGGCGCCGAGTTCTCCGGCTGGGCCCGGCAGCGCGGCCGGCGCACCGTGCAGGAGGAGATCGAGTCGGCGCTGCAGGTGGTCACCCGCAGCCAGGAGCTCTTCCCGCTCACCGTGGCCGGCCGCACCGACGCCGGGGTGCACGCGCGCGGCCAGGTGGCCCACGTGGACCTGCCGGAGGAGCTGTGGGCCGCGCACGGCGCCAAGCTGCTGCGCCGCCTCGCCGGGCGGCTGCCGGCCGATGTGCGGGTCTTCCGGGTCTCCGAGGCCCCGGCGGGCTTCGACGCGCGGTTCGCGGCGATCTGGCGGCGGTACGCCTACCGGGTCGCCGACCACCAGGGCGGGGTGGACCCGCTGCTGCGCGGCCACGTGCTCTGGCACGACCGGCCGCTGGACCTGGAGAAGATGAACCGGGCCGCCGAACTGCTGCTGGGCGAGCACGACTTCGCCGCCTACTGCAAGAAGCGCGAGGGCGCGACCACCATCCGCACCCTGCTGGAGCTGCGCTGGGACCGGGTGCCGATGGACCCGTACGCGGCCCAGGAGGGCTCGCTGGCGGTGGCCACGGTGCGGGCCGACGCCTTCTGCCACAACATGGTGCGGGCGCTGGTCGGCGCGATGCTGCTGGTGGGCGACGGGCACCGGCCGGTGGAGTTCCCCGGCGAGGTGCTGGCCGGCGGGGTGCGCAACAGCGCGGTCAACGTGATCCGGCCGTACGGGCTGACCCTGGAGGAGGTCGGCTACCCGGCCGACGACCAGCTGGCGGAGCGCAACCGGCAGGCCCGCCGGCTGCGCACCCTGCCCGGAGCCGCCGCCTAATCCGTTTGGGCCGGACCAGCGGGGCACAGCACAATACGGACCATGGGACACGTCGAGATTTCACACCTTGAGTACTACCTGCCGGATGGGCGGGTGCTGTTCGACGACGCGTCCTTCCGGGTCGGCGAGGGCTCCGCGGTGGCGCTGGTGGGCGCCAACGGGGCCGGCAAGACCACGCTGCTGCGGATGATCGCCGGCGACACCCAGCCGCACGGCGGGACGGTGACGGTCAGCGGCGGCCTGGGCGTGATGCGGCAGTTCGTCGGCACCACCGGCCGCGAGGACCAGCGCGAGACGCCGGGCGCGCTGCCGGCCGACGCCTCGGTGCGGGACCTGCTGGTCTCGGTCGCGCCGCCGCGGATCGCGGTGGCCGCCAAGGCGGTGGACGCCGCCGAGCTGGCGATGATGGCCCAGGACGACGAGAAGTCGCAGATGGCCTACGCCCAGGCGCTCTCCGACTGGGCCGACGCCGGCGGTTACGACTACGAGACCGACTGGGACGTCTGCACCACGGCGGCCCTCGGCATGCCCTTCGACCGGGCCCAGTTCCGGGGCCTCAACACCCTCTCCGGCGGCGAGCAGAAGCGGCTGGTGCTGGAGTGCCTGCTCCGCGGCCCGGACGAGGTGCTGCTGCTGGACGAGCCGGACAACTACCTGGACGTGCCCGGCAAGCGCTGGCTGGAGGAGGCGATCAAGGCTTCCCCGAAGACCGTGCTCTTCATCTCGCACGACCGCGAGCTGCTCTCCAGCTGCGCCGACAAGATCATCAGCATCGAGTCCGGCTTCGGTGGCGGCGGCAGCTCGGTCTGGGTGCACGGCGGCGGCTTCGACTCCTTCCACGAGGCCCGCAAGGAGCGCTTCGCCCGGTTCGAGGAGCTCGGCCGGCGCTGGGACGAGGAGCACGCCAAGCTGAAGAAGCTGGTGGTGTCGCTCCGCCAGGCCGCCTCGGTCAGCCACGCGCTCGCCACCCGCTACGCCGCCGCGCAGACCCGGCTGAAGAAGTTCGAGGAGGCCGGCCGGCCGGAGGAGCCGCCGCGCGAGCAGAACATCACCATGCGGCTCAAGGGCGGGCGCACCGGGGTCCGAGCGCTGACCATCGAGCAGCTGGGACTGACCGGTCTGATGCAGCCCTTCGACCTGGAGGTCTTCTACGGCCAGCGGGTCGCCGTGCTGGGCTCCAACGGCTCCGGCAAGTCGCACTTCCTGCGGCTGCTGGCCGGCGACGAGTCGGTGGCGCACACCGGCGGCTTCAGGCTCGGCGCCCGGGTGGTGCCCGGCCACTTCCGGCAGACCCACGCCCACCCGGAGCTGTTCGGCCGCACCGTGCGCTCGATCATCGAGGAGGAGCACGCGCTCAGCCGCGGCGCCGCGATGGGCGCGCTGCGCCGGTACGAGCTGGACAAGCAGGAGGAGCAGAAGTTCGAGTCGCTCTCCGGCGGCCAGCAGGCCCGGCTGATGATCCTCAAGCTGGAGCTGGACGGGGTGACGGCGCTGCTGCTGGACGAGCCGACCGACAACCTCGACCTGGAGAGCGCCGAGGCGCTGCAGGAGGGGCTGGAGGCCTTCGAGGGCACGGTGCTCTGCGTCACCCACGACCGCTGGTTCGCCAAGACCTTCGACCGCTTCCTGGTCTTCGGCAGCGACGGCCGGGTCTACGAGTCCCCGGAGCCGGTCTGGGACGAGCGCCGGGTGGAGCGCGAGCGCTGAGTTTTGGAGTTGGCCCGCCCGCCGGGTATCGTTGGCCCTTGTTGTGCGTATTGGCTCGCTCCATCTCACGTGAGAGGTCGGTACGCCGGAGTTACCCGGTCGATGACCAGCGGCATCCCCTTGATTGCGTCCAAGCGGAGCCAGGCTGATCCCTCGTTCAGGTGCTCCCGTCAGGACTCATCTCACTGAAAAGCGAAGGCTACGACCGTGCGTACGTACAGCCCCAAGCCCGGCGACGTCCAGCGTCAGTGGCACGTCATCGACGCGACCGACGTCGTGCTCGGCCGCCTGGCCTCCCAGGCCGCCAACCTCCTGCGGGGCAAGCACAAGCCCACCTACGCGCCGCACATGGACATGGGTGACTTCGTCATCATCATCAACGCGGACAAGGTGCACCTGTCGGGTAACAAGAAGACCCAGAAGCTGGCGTACCGCCACTCCGGCTTCCCGGGCGGTCTCCGCTCGGTGCGCTACGACGACCTGCTGGCGAACAACCCGGAGAAGGCCGTCGAGAAGGCCATCAAGGGCATGGTTCCGAAGAACACCCTGGGCCGTCAGATGCTCTCGAAGCTGAAGGTCTACTCGGGCGACCAGCACCCGCACGCTGCCCAGCAGCCGGTGCCGTTCGAGATCACCCAGGTCGCGCAGTAATCCCGGCCACAAGCCCTTAACTAAGAAAAGCTGAGGAACATCGTGGCCGAGAACGCTGCCATCGAGACCACCCTGGACGTCGACTTCGACGAGGAGCTCACCGAGTACACCTCCGAGGAGGAGACCTCGTACTCGTCCGAGTCGGCTGCCGGCCGCTTCGCCGAGGCCATCCCCGGCGCCGGCCTGGGCCGCCGCAAGGAGGCGATCGCCCGCGTGCGCATCGTCCCCGGCACCGGCAAGTGGAAGATCAACGGTCGCACCCTGGAGAACTACTTCCCCAACAAGGTGCACCAGCAGACCGTCAACGAGCCCTTCAAGCTCCTCGAGCTGGACGGCCGTTACGACGTCGTCGCCCGCATCGCGGGTGGCGGTGTCTCCGGTCAGGCCTACGCGCTGCGCCTCGGCGTGGCCCGTGCGCTGAACGAGGCGGACGTGGACAACAACCGCGGCGCCCTCAAGAAGGCCGGCTTCCTGACCCGTGACGCTCGCGCCGTCGAGCGCAAGAAGGCCGGTCTCAAGAAGGCCCGCAAGGCCCCGCAGTACAGCAAGCGCTAATTCCACCCCCCGGGGTGCGTGCCGCCCTTGGTGCGCACCCCGCAGGTGGGACCCACGCCCCGGAGCACTCTCGTGCTTCGGGGCGTTGTGCTCCCTGGACCGGTCAGGCGGCCAGGGACGACTCCTCCGTCGGTTCGGCCTTCCCCCTCGTACCGGCCGACGGCCTCCAGCGAAGGACGGGACTGTGGCACGACTCTTCGGTACCGACGGCGTACGCGGTGTGGCCAATGAGGGCCTCACCGCCGAACTGGCGCTCGGCCTCTCGATGGCCGCCGCACATGTGCTGGGCGACGCGGACGGCCTCGGCGGCCGGCGGCCGGTCGCGGTGGTGGGCCGCGACCCGCGGGCCAGTGGCGAGTTCCTGGAGGCGGCGGTGATCGCGGGGCTGGCCGGCTCCGGCGTCGACGTGCTGCGGGTCGGGGTACTGCCGACCCCGGCCGTGGCGTACCTCACCGGCGCCCTCGGGGCGGACTTCGGCGTGATGCTCTCGGCCAGCCACAACGCGATGCCGGACAACGGCATCAAGTTCCTGGCCCGTGGCGGGCACAAGCTGGACGACGCGGTCGAGGACGCGATCGAGGCCGACTACCGCGGCCACGCCGACGGCACCCTGGACCGGGCCCGCCCGACCGGCGCCGGCGTCGGCCGGGTGCACGAGTACACCGAGGGCTTCGACAAGTACGTCGCCCACCTGGTCGCGGTGCTGCCGAACCGGCTGGACGGCGTCCGGGTGGTGATCGACGGCGCGCACGGCGCCGCCGCCCGGGTCGCCCCGGAGGCCTTCGCCCGGGCCGGTGCCGAGGTGGTCTACACGCTGGGCGCCGAGCCGACCGGCCTGAACATCAACGACGGGGTCGGCTCCACCCACCTGGACGGGCTGCGCAAGGCGATGGCCGAGCACCGGGCCGACCTGGGCGTCGCGCTGGACGGCGACGCGGACCGCTGCCTGGCCGCCGACGCCGAGGGCAACGAGGTGGACGGCGACCAGATCATCGCGATCCTGGCGGTGGCCATGCGCGAGGCCGGCACGCTGCGCCGCAACACCGCGGTCGGCACCGTGATGGCCAACCTCGGCTTCAAGCTGGCGATGGAGCGCGAGGGCATCGGCCTGGTCGAGACGGCGGTGGGGGACCGCTACGTGCTGGAGGCGATGAAGGAGCACGGCTACGCGCTGGGCGGCGAGCAGTCCGGGCACGTGATCCTGCTGGACCACGCGACCACCGGCGACGGCACCCTGACCGGCCTGATGCTGGGCGCCCGGCTGGCCGCCACCAAGCGGCCGCTGGCCGAGCTGGCCGGCGTGATGACCCGGCTGCCGCAGGTGCTGATCAACGTCAAGGGCGTGGACAAGAGCCGGGTCGGCGAGTGCGACGAGCTGACCCTGGCGGTCAAGGCCGCCAGCGAGGAGCTGGGCGGCACCGGCCGGGTGCTGCTGCGGCCCTCCGGCACCGAGCCGCTGGTGCGGGTGATGGTGGAGGCCGCCGACCACCACCAGGCCGAGACGGTGGCCGAGCGGCTGGCCGGCGTGGTCCGGGCGCAGCTGGCGGTCTGACGCCGTTTCGGACGTCGGCCTGAACGGTGTTCAGGCCGACGCCCCGTCAGAGCTTGCGGAGCAGGGCGCGGCGGACCTTGTGGTCGGCGCCCTTCTGCAGGATCAGGGTGGCCCGGCCGCGGGTGGGCAGCACGTTCTCCAGCAGGTTGGGCTTGTTGATGGTGCGCCAGACCTGGCGGCCGTACTCCATCGCCTCCTCCTCCGGCACCTCGGTGAACCGGCGGAAGTAGGAGTTGGGGTCCTGGAAGGCGGTGTCCCGGAGCTTCTTGAACCGGGACAGGTACCAGTTCTCGATGTCGTCGGTGCGTGCGTCGACGTAGATCGAGAAGTCGAAGTAGTCGGCCACCGCCAGCCGGGTCCGGCCGTCGGTGCCGGGCAGCGCGGGCTGCAGCACGTTCAGGCCCTCGACGATCAGGATGTCCGGGCGCTGCACGGTGAGCCGCTGGTCCGGCACGATGTCGTAGACCAGGTGGGAGTAGACCGGGGCGCTGACCTCCTGCTTGCCGGCCTTCACGTCCGCCACGAAGCGCATCAGCGCCCGGCGGTCGTAGGACTCCGGGAAGCCCTTGCGGGCCATCAGGCCGCGCCGGCGCAGCTCGGCGTTGGGCAGCAGGAAGCCGTCGGTGGTGACCAGCTCGACCCGGGGGTGCTCGGGCCAGCGGGCCAGCAGCGCCTGCAGCAGGCGGGCGGTGGTGGACTTGCCGACGGCCACCGAGCCGGCCACCCCGATGATGAACGGGGTGCGGGTGCGCTCGGTGTCCTTGGTGTCCAGGAAGGTGCCCAGGGCGCCGCGCAGGTCGTGGGTGGCGTGGATGTAGAGGTTCAGCAGCCGGGAGAGCGGCAGGTAGACGTCCCGCACTTCGTCCAGGTCCAGGGCTGTACCGAGACCCCGCAGGCGCTCCACCTCCTGCGCGGTGAGCGGCAGCGGGGTGCGTTCGCGCAGGGCGCTCCACTCGGCCCGGGAGAGGTCGACGTACGGGGACGGCGACGGGCTGGGCGCTGAGGGAGCGCCCCGGGTACAGAGTTCGGTCAGCACGTGGTCAATTGTGACCCGTCCGGCGGGGCGCCCGCCCTGTGGTGTCGGTCACGAGCTGTGGCCCACCGGGCGGGCTGCGTGAATCGGTGCGACGCATATGCTGTCGCATATGTGCGGAATTGTTGGATATGTGGGCTCACAGAGCGCCCTCGACGTCGTCATCGCCGGCCTGCAGAGACTCGAGTACCGAGGGTACGACTCGGCAGGCGTGGCCATTCAGTCGGCCGACTCCACGGGGCAGTGGAGCCTGGCCACCGACAAGCGGGCCGGAAAGCTCGTCAATCTGGAGAAGTCGCTCGCCGAGACCCCTCTTCCCGGCGGCACCACCGGCATCGGGCACACCCGCTGGGCCACCCACGGCGGCCCCACCGACGCCAATGCCCACCCCCACCTCGACGACCACCGCAAGGTGGCCGTGGTGCACAACGGGATCATCGAGAACTTCGCCCGGCTCCGCGCCGAGCTGGCCGACCGCGGCCACTCGCTGCGCTCGGAGACCGACACCGAGGTGGTCGCCCACCTGCTGGCGGAGGCGTTCCAGGGCGACCTGGCGGAGGCCATGCGGGCCGTCTGCCGGCAGCTGGACGGCGCCTTCACGCTGGTCGCGGTGCACGCGGACGCGCCCGGCGTGGTGGTCGGCGCCCGGCGGAACTCGCCGCTGGTGGTCGGCGTCGGCGAGGGCGAGAACTTCCTGGCCTCGGACGTGGCCGCGTTCATCGCGCACACCCGGGAGGCCATCGAGCTGGGCCAGGACCAGGTGGTGGAGCTGCGGGCCGGTGCGGTCACCGTCACCGACTTCTCCGGGGCGCCGGCCGAGGTCCGGGCCTACCACGTGGACTGGGACGCCTCGGCGGCCGAGAAGGCCGGCTACGACTACTTCATGCTCAAGGAGATCGCCGAGCAGCCCAAGGCGGTGGCCGACACCCTGCTGGGCCGGATCGGCACCGACGGCCGGCTGACCCTGGACGAGCTGCGGATCCCGGACGCGGTGCTGCGCGAGGTGGACAAGGTCGTCATCGTCGCCTGCGGCACGGCCTTCCACGCCGGGATGATCGCCAAGTACGCGATCGAGCACTGGACCAGGATCCCGTGCGAGGTCGAGGTGGCCTCGGAGTTCCGCTACCGGGACCCGATCCTGGACGCCCGGACCCTGGTGATCGCGATCTCGCAGTCCGGCGAGACCATGGACACCCTGATGGCGCTGCGGCACGCCCGGGAGCAGGGGGCCAGGGTGCTGGCGATCTGCAACACCAACGGCTCCACCATCCCGCGCGAGTCCGACGCGGTCCTCTACACCCACGCCGGGCCGGAGGTGGCGGTGGCCTCCACCAAGGCCTTCCTCACCCAGCTGGTGGCCTGCTACCTGGTGGCGCTCTACCTGGGCCAGGTGCGCGGCACCAAGTGGGGCGACGAGATCTGGGCCGTCATCAAGGAGCTGTCCAACGCGCCCAAGCAGGTCGAGCAGGTGCTGCGGACCATGGAGCCGGTGCGCGAGCTGGCCCGCTCGCTGGCGGACGCCCGCTCGGTGCTCTTCCTGGGCCGGCACGTCGGCTTCCCGGTGGCGCTGGAGGGCGCGCTCAAGCTGAAGGAGCTGGCGTACATGCACGCCGAGGGCTTCGCGGCGGGCGAGCTGAAGCACGGTCCGATCGCGCTGATCGAGGAGGGGCTGCCGGTGGTGGTGGTCGTGCCCTCGCCGCGCGGGCGGTCGATCCTGCACGACAAGATCGTCTCCAACATCCAGGAGATCCGGGCCCGGGGCGCGCGGACCATCGTGATCGCGGAGGAGGGTGACGAGGCGGTGGTGCCGTACGCCGACCACCTGATCCGGATCCCGGTCACCCCGACGCTGCTGCAGCCGCTGGTGGCCGCCGTGCCGCTGCAGGTGTTCGCCTGCGAACTGGCCACCGCCAAGGGGCACGAGGTGGACCAGCCGCGCAACCTGGCGAAGTCGGTGACGGTGGAGTGAGCGCCAGCGAGCGGAGCCGGAGCCGACCATAAGGCGCTGTGGTGACGGTGGAGTGAGCGCCGGCGAGCGGAGCCGGAGCCGGCCATAAGGCGCTGTGGTGACGGTGGAGTGAGCGCCGGCGAGCGGAGCCGGAGCCGGCCATAAGGCGCTGTGGTGACGGTGGAGTGAGCGCCGGCGGGCGGAGCCGTCGCCGACCGACGGGCGCTGTGGGCACCGTCGAGTAGGTACCGTGGCGGGGTGATCATCGCCGTGGGCATCGACGTCGCCGGGATCGAACGGTTCGCCGCCGCCCTGGCGCGGACCCCGGCCATGCGGGAGAAGCTCTTCACCCCCGCCGAGCGGGTGCTGCCCTCGGGCGAGCCCCGCTCGGCGGCCTCGCTGGCCGCCCGGTTCGCCGCCAAGGAGGCCGCCGCCAAGGCGCTGGGCGCCCCGCCGGGCCTCTCCTGGCAGGACTGCGAGGTCCGTACCGAGCCGTCCGGGCGCCCGACGCTGCACGTCAGCGGCACGGTGGCGGCCCGGGCGGCGGAACTCGGGGTGCGCGGCTGGCACCTGTCGCTCAGCCATGATGCGGGTGTGGCCACTGCGGTGGTGATCGCGGAGGGGTAGCGTCGGGCCATGCGCCACGCTCACACCGTCGAACAGGTCCGGGCCGCCGAGGCCGAACTGGCCGGCCAGCCGCTGATGGACCGCGCGGTGGCCGGCCTCGCCGCCACCTGCTCCCGGCTGCTGCGCGAGCGGCGCGGCCGGGTCTACGGCAGCCGGGTGCTGGTGCTGGCCGGCAGCGGTGACAACGGCGGTGACGCCCTGTTCGCGGGCGCCGCGCTGGCCCGCCGGGGGGCGGCGGTCTCCGCGGTGCTGCTCTCACCCGATCGGGCGCACCCGGCGGCGCTGGCCGCGCTGCGGGCGACGGGGGGTCAGGTGACCACGGATCAGGAGGTCGGCCTGGCCGACTTCGCGCGCGCCGACCTGATCCTGGACGGCATCGTCGGGATCGGCGGCCGCGGCGGGCTCCGCCCGGAGGCCGTGCCGTACGCCACCGCCGGGCGGACCGGGGTGCTGGTCGCCGTCGACCTGCCCAGCGGGGTGGACGCCGACACCGGCGAGCTGGCCGGCGCCGCCATCCGGGCCGACCTCACCGTCACCTTCGGCACCCACAAGCCCGGCCTGCTGATCGACCCGGGGGCCGGGCACGCCGGGCCGGTGCAGCTGGTGCCGATCGGGCTGCGGCCGCCGGAGGCCGCCGTACAGGCGCTGCAGCACGCCGACCTGGGCGCGCTGCTGCCCCGGCCCGGCACCGAGAGCGACAAGTACCGGCGCGGGGTGCTGGGCGTCCGGGCCGGCTCCGAGCGCTACCCCGGCGCCGCCCTGCTGGTGGTGGCCGGCGCGCTGCACGGCGGCGCGGGCGCGGTGCGCTACCTGGGCCGGCCGGCCGCCGAGGTGGTCCGCCGCCACCCCGAGGTACTGCTCGGCGACGGCCGGGTGCAGGCCTGGGTGGCCGGCCCCGGCTCCGGCGAGGCCACCGCCGAGGCGCTGGACGCGGCGCTGGCCGCCGAGGTGCCGGTGCTGGTGGACGCCGACGGGCTGACCGAGCTGGCCCGCCGCGGCCCCGCCGCGCTGGCCGGCCGCGCCGCCCCCACCCTGCTCACCCCGCACGCCGGCGAGGCCGCCCGGCTGCTCGGCGGCGGGGCCACCGCCGAGCGGGCCGCCGCCGCCCGGCTGCGCACCGCCCGGGAGCTGGCCGACCGGTACGGCGCCACGGTGCTGCTCAAGGGCTCCACCACGGTGGTCGCCCGGCCGGACGGCGCCGCCCGGGTGAACCCGACCGGCACCTCCTGGCTGGCCACCGCGGGCAGCGGCGACGTGCTGGCGGGCCTGGCCGGGGCGCTGCTGGCGGCCGGGCTGACCCCGTTCGACGCCGCGCCGGCCGCCGCCTACCTGCACGGCCTGGCGGGCCGGCTGGCCGCCGCGGGCGGGAACCGGCACTGCTCCGCGGGCGTCCCCAGCACCGTGGGTGACCGGGGTGGAGCACCCGTCACGGCCCAGCAGGTCGCCGCGGCACTCCCCGCTGCCTGGCGGAACGTGACCGCACCGCAGGGGGGCAGCCAGCAGAACGCCGCAGGTCTGGGAGACTGACAGTGATGACAACCGCGAACACGACCGGGACCACCATGCTCGCCGACGGAGTGCGCGCCGAAGCGGCGATCGACCTGGCGGCACTGCACGGCAACCTCAGCGCGCTGCGCGAGCGGGCGCCGCACTCCGACCTGATGGCCGTGGTGAAGGCCGACGGCTACGGCCACGGCGCGCTGCCCTGTGCCCTGGAGGCGCTGGCGGCGGGCGTCCGCTGGCTCGGCACCGCCACCCCCGAGGAGGCGCTGGCGCTGCGGGCGGCCGGGATCGGCCCCGACCGGGCCCGGATCCTGTGCTGGCTGTGGACCCCGGGCGGGCCCTGGGCGCAGGCGCTCCGGGCCCAGCTGGACATCTCGATCAGCGGCCAGTGGGCGCTGGACGAGCTGCTGGCCGCCGTCCGGGCCACCGGCATACCCGCCAGGGTCCACCTCAAGGCCGACACCGGGCTGGGCCGCAACGGCGCCCAGCCGCACGACTGGCCCGACCTGGTGGACGCCGCGCTGCGGGCCCGGGCCGCCGGCCTGCTCGACGTGGTCGGCATCTGGTCGCACTTCGCCGCCGCCGACGAGCCCGGCCACCCCTCGATCCAGGCCCAGCTGGACGCCTTCGCCACCGCGCTGGCCTACGCCGAGCGGGCCGGGGTGCGCCCCGAGGTCCGGCACATCGCCAACTCCCCGGCCACCCTGACCCTGCCCGGCTCGCACTACGACCTGGTCCGCACCGGACTGGCGATGTACGGCGTCTCGCCGATCCCGGAGCTGGGCGCCCCGGCCGACTTCGGGCTGCGCCCGGTGATGTCGCTCTCCGCCCGGCTGGCGCTGGTCAAGCGGGTCCCGGGCGGACACGGCGTCAGCTACGGCCACCGCTACCACACGCCGGGCGAGACCACGCTGGGCCTGGTGCCGCTCGGCTACGCGGACGGCGTGCCGCGGCACGCCAGCAGCGCCGGGCCGGTGCAGATCGCCGGCAAGTGGTACACCGCCGCCGGGCGGATCGCGATGGACCAGTTCGTGGTGGACCTGGGCGGCGACACCCCGGAGCCCGGCGAGGAGGTGCTGCTCTTCGGCAGCGGCGAGCGCGGCGAGCCGACCGCCGAGGACTGGGCCCGGGCCAGCGGGACGATCGCCTACGAGGTGGTCACCCGGATCGGCGCCCGGGTGCCGCGCCGCTACCTCGGCGCCGGCCGCGGGTGAGCCGGCGATGACCGAGGGCGGCGGCACCTCCCCGGCCGGCAGCACCCCGGCGATCGGCCGGGCCGGGTTGATCGGTCTGGGGGTGCTGGCCGCGGGCGCCGTCGCCGGCGTCACCATCGAACGGCTCACCCTGGGCCGGGCCCGCCGCCGGGCCCGCGAGGAGCTGGATGCCGTGGCGCCGTTCGGCTCGCTGCGCGGCCGGCCGCTGCGGGTGGCCGGCGAGGACGGCACCGAACTGCAGGTCGAGGTGGACGAGCCCGCCGAGCCGGTGCCGGGCGCGCCGACCGTGGTCTTCTGCCACGGCTACTGCCTCAACCAGGACAGCTTCCACTTCCAGCGGGCGGCGCTGCGCGGCGGGCTGCGGCTGGTCTTCTGGGACCAGCGCAGCCACGGGCGCTCCGAGCGCTCCCGCTCCTACCTGGCGGGCCGGCCGGCCGGCATCGACCAGCTCGGCGGCGACCTGGCGGCGGTGCTCGACGCGGTGGTGCCGGAGGGCCCGGTGGTGCTCGTCGGCCACTCGATGGGCGGCATGACCGTGATGGCGCTGGCCGACCAGCACCCGGAGCTGTTCGGGCCCGCGGAGGCGGGCGGCCGGGTGGCCGGGGTGGCGCTGATCGGCACCTCGGCGGGCGACTGGGACACCGTGGACCTGGGCCTCAGCTCCACCGGCACCAAGGTCTGGCGCCGGGTCGGCCCGGGGGTGGTGAAGCTGCTGGGCAGTCAGGTCGGCCTGGTGGAGGCCACCCGTCGGGCCGGCGCCGACGTCACCGCGGTCTTCTACCGGCGGTTCTCCTTCGGCAACGGCGGCCGCGACGTGGACCCCGGCGTCGCGCGGTTCGCCGAGCAGTTGCTGAACAGCACGCCGATCGACGTGGTCGCCGAGTTCTACCCGGTCTTCGCCGCGCACGAGAAGGCCGGCGCGCTGGCCGCCCTGCGCGACCTGCCGGTCCTGGTGCTGGCCGGCACCGAGGACCTGCTCACCCCCGCCTCGCACAGCGAGGCGATCGCCCGGGCCCTGCCCGGCGCCGAGCTGGAACTGCTGCCGGCCACCGGCCACCTGGTGCTGCTGGAGCGGCCCGAGGAGGTGGACCGGGCGCTGGCCCGGCTGCTGGTCCGCACCGGGCTGCCGCTGCCGGAGGCGGTGCGGGAGCTGGGCGCGGACCAGAGCCGAGCCGACTGACGGGTTGACCCGCCGTCAGGCGTGGCTGCCCTTGCGGCGGCGGCGCAGGACGACCAGGGTGCCGGCGCCGAGCGCGATGGCGGCCGCACCGGCGAGGGCGATGGGGGTGCTGTCGCTGCCGCCGCCGGTGTAGGCGAGGCCGGCGCCGGCGGTGTGCGAGGCGGTGGCGCCGGTCCCGGGCACCGACTTGTCGGCGGCCTTGGCGGCGGCCACGGCGGCGGGGGCCGGGGTCGGCACGGCGGCCTGCGCGGCGGCCGCGGCGCTCGCCACGGAGCTGGGCAGCGAGAAGGTGGGCGGCGGGCTGCTCACGGTGGCCGCGGGGCTGCTCGGGGCGGACGAGCGGATGTCCAGGAAGCCGAAGTTGCTGGAGCTGACCCTGGCGGTCGGGTTGTACTGGTCGTTCAGGGTCCAACCCGGGGCCAGCACGCCCGCGAACGCCACGCCCGGAACCTTGACGTCGGCGGTCACGGAGATCCGTACCTTGACCTCGTCGTAGCCCCCGGGCATCGCGATCAGCCAGTTGTCCTTGAAGGACTGGGCCGGGGTGAGCAGGTAGGTCGCGTCGCTGTCGCCGGATCCCGGCTGCGCGGCGGCGCTGAACCAGGGCTGGCCCGGGTACTGGATCTCGACCTTCTGCTGGGCGAGGTCCAGGGTGCTACCCCCGATCGGGCCGAGTACCAGGGTCGGGAACAGGACCACGGCGTGCGGGCCCGGGTTGGCGATACGCACGGTGAACTCGACCGGCTGGCCGCCGGGCACCAGCGGGCCGCCGGTGATGCCGCGCGAGTTGGTCGCGTCGTCCACGCCGGGCAGGGTGATGACCGGCCACTCGGAGGTCGGGGCGGTCGGGAGCACGCTCGGCTCGGACGCGGTCGCGGTCGGCGCCGCGGTGGTCGGGCTCGGGCTCGAGGTCGGCAGGTTGAAGGTCGGGCTCGGCGAGGCGCTGCTCGACGTGGTCGGGTGAGCGCTGGTGCTCGTCGAGGCGGAGGCCGACGCCGACGGTGCGGAGCTGGTGGTCGCCGAGGCCGACGCCGAGGGCGAGGAGGATGCACTGGCGGTGGGGCTGGCGGTGGCACTGGGCGATGCGCTCGGCGAGGCCGTCTGGGCCAGGGCGGCCGGGGCGGTCAGGGCCGCCAGCGCGACGGAACCGCTGAGGACGGTGGCCGCCGCAAGACGAATGTTCATCAAATCCTCTGATGTGAGTGATAGTTCGATGAGAAGTTCACATGTGCTGTGGGGACCCTAGCGCCTCGGGGTAATCATCGGATAACCAGGTTCACTCCTGTCCCATTGGGCACCCTTCGCACGCGCAGTGCACCGCCCGCCCCCGATGTGGCACGGTTGGCGGGCAGGCCGCGGACCCCGCACGGACACGAGCAGACAAGAGGAACCATGGGCGCGCACGCCACCATCACCGTCCCCTCGCCGGAGCTGATGACCGATCTCGGGCGGCGGTTGGCCGCGCTGCTGCGGCCCGGGGACCTGGTGCTGCTCTCCGGGGAGCTGGGGGCAGGGAAGACCACGCTGACCCGGGGGCTCGGGGAGGGGCTGGGGGTGCGGGGGGCCGTCACCTCGCCGACGTTCGTGATCGCGCGGGTGCACCCCTCGCTGGTCGGCGGGCCCGCGCTGGTGCACGTGGACGCGTACCGGCTGGGCGGGGGGCTGGACGAGATGGAGGACCTGGACCTGGACGTCTCGCTGCCCGAGTCGGTCGTGGTGGTCGAGTGGGGCGAGGGCAAGGTCGAGGGGCTGTCGGAGAGCCGGCTCGAGGTGCGGATCGAGCGCACGCTCGGGGGCGAGAGCGAGGACGACGGGGATCCGCGCCGGGTGCGGGTCAGCGGGCTGGGGGAGCGCTGGACCGGCGGCGGGGGGCTGGCGGAGCTCGGCGGCTGAGGGTTTTTCCCGACACCGTGTCGGGAACGTGTTGCGGCACGGGGCACGGGCGTGGTGGGATGGGCTTTGCAGTTAGGTGACCCTAACTAGGGAGTCGCGATGACCGTCAGCACCCCCGTCACCCCGCCGACCGGGCCCGCCGCGCCGAAGGGCGATCCGGCGATGCGCCGGCTGCTCGCCTCCTGCGCCGCGGCCGCCACCGTCTGCACGCCACCGGCGCCCGCCGCGCCGCCGAGCGAGGCGGATCAGGAGACCACCAGCACCCGGGTGCCGGTGGTGGCGAAGTCCCAGAGCGTCTGACCGTCCTGCCGTCCGGCGCGGATGCCGCCGGTCTTGGTGTGCGGGTCGGCGCTCGGCGTGCTGCCGTCCACCGCCGCGCTGAAGCCGAAGACCGTGCCGCTCTGCTGGGCGAAGCGCACCACGTGCTCCACCGGGCGGCCGTCGGTGCCGGTGGTGGCGGCCGAGCGGGAGTAGACCGTGTAGCTGCCCACGGCCGGGCTCACCGAGCCCGGCTCCACCGGGAAGGCGGCCAGGACCTGCGGGTCCTTCTTCGGGTCGACCAGCCAGACCTGCTTGGCGGAGAGCGAGTAGACCACCCGCCGGGTGGCGCCGATCGCGGCCGCCGAGGGCAGCGGCAGCGCGCTCGGACTCGGCTCGGCCGTGGCGGAGGCGGAGGGTGCGGCGGAGGTCGGCCCCGGGCTCGGCCGGGTGGCCGCCGCGGCCGGGGCCGCGGTGCCCTCCGCCTGCACGGCCAGCAGTGCCACCACCGCGAGCGCGGCCAGGGTCAGACCGGCGACCACCACTCCAGGACCCGTCTTCGCCACCGTGCGCTCCCGTCCGCCCGAAGGGCCGTGCTGCTGGAAGGACGGTGACCATCCTGCCAGGTCCGGGCGGCTGCTCCCGGCTGCCGCGAACGTGTGTTCCGTACCGGCACGAATGACCGGTTCCGGGGAGTCGCGGCGGACCCTCTAACCTTGGAGCCGTGCTGCTGCTCGCCTTCGACACCGCGACCCCCGCCGTCACCGCCGCCGTCCACGACGGCACGGCCGTGCTCGCCGAGACCTACCAGGTCGACGCGCGCCGGCACGGCGAACTGCTGCTGCCCTCGATCGGCCGGGTGCTGGCCGAGGCGGGGGTGGACAAGCGCGAGCTGACCGCCCTGGCGGTCGGTGTCGGCCCCGGCCCGTACACCGGGCTGCGGGTCGGCCTGGTCACCGCCGCCGCGCTCGGCCACGCGCTCGGGCTGCCGGTGCACGGGGTCTGCAGCCTGGACGCGATCGCCCACCAGGCCCGGCGGTCCGGGCTGACCGGCCCGTTCACCGCCGCCACCGACGCGCGCCGCAAGGAGGTCTACTGGGCCGACTACGACGCCGAGGGCCGCCGCACCGCGGGCCCGGCGGTGGACCGGCCCGGCGAGCTGGCGGTCCGGCAGGCGTCGGTCGGCGCGGGCGCGCTGCTCTACCCCGAGACCTTCCCCGGCGCGCACGGCCCCGAGCACCTGTCGGCGGGTGCGCTGGCCGACTTCGCCGCCGGCGAGCTGGCGGCCGGGCGCGAGCTGCTGCCGAACGCGCCGCTCTACCTGCGCCGGCCGGACGCCCAGGTGCCGGCGGGCTACAAGACGGTCCTGGGGGGCAAGGCGGTGCTCCCGGCGTGACGGCGAAGCTCGCGCTGCGGCCGATGCGCTGGTGGGACATCGAGCCGGTGATGGAGCTGGAGCTGCGGCTCTTCCCGGAGGACGCCTGGTCCCGCGGCATGTACTGGTCCGAGCTGGCCGACGCCCGCCCGGGCGGCAGCCGGCACTACACCGTCGCCACCACCGCCGACGGCGCCGTGGCCGGCTACGCGGGCCTGATGGCCGTCGGCGCGGAGAGCGACGTGCAGACCATCGCGGTGGCCGAGGAGCACCAGGGCCGGGGCCTGGGCGCGCTGCTGCTGGGCGACCTGATCGCCGAGTCGGCCCGGCGCGGCTGCGACGAACTGCTGCTGGAGGTGCGGGTGGACAACGTCCGTGCGCAGCGGCTGTACGAGCGGTACGGATTCATCCCGGTCGGCATCCGCCGGGGCTACTACCAGCCGGCCAACGTCGACGCGCTGGTGATGCGCCTCGACCACGAGACGACGAACCACACCGAGGAAGACCATGGCTGACGAACCGCTCGTCCTGGGCATCGAGACCTCCTGCGACGAAACCGGCGTCGGCATCGTCCGCGGCACCACCCTGCTCGCCGACGCGGTCGCCTCCAGCGTCAACGACCACGCCCGGTTCGGCGGGGTGGTCCCGGAGATCGCCAGCCGGGCGCACCTGGAGGCGATGGTCCCGACGATCCAGCGGGCGCTGGACACCGCCGGGATCAAGGCCGCCGACCTGGACGGCATCGCGGTCACCGCGGGCCCCGGCCTGGCCGGCGCGCTGCTGGTCGGGGTGAGCGCCGCCAAGGCCTACGCCTGGGCGCTGGACAAGCCGCTCTACGGCGTCAACCACCTCGCCTCGCACATCTGCGTGGACCAGCTGGAGCACGGCCGGCTGCCCGAGCCGACGATGGCGCTGCTGGTCTCCGGCGGCCACTCCTCGCTGCTGCTCACCGGTGACATCACCAGTGACGTGCGCCCGCTCGGCGCCACCATCGACGACGCGGCCGGCGAGGCCTTCGACAAGGTGGCCCGGGTGCTCGGGCTGGGCTTCCCCGGCGGCCCGGTGGTGGACCGGATGGCCCGCGAGGGGGACCGCAAGTCGATCCGCTTCCCGCGCGGCCTGACCGGCCCCAAGGACCCGGAGTACGACTTCTCGTTCTCCGGCCTGAAGACCGCGGTGGCCCGCTGGGTGGAGGCCAAGCGGCGGGCCGGCGAGGAGGTGCCGGTGGCGGACGTCGCGGCCTCCTTCCAGGAGGCGGTCACCGACGTGCTGACCCGCAAGGCGATCAAGGCCTGCCAGGACCACGACGTGGACCACCTGATGATCGGCGGCGGGGTGGCGGCCAACTCCCGGCTGCGCGCGATGGCCGAGCAGCGCTGCGAGCGGGCCGGCATCCGGCTGCGGGTGCCGCGGCCCGGCCTGTGCACCGACAACGGGGCGATGGTGGCCGCGCTCGGGGCCGAGATGGTCTGGCGCAACCGGGAGCCCTCGGCGCTGGACCTGTCGGCCGACTCCTCGCTGCCGGTGACCGAGGTGTCGGTGCCCGCCCCGGCCCACACCGACGTGCACGGCGAGGCCTACCGGGCGCTGGGGCAGTAGTGCGGGCCGCGATGTGGGAGGCCCGGGCCGCCGACGGGCGCGGGGCCGAGCTGCTGGGCTGGGCCCGGGAGCGGCTGCTGCCGGCGCTGGCCGGGGCGGCCCGGCTGGAGCTGTTCAGCGCGCCCGGGGAGCGCGTGCTGGTGATCGCCTGGTGGCCGGAGGGCGTGCAGCCCGCCGAAGCGGTGGAGCCGCCGGCCGGGCTGCTGGCGCGGCCGGTCCACCGGTGGTCGTTCCGCAGCGAGTATGTAATCTCGGAACTGCCTGCCGAATCGGACAGGTGACCACCCGTCAGGAACACCAGCTGGGAGAGCGCCGCACCGTGAAGACCAACTCCAGGGCGCGGTCGGCTGCCGTCGCCGCCGGCGCGCTCGCCCTGCTCACCGCGGTGGCCGCCTGCTCCAGCAGCAGCGCGGGCAGCGGGTCCGCGGCCGGACCGGCCGCGCCGCCGGCCGGCAGCAGCCCCGGGGCGGCCGGCTCGCCCGCCCCCTCGGCGGCGGCCTCCGCGCCCGCCGCCTCCGCGGCGCCCTCGGGCGGGCCCGCGGCGGACCCGGCCGCCTGGGCCAAGTGGAACCTCAAGCCGCTGCCGGCCGCTCCCGCGGCCCCGGCCGACAAGCCGGTCAAGCTGACCAAGACGGGCACCGTCCCGGTGATCGACCACATCCAGACCGGCGACAAGGTCGTCTTCGTCACCATCGACGACGGGGCCGAGAAGGACCCCAAGTTCGTCCAGATGCTGACCGACCTCAAGGTCCCGATCACCATGTTCCTGACCAAGGACATCATCAAGAACGACTACGGCTACTTCAAGCCACTGCAGGCGCTGGGCAATTCCATCCAGAATCACACCGTCACCCATCCGGTGATGAGCAAGCTGCCGGCCGAGAAGCAGAAGACCGAGATCTGCGACGACCAGACCACGCTCACCCAGCAGTACGGCACCGCCCCCTTCCTGTTCCGCCCGCCGTTCGGCGACGGCGCCCACACGCCCACGCTGAACGAGTCGGTCCAGCAGTGCGGCCCGCGGGCGATCGTGCTGTGGAAGGAGTCGATGCAGATCCACGACATGCAGTACCAGGGGGCCAAGACCCTCCAGCCGGGCGACATCATCCTGGCCCACTTCCGCGGCCCGAGTGAGCTCAAGGGCGAGACCATGACCCAGATGTTCGGCGAGCTGCTCAGCCGCATCCAGGAGCAGGGCTTCGCGGTCGCCCGGCTGGACGACTACATCCAGGCGCCCGGCTGACGCCGGTGGAGCCGGAGGCGCTGCGGCCGGCCGGGCGGGCGCTAACCGCCGACCGGGTGCCCGAGCATCATCAGCGGACCGTTCGCGGTTCGGCTGAGAATCACCGTCAGGCTGTTCGGCCCGCTGGGCTTGAGCTGGCGGCGCAGCTCCTCCGGGGTGATCGCCATCCCGCGCTTCTTGATCACCACGGTGCCGACCGCCCGCTCGCGCAGCAGCGCCTTGAGCCGCTTCACCTGGTAGGGCAGCACGTCGGTCAGTTCGTAGGCGTGCGCGTAGGGGGTGTGCACCAGGGTGTCGGAGGTGACGTAGGCGATCATCGGGTCGATCAGCGTGCCGCCGACCCGCTCGGCCACCTCGGCGACCATGTGGGCCCGGATCACCGCGCCGTCCGGCTCGTAGAGGTAGCGGCCGACCGGGCCGGCCGGCGGGTCGGGCAGGGCGCCGCCGGCCAGGCTGTGCGGGCCCGGCAGCAGGGTGGCCCGGTGCGGCGCGCCGGCCCCGGTGCCGAACCAGAGCACCGCCTCCTTCACCTCGCCGTGGTCGGAGACCCACTCCGCCTCGGCGTCCGCGGGCACCGCCCCGTGCGGGATGCCGGGGGCCACCTTGAGCGCGCCGATCCGGCCGGCGCGGCCGGCCTCGACCGCCCAGGAGAGCGGCGGGGAGTAGGCCTCGGGGTCGAACACCCGGCCGCGGTCGGTGCGCCGGGCCGGATCGGTGAAGACGGCGTCGAAGCCGTCGAGCGCGAGCCCGGTGACGTCGGCCTCGCGGACCTCGATCAGCCCGGCCAGGCCGAGCGCCTCGGCGTTGGCCCGGGCCACCGCGCAGGTGAACGGGTCGCGGTCGACGGCGAGCACCTCGATGCCGCGCCGGGCCAGGGCGATCGCGTCGCCGCCGATGCCGCAGCACAGGTCGGCCAGCCGGCGGGTGCCCAGCTCGGCGAACCGGCCGGCCCGCCACTCGGCCACGCTGCGCCGGGTGGACTGCTCGACGCCCTGGGGCGTGAAGTACATCAGCGCGGCGTCCGCGCCGAACTTCGCCTCGGCCCGCCGGCGCAGCTGCGCCTGGGCGATGGCCGCCGAGACCAGCTCGGCCGGGTGGTGCCTGCGCAGCCGGGTGGCCACGGCCAGCTCGTCACCCGGGGTCAGCCCGGCCAGCTCGGCCAGCAGCGCCCGGCCGCGCTCGGTCAGCAGTTCTTCGAACGTCTCCACCGGGACATTGTCCCGGCCGTGGGACTCGCGGACGCGCCGTTGGCACTCTGGTTGACTGAGTGCTAACCGCAGCCTATGGTCGTTCCTGGCACTCACCCCAGGGGGAGTGCTAACGCGACGATACCGGTCTGACCCCCGCGACGGCAGACAGGAAGCTTCGCCCCTTACCTGTTAGACAACCCCGTAATCTCCGAAGGGGAGCTCGGACGTGACCACCAGCAGCAAGGTTGCCATCAAGCCGCTTGAGGACCGCATCGTGGTCCAGCCGCTCGACGCCGAGACCACCACGGCCTCCGGCCTGGTTATCCCGGACACCGCCAAGGAGAAGCCCCAGGAGGGCGTCGTCCTGGCCGTCGGACCGGGCCGCTTCGAGGATGGCCAGCGCCTGCCGCTCGACGTCAAGGTCGGCGACGTCGTCCTTTACTCGAAGTACGGCGGCACCGAGGTGAAGTACCAGAACGAGGAGTACCTCGTCCTCTCGGCCCGCGACGTTCTCGCCATCATCGAGAAGTAAGCGACCCGGCGGACCGAGCGTCCGCCACCGGCCCGCCCCGGATCCGTGTCCGCAGAGACAGGGGCCCGGGGCGGTGCTGTTCGGCACCCCGAACGTCACGCAACGCAGATATCCCGAGGAAACGGAATCATGGCGAAGATCCTGCAGTTCGACGAGGACGCCCGCCGCTCGCTCGAGCGCGGTGTCAACAAGCTGGCCGACACCGTCAAGGTGACTATCGGTCCCAAGGGCCGCAACGTCGTCATCGACAAGAAGTTCGGCGCCCCGACCATCACCAACGACGGCGTGACCATCGCCCGTGAGGTCGAGCTGGACGACCCGTACGAGAACCTCGGCGCGCAGCTGGTCAAGGAGGTCGCCACCAAGACCAACGACGTCGCGGGTGACGGCACCACCACCGCCACCGTGCTCGCCCAGGCGCTGGTCAACGAGGGTCTTCGCAACGTTGCCGCGGGTGCCGGCCCGGCCGCCCTGAAGAAGGGCATCGACAAGGCCGTCGCCGCCGTTTCCGAGCACCTGCTGTCGGTCGCCCGGGAGATCGACGGCAAGGACGACGTCGCCGCGGTCGCCAGCCTCTCGGCCCAGGACCCGCAGGTCGGCGAGCTGATCGCCGAGGCGATCGACAAGGTCGGCAAGGACGGCGTGATCACCGTCGAGGAGTCCAACACCTTCGGCGTGGAGCTGGACTTCACCGAGGGCATGCAGTTCGACAAGGGCTACCTGTCGCCGTACTTCGTCACCGACCAGGAGCGCCAGGAGGCGGTCCTGGAGGACCCGTACATCCTGATCAACCAGTCGAAGATCTCCTCGATCCAGGAGCTGCTGCCGCTGCTGGAGAAGATCCTGCAGGCCGGCGCCTCCAAGCCGCTGCTGATCATCGCCGAGGACGTGGACGGCGAGGCGCTCTCCACCCTGGTGGTCAACAAGATCCGCGGCACCTTCAACGCGGTGGCCGTCAAGGCCCCCGGCTTCGGCGACCGCCGCAAGGCGATCCTCGGCGACCTGGCCACCCTGACCGGTGCCACCGTCATCTCCGAGGAGGTCGGCCTCAAGCTCGACCAGGCCGGCCTGGACGTGCTGGGCAGCGCCCGCCGGATCACCATCACCAAGGACGAGACCACCATCGTCGACGGTGCGGGCGACAGCGAGGCCGTGGCCGGCCGGGTCGCCCAGATCAAGGCGGAGATCGCCAACACCGACTCCGACTGGGACCGCGAGAAGCTGCAGGAGCGCCTGGCCAAGCTGGCCGGCGGGGTCTGCGTGATCAAGGTCGGCGCCGCCACCGAGGTGGAGCTCAAGGAGCGCAAGCACCGCCTGGAGGACGCCATCTCGGCGACCCGCGCCGCGGTCGAGGAGGGCATCGTCGCCGGCGGCGGCGCCTCCCTGGTGCACGCGTCCAAGGTGCTCGAGGGCGGCCTGGGCCTGTCCGGCGACGAGGCCACCGGTGTCGCCGTGGTCCGCAAGGCGCTGCACGAGCCGCTGCGCTGGATCGCCCAGAACGCCGGCCTCGAGGGCTACGTCATCACCCACAAGGTGGCCGAGCTGGAGACCGGCTTCGGCTTCAACGCCGCCACCGGCGAGTACGGCGACCTGGTGAAGGCCGGCGTCATCGACCCGGTCAAGGTCACCCGCTCGGCGCTGGAGAACGCCGCCTCGATCGCCTCCCTGCTGCTCACCACCGAGACCCTGGTGGTGGAGAAGAAGG
This sequence comes from Kitasatospora sp. NPDC006697, assembly GCF_042869935.1. Classification (NCBI taxonomy): domain Bacteria; kingdom Bacillati; phylum Actinomycetota; class Actinomycetes; order Kitasatosporales; family Streptomycetaceae; genus Kitasatospora; species Kitasatospora sp. NPDC006697. The sequence continues at coordinate 230,926 of NZ_JBIAGU010000002.1, forward strand.
AGGAGGAGCCGGAGGCCGGCCACTCGCACGGCGGCCACGGCCACTCGCACTGATCACGCGTCAGCCGCTGACGGCCCGGTCCCCCGCTCGCGCGGGGGGCCGGGCCGTCCGGTTTACCCTGGGCGCATGATCGAGGCACGGCATCTGAGGGTCCTGCGGGCGGTGGCGCGCACCGGTTCGTTCTCCGCGGCGGCGCGCGAACTCGGGTGCACCCAGCCGGCGGTCAGCCAGCAGATGAAGGCGCTGGAGAAGGCGGTGGAGCTGCCGCTGGTGGTGCGCTCCGGGCGCGGGATGCAGCTCAGCGAGGCCGGCGAGGTGCTGCTCAAGCACGCCTCCGGGATCCTGGCCGGGCTGAGCGCCGCCGAGCAGGAGGTGGCCGCGATCGCCGGGCTGCGCTCCGGGCGGGTCCGGCTGGTCTCCTTCCCGACCGCCAGCTCCACCCTGGTGCCGCCCGCCGTCGCCCGGCTGCGGGACGCCCATCCGGGAGTGCGGGTCTCGCTGGTGGAGGCCGAGCCGCCGGAGGCGCTGGCGATGCTGCGCGGCGGCGAGTGCGAGATCGCGCTGGCCTTCCGCTACCCGGACGGCTGCGCGCCCGCCGTGCCCGCGCACGGCACCAGCCGGGCGGCCCGGGCCGAGGCGGTGCTGGCGGCGGCCGAGAACACGGCGGCGGCGGACTGGTCCGATCTGGTGGTGCGCCCGCTGCTCGACGACCCGCTGGTCGGGCTGCTGCCGCCCGGGCACCCGCTGGCCGGGCGGGACGAGACCGCGCCGGTGGCGCTGGCCGAGCTGGCGGGGGAGCAGTGGATCGCCGGCTGCCCGCAGTGCCGCGGGCACCTCGTGGAGCTCTGCGGCCAGGCCGGTTTCGAGCCGCGGATCGACTTCGCCACCGACGACTACCCGGCCGTGGTCGGCCTGGTGGCGGCCGGACTCGGCGTGGCGGTGCTGCCCGGGCTGGCGCTGGCCGCCGTGCGGCCGGACGCCGTCGCCGCGGTGCCGGTGCACACCGCGGCCGGCGGGCCGGCCCGCCGTGAGGTGGTGGCGCTGACCCTGCCGGACCTGGCCGAGGTGCCGGCCGTCGCGCTCATGCTGGACCGGCTCGCCGTGGTGGCGGCCGGTCGCTGAGCCGGCCGGTGGCCGGCCGCAGGAACGTTTCAGCAGCGCGGCGTGCTCACTGACGGACGGTCAGCGGTACCTCGACCGCGCGGTTCCTGGCCCGGCCCTGCAACTCCTCGCGCTCGTCCTCGGTCAGCCCTCCCCAGACGCCGTAGGGCTCGCGGACCGCGAGGGCGTGCGCGGCGCACTGGGTGCGCACCGGGCAGCGCATGCACACCTCCTTGGCGCTCTGCTCGCGCGAGCTGCGCGCTGCGCCGCGCTCTCCCTCCGGATGGAAGAAGAGCGAGCTGTCCACGCCGCGACAAGCGGCGGACAGCTGCCAGTCCCACAGATCCGCGTTGGGGCCGGGGAGTCGGGAGAAATCTGCCATGGCTCAATCCCTTCGATGAGGGTTCCGTGCGGCGAGGCTGCGAGGGACCGGAGTGGACACCTGGAAATATGACTTACGGCGGCCTATGGGACAAGTCACCCACAGACCCGCACAGCAGTCAATGATCGTACAAAAGCTATAAAAACGGACGAACCGGGCAAGAGGGAAGTCAGTCGGCTGTGGCAATCGGGTGGCAGGGAGCCCGCGCGGTGCGCTGGGTTGTGCGCCTTCGCCGGCCGGCGACCGCAAAAGAGCGGTGTTCACCCCGCGATGCGGCTGATCAGTGATGGGTCGGCCACGTACAGTGGTGGAGATGGCCCTGAAGGCCGTAACTCATTCGAGTGACGGTCGTTGGAAGTGCGGAGAGAGTTCGTACCAGCCAGGAGGCTCAACGTGACGCGGATCAGCTGCGGAGGACGGTCATGACTTCCGTTCTCGTTTGCGACGATTCACCGCTTGCCCGGGAGGCGCTGCGCCGTGCCGTGGCGACCGTTCCGGGTGTCGACCGGGTGACCACGGCGACCAACGGTGAGGAGGTCCTCCGCCGCTGGGTGGCCGACCGTTCCGACCTCGTACTGATGGACGTCCGGATGCCCGGCCTCGGCGGGGTGGAGACGGTGCGCCGGCTGCTGTCGGCCGACCCCGGCGCCCGGATCATCATGCTCACCGTCGCCGAGGACCTGGACGGCGTGGCGCTCGCGGTCGCCGCCGGTGCCCGCGGCTACCTGCACAAGGACGCCTCCCGGGCGGAGCTGCGGGCCACCGTCACCCAGGCGCTGGCCGACCCGACCTGGCGGCTGGCGCCGCGCCGGCTGCGCAGCCCCGACATGGGCGCCGCGCCGACCCTGACGGCGCGTGAGATCCAGGTGCTGGAGGGGATGAGCCACGGCCGCAGCAATGCCGAGATCGGCCGCGAGCTCTTCCTCTCCGAGGACACCGTGAAGACCCACGCCCGACGGCTGTTCAAGAAGCTGGGCGCGTCCGACCGGGCGCACGCGGTGGCTCTGGGCTTCCGCTGGGGCCTGGTCCGCTGAGCGGCCGCCGACCGTGCCGCGCCCCTTCCTCGGACGGCCGGGGAACGGGGCGCGTCGGCTTCCTGGGCCACGCACCCTAGGTCGTTCGGCGGTGGAGGCTGCACCATGGAGGGGTGGAGCGCAATGGCGGCGGGAGCGGGGGTGGCTCGGTGACGGCGACGGACGGCGCGGCACCGGATAACGTTCCGGTGCACAACTCCGGACGCGGTGCGACGTTTCCTGGCTCGACCAGGCACCATGGACCGATGCGTGACGACGAGACCGGTGACCTCGCGAGCAGCGATCAGCCGCCGGCCGAGGAGGCGCCCCGGAGTGCCGGGCGGGGCCGCCGGCCGGCCGCCGCTGGCACGTCGCCGCTGGTCGCCGAGCTGCTCTCGGCGGCGGTGCGCGGCGAGGGCCCGGCGACTGACGCACTGTTGGCCTACGTCCATCCGCTGGTGCTGCGGTACTGCCGGGGCCGGCTGGTCCGGCTGCCGGGCGGCGCCCGGCACCACGTGGACGACGTGGCCCAGGAGGTCTGCGTGGCGGTGCTCTGCGCGCTGCCCCGCTACCGGGACGAGGGCCGGCCGTTCGAGGCCTTCGTCTACTCCATCGCGGCGCACAAGATCGCCGACCTGCAGCGGGCCGCGATGCGCGGGCCCGGCTCCACGGTGATCCCGCCGGACGACCTGCCCGAGGTGGTGGACGAGGCGCTCGGCCCGGAGGAGCGGGCGCTGCTCAGCAGCGACGCGGCCTGGATGCGCGAGCTGCTGTCGAATCTGCCGGCCCGTCAGCGCGAGCTGGTGCTGCTGCGGATCGCCGCCGGGCTCTCGGCCGAGGAGACCGGCGAGATGCTGGGCATGTCGCCGGGCGCGGTGCGGGTGGCGCAGCACCGGGCGCTGAGCCGGCTGCGGGCGCTGGCGGAGGAGTCGGCCTGACCTGCGGGGGCCGGAATCAGTCACGCGCGGTCGCTGTTGTCAAGGGGGCGCGGCGCACGCGTTCCCGATGCCAGTACCATGGGGTATCGGCGCCTGGACAGGTTGCCAAAGATCCGCCCGGACGAGCGGCGTCACCTCGTAGGTTCGTCCAAAGAGCGGTGGTTCTGGCTTCCTGCGTGTGCCGGTGAACGCGCCCCGCGACCCCGCGACCTGGGGCGCGAAGCAGACCGTTACGGCCGGCCACGGGAAGGTACCCCCCACCATGTCTCTTAACGCCGCAGGCGTACCCGAGAAGTTCGCCATGCTCGGGCTCACGTACGACGACGTCCTGCTGCTGCCCGGGGAGTCGCACGTCCTGCCCAACCAGGTGGACACCTCCTCCCGGGTCTCCCGCAACGTGCGGGTGAACATCCCGCTGCTGTCCGCCGCGATGGACAAGGTGACCGAGTCCCGGATGGCCATCGCGATGGCCCGCCAGGGCGGCGTCGGCGTGCTGCACCGCAACCTCTCGATCGAGGACCAGGCCAACCAGGTCGACCTGGTGAAGCGCTCCGAGTCCGGCATGGTCACCGACCCGATCACGGTCGGCCCGGACGCCACGCTGGCCGAGGCGGACGCGCTCTGCGCCCGGTTCCGGATCAGCGGCGTGCCGGTGGCCGACCCGGACGGCAAGCTGCTCGGCATCGTCACCAACCGCGACATGGCCTTCGAGTCCAACCGCGCGATCCTGGTCCGCGAGATCATGACCCCGATGCCGCTGATCACCGGCAAGGTCGGGATCTCCGGCGAGGACGCGGTCGGGCTGCTGCGCCGCCACAAGATCGAGAAGCTGCCGCTGGTCGACGACGAGGGCCGGATCAAGGGCCTGATCACCGTCAAGGACTTCGTCAAGGCGGAGAAGTACCCGAACGCCGCCAAGGACGCCGAGGGCCGGCTGCTGGTCGGTGCCGCCGTCGGTGCCAGCGCCGAGGCCTTCGACCGAGCCCAGGCCCTGGTCGAGGCGGGCGTGGACTTCCTGGTGGTGGACACCTCGCACGGCCACAGCCACAACGCGCTGGACTGGATCGCCAAGATCAAGTCGGCGGTGTCGGTGGACGTGGTCGGCGGCAACGTGGCCACCCGGGACGGCGCCCAGGCGCTGATCGACGCCGGCGTGGACGGCGTCAAGGTCGGCGTCGGCCCCGGCTCGATCTGCACCACCCGGGTGGTGGCCGGCATCGGCGTGCCGCAGGTCACCGCGATCTACGAGGCCGCGGTGGCCTGCCAGGCGGCCGGCGTGCCGGTGATCGGCGACGGCGGCCTGCAGTACTCCGGCGACATCGGCAAGGCGCTGGCCGCCGGCGCCGACACCGTGATGCTGGGCTCGCTGCTGGCCGGCTGCGAGGAGTCGCCGGGCGAGCTGCTCTTCATCAACGGCAAGCAGTTCAAGTCCTACCGCGGCATGGGCTCGCTGGGCGCCATGCAGTCCCGCGGCCAGGGCCGGTCCTTCTCCAAGGACCGCTACTTCCAGGCCGAGGTCTCCTCCGACGAGAAGCTGATCGCCGAGGGCATCGAGGGCCAGGTGCCCTACCGCGGCCCGCTCTCCGCCGTGCTCTTCCAGCTGGTCGGCGGCCTGCGGCAGACCATGGGCTACGTGGGCGCCGAGAGCATCGCGGAGATGGAGAGCAAGGGCCGGTTCGTCCGGATCACCTCCGCCGGGCTCAAGGAGAGCCACCCGCACGACATCCAGATGACCGTCGAGGCGCCGAACTACCACGGCCGCTGACCCGGTCCGCTCCGGACACCCCTCCGAAGGCCCGCCACCGCCCCGGTGGCGGGCCTTCGGGCCTGCTCGGGGGATACTGGGGGCGTTCGTGAGCAGCAAGCAGAGAGGCTCGAAGTGACTGAGATCGAGATCGGGCGAGGCAAGCGCGGCCGCCGGGCGTACTCCTTCGACGACATCGCCGTCGTCCCCAGCCGCCGCACCCGGGACCCGAAGGAGGTCTCGATCGCCTGGCAGATCGACGCCTACCGCTTCGAGCTGCCGTTCCTGGCAGCCCCGATGGACAGCGTGGTCTCGCCCGCGCAGGCCATCGCGATCGGCAAGCTCGGTGGCCTCGGCGTGCTCAACCTCGAGGGCCTGTGGACCCGTTACGAGGACCCGCAGCCGCTGCTCGACGAGATCGCGGAGATCGCCGACGAGAGCACCGCGACCCGCCGGCTGCAGGAGATCTACGCCGCGCCGATCCAGCCCGAGCTGATCGGCAGGCGGATCCGCGAGGTGCGCGAGTCCGGCGTGGTCACCGCCGCCGCGCTCTCGCCGCAGCGCACCGCCGAGTTCTCCAAGGCCGTGGTGGACGCGGGCGTCGACGTCTTCGTGATCCGCGGCACCACGGTCTCCGCCGAGCACGTCTCCGGGGCGGCCGAGCCGCTGAACCTCAAGCAGTTCATCTACGAGCTGGACGTGCCGGTGATCGTCGGCGGCTGCGCCACCTACACCGCCGCGCTGCACCTGATGCGCACCGGTGCGGCCGGCGTGCTGGTCGGCTTCGGCGGCGGCGCCGCCCACACCACCCGCAACGTGCTGGGCATCCAGGTGCCGATGGCCACCGCGGTGGCCGACGTGGCCGCCGCCCGCCGGGACTACATGGACGAGTCCGGCGGCCGCTACGTGCACGTGATCGCCGACGGCGGCGTGGGCTACAGCGGCGACCTGGCCAAGGCCATCGCCTGCGGCGCCGACGCGGTGATGATCGGCGCGGCGCTGGCCCGGGCCACCGACGCGCCCGGCCGCGGCCACCACTGGGGCATGGAGGCGGTGCACGAGGAGCTGCCGCGCGGCAAGCGGGTCAACCTGGGCACCGTGGGCACCACCGAGGAGATCCTGACCGGTCCCTCGCACACCCCGGACGGCACCATGAACCTGTTCGGCGCGCTGCGCCGGGCGATGGCGACCACCGGCTACTCCGAGCTGAAGGAGTTCCAGCGGGTCGAGGTGACGGTCAGCGCGCGCTGACCCCCCTGACCCCCCGTCACTCCGGAGCCCCGCTGGTCACAGCGGGGCTCCGTTCCGTTTTTTCGGGGTCGCGTGAACAGGAGCGCACCGTACAGGGGATGATGGGTGCTCGACCGTCCCGCCGGCCCGCCCGCCGCGCCCGGACGGTCCGTCACCCGATCGGCAGCAGCACATGGGGGAACGCCCGAGATGACCCAGCCGCAGGGCACGTCCGGCCGAGTCCTGGCCGACCGTTACCGGCTCGATTCGGTGCTCGGCAGCGGCGGCATGGGCACGGTCTGGAAGGCCGAGGACGAGATGCTCGGCCGGATCGTGGCGGTCAAGGAACTGCGGATGACCGGCACGGTGGACGAGGACGAGCGGCACCGGCTGATCGTCCGCACGCTGCGCGAGGCCAAGGCCACCGCCCGGATCCGGCACACCGCCGCCGTCACCGTCTTCGACGTGGTCGAGGAGGACGACCGGCCCTGGATCGTGATGGAGCTGGTGGACGGGCGCTCGCTGGCCGAGGTGGTCAAGGAGGACGGGCCGGTGACCCCGGTGCGGGCCGCCGAGATCGGGCTGGAGCTGCTCGGGGTGCTCGGCGCGGCGCACGCCCAGGGCATCCTGCACCGGGACGTGAAGCCGTCCAACGTGCTGATCGGCGAGGACGGCCGGGTGGTGCTCACCGACTTCGGCATCGCCAGCGTGGAGGGCGACACCTCGGTCACCTCCACCGGGATGCTGGTCGGCGCGCCCTCCTACATATCCCCGGAGCGGGCCCGCGGGCAGAAGCCGGGGCCGCCCGCCGACCTCTGGTCGCTCGGCGGCACGCTCTACGCCGCGCTGGAGGGCAAGCCGCCCTACGACCGCGGCTCGGCGCTGGCCACGCTGACCGCCGTGATGACCGAGGAGCTGCCGCCGGCCGCCAACGCCGGGCCGCTGCAGGCGGTGATCTCGGGGCTGCTGGAGAAGGACCCGGAGAAGCGGCTGGACGCCTCCGCCACCCGCTCGATGCTCAAGCGGATCGTCGCCGAGTCGACGGCGCGGGCCGAGGCGACCACCCGGACGGCGGTGGCGCCCGCCGCCGAGCCGGAGGCCGCCGAGCCGCGGGCGGCGAGCGCGGTGCCCGGGCTGAGCACGGTGCGGGTGGGCAGCGCGGCGGCGAAGCCCGCCGCGGCCGAGCCGGCGCCGGCGGACGCCGGGTGGAGCAACAGCGCCACGCTGGGCGCGGCCGGGCGCTGGTCGAAGCGGCGTCAACTGTTGGTCGCCCTGGTGGTGGCGGTGCTGCTGGTGGCCGGCGGGGTGTGGCTGGCGCAGGCCGACAGCGGGGCCGGGAGCGGTGACCGGGCCAAGCCCGGGACGGGCGGGACCGGCACGGCCCGGGCAGCCGGGGCGGTGGCCGCGGCGCCGGTGACCGGCGGGGTGCCGTCGAGCGCCGGGCCGTCGACGGGCGCGTCCCCGACCGCCGCGCCGTCGACCGGTGCACCTGCCGCTGCGCCGCCCGCCAGTGCGGCGCCGTCGAGTGCCGCGCCGTCGAGCGCGGCACCGAGCAGTGCCGCGCCGAGCAGTGCCGCCCCGTCGAGCGCCGCACCTTCGAGTGCCGCGCCGAGCGGCTCCGCGGTGCCGGCCGGGTTCCAGCTCTACACCGACCGGGAGGGCTTCAGCCTGCAGATGCCGAGCTGGCTCTCCTACGACGCCGCGGACTCCGGCTCGCTGAGCCACGTGTTCACCGGCAACGGCGTCCGGCTGCAGATCGACTGGACCGACCAGCCGGGCCCGAGCGCGCTGGCCGCCTGGCAGCAGGAGGAGGCCCAGCAGGCACCGGGCATGGCGAACTACCACCGGATCCAGTTGCAGGCCGTCACCGGCTGGCGCTGGCCGAACACCGCCGACTGGGAGTGGACCTTCGGTTCGAGCACGGTCAAGCACGCGTTGAACCGCAACTTCGTGACCGGTCCGCACGCCTATGCGATCTACTGGACCGCGAACGACGGCGACTGGAACTCCGCGGCGCTCAGCCAGGCCCGGCAGGTCGGCTTCGACACCTTCCAGCCGGCGAACTGAGCACAGCGAGAGGGGAACGGCCATGAGAGCTGGCCCCGGCCAGATCGTGGCCGGCCGCTACCAGGTGACGGACCGTCCGGGCGAGGCCTCCGGTCCGCCGTCCCGGATCGCCGTGGACACCCGCAGCGGGGTGCGGGTGCTGCTGGAGGCGGTGGAGCTGCCCGAACTGCTGGTGCCGGAGCTTTCCGGCAGCACCGACTTCGCGGGCAGCCGCTGGCTGGACCCGGCGCCGGTGCTGGCCGAGGTCGCCGCGGTGCTCGCCGCCGTGCCCGAGCACCCCAGGCTGCGGCAGTCCTTCGAGGCGGTGGCCGAGGACGGCGCGGTCTGGCTGGCCGTCGAGCAGCCCGTCGCCGTCCGGCTGCCCGAACTGCTCGCCGCCGGACCGCTGCCGCCCTACCGGGTGGCCGAGCTCGCCGCCGACGTGGCCGCCGCGCTGGCCGCGGTGCACGGGGCCGGGCGGGTGCACGGCAATGTGCTGGCCGAACAGGTGCTGGTCTGCGAGGACGGCGCCGCGCTGCTCGGCGGGCTGGCCGTCGGCGTCGCCGAGGAGGCGCTGGCCCGGCTGCTCGGCGGCGGCGACCCGCGCCGCTGGGGGCAGGCCCGGGCCGGGCTGGCCGGCAACCGGGCCGAGCGCTGGCCGCCGGAGCTGCTCACCGACCTGGGCGCGTTCGGGCCGGCCGCCGACAGCTGGGCGCTCGGGGTGCTGCTGCACCGGGTGCTGACCGGGCGGGGGCCGTTCGCCGAGCAGAGCCAGACCGCGCTGTTCGCCGCGGTGCGCTCCGGCGCCCGGGCCGACAGCGCGGGCTGCGGGCCGCTGCGGCCGCTGGTGGACCGGCTGCTGGCCCTGGACCCGGCCGCCCGGCCGACGGCGGCCGAGGCCCGGGCCTGGCTGGCCGAGCTGCTGGCCGAGGCGCCCGAGCCCTACCGAGTCGAGCCACCCGCCGAGCTGCTGCCCGTGCTGCGCCCGCGCCGACTTCCGGTGCCCCGCCCCCGCGCGGGCGCGTCGGTGCGCGCCGAGCGGCCGCACCGACACGCCGGTGCCGCCCGCCGCCCGTCCCGGCTGCTGCCGGTGCTCCTGGTCGGCGGGGTGCTGGGCGCGATGGTGCTCGCGATGGCAGCCGTCGTGCTCTTCGCGCACTGACCGACTCGCCGGTACGTCACGAGCGGGTCACGTGGTCGGGTCGCCCTGGGTGGCGCGGCTCGGGCCGCCTAGGCTGGGACCGGAACATTGTCCGAACGGTGATCAGTTGCGTGGTGCACCGAAGAGGGGGAACGGTCGCCATGGGCGGACAGGAGCAGGAGGGCACCGCGGGTGGTCGGGCGGACGGCGGTGTCGAGCCGCGGATGCTCGCCGGCCGCTACGAGCTGGGCGACCGGCTGGGCCGCGGCGGCATGGGCACCGTCTGGCGGGCCCGCGACCTGATGCTCGACCGGGAGGTGGCGGTCAAGGAGCTGACCGTCGACCACCTGCCCGAGGAGGACCTGGCGATCCTGCAGTCCCGGATGAAGCAGGAGGCCCGGGCCGCGGCCCGGATCAAGCACGCCGGCGTGATCACCATCCACGACGTGCTGGAGCAGGACGGCCGCCCGTGGATCGTGATGGAGCTGATCGACGGCCGCTCGCTGGCCGACGTGGTCTCCCAGGACGGCCCGCTGTCGCCGCGCTCCGCCGCCGAGGTCGGCGCCCAGGTGCTGGCCGCGCTGCACCGCGGGCACCAGCTCGGGGTGCTGCACCGGGACGTCAAGCCGGCCAACGTGCTGCTGGAGCACGGCACCGGCCGGGCGGTGCTGCTGGACTTCGGGATCGCCAAGTTCGAGGGCTCCTCGGAGCTGACCCGCCCCGGCGACCTGGTCGGCTCGCCGGACTACCTGGCGCCCGAGCGGGCCCGCGGCGAGCGGTTCGGCCCGCCCTCCGACCTCTGGGGCCTGGGCGCCACGCTGTACGCGGCGGTCGAGGGCAGCTCGCCGTTCCGCCGGGACAACCCGCTCTCCACGCTGGCCGCCGTGGTCGACGAGCCGCTGCCGCCGCCGGCCCGGGCCGGCGCGCTGGGGCCGGTGCTGGCCGCGCTGATGGCCAAGGACCCGGGCGAGCGGCCCGGCGCGGACGAGGCCCAGCAGATGCTACGCGCGGTGACCGACGGCCACACGATCGGCATCGGCGGCGCGGAGCAGCAGCCGCAACGGGTGCCGACCCAGGTGGTGCCGGTGGTGGACCGGCGGCAGGAGCACGCCGAGGCCCCCGCGACGCTGGCCCCGGTCGGTGCGCCGGTGCTCTCGGTGGCCGCCGCGCCCACCGAGCCGGCTCCGCCGCTCGCGCTGCCGACCCCGCCCTCCTTCCCGGTGCAGCGGCGCCCCACCGGGCCGAACCCCTACCAGGCCGGGCCCGTCCCCGTGCCGCCGGCCCGTTCGCGCGGCCGGTTCGCGCTGCGGCTGGCGCTGGCCGGGCTCGCCGTCGCGCTGGTGGCCGGCGGGGTGACCTTCGTGGTGCAGACGTACGGGCACCAGGGCACCCCGGTCGCCGACCCGAGCACCGGCGCGCCCGCCGCCGCGGGCCCGAGCACCGCGCCCACCGACTCCGGCTCGCCCTCCGCCGCGCCCTCGCTGGACACCGCCCCGCCCCCGGCCGGCTACCGCTGGCAGCAGGACGACCAGGGCTTCCGCTTCCCGCTGCCCACCGACGGTACCTGGGCGCGCACGGTGAGCAACGGCAACAACATCTACTACACGCCGGACAGCCAGTACCACCTGATCCAGTTCGCGGTGACGGCCGGCGAGCTGGGCACCCCGCTGGACCACCTGATGTCGATGGAGGAGGACAACCGCACCCGCAAGGACTACCAGCGGGTGAGCATGGGGGAGACCCAGCTCTACGGCTTCCCGGCGGCCAAGTGGGTGTGGACCTTCACCTGCCAGACCTGCGGGGTGCCCGGTTTGCGGAAGGTCTTCGAGGAGGAGTTCAAGAACGGCGACGGCACCGGCTACGCGATCCTGGTCTCCGGGCCGGCCACCGACGCCACCCAGCTGGAGCGGCGGTTCACCACCCTCCTCAACAACTTCAAGGTCACCAGGGGCCCCGGCGGGGGCTGAAGCCGCTCCGGAGCGGCTGTTACCGACGGGTACACAACCGGGCCGGGAAGTCCTAGGCTTCGCCCATGACGGACATCACGGCAGAAACCCGCGGCCCCGGCCGCAATCCAGCGGCTCCGGGCGCCGGCCGTACGGTCGCCTCCGCGGTGCCGCGATCGCTGGTCGCCCGGCTGGCCCGGGGCGTCACCGCGAGCGGCACGGAGCGGCAGGAGACGGTCGCGCCGTTCACCGGCGAGCCGCTGGCCGACCTCCCGCAGTCCGGCGTCGCGGACGTCGAGACCGCCTTCGAGCTGGCCCGGCGGGCCCAGCAGGCCTGGGCCGCGGTGCCGGTGCAGCGCCGGGCCGCGGTGCTGCTGCGCTTCCACGACCTGCTGCTCAAGCGGCAGGACGAGGTGCTGGACCTGATCCAGGCCGAGACCGGCAAGGCCCGGCTGCACGCCTTCGACGAGGTGCTGTCCGCCGCCCTGGCCGCCCGGCACTACGGCCGCTCGGCGTCCGGCTACCTGCGTGACCGGCGGCGCGGCGGCGCCGTGCCGGTGCTCACCCACACCCTGGAGGGGCGCCGCCCCAAGGGCGTGATCGGCCTGATCTCGCCGTGGAACTTCCCGCTGGAGCTCTCCGTCAGCGACGCGCTGCCGGCCTTCGCGGCGGGCAACGCGGTGGTCAACAAGCCGGACACGCAGACCGCGCTGACCGCGCTCTGGGCCCGGGAGCTGCTGATCGAGGCCGGGCTGCCGGCCGACCTGTGGCAGATCGTGGTGGGCGACGGGCCGGTGGTCGGCCCGGCCGTGGTGGAGCGGGCCGACTACGTCTCCTTCACCGGCTCCACCCGCACCGGGCGCGAGGTGGCCCAGCGGGCCGCCGCCCGGCTGGTCGGCGCCTCGCTGGAGCTGGGCGGCAAGAACGCCATGCTGGTGCTGGCCGACGCCGACCTGGACCGGGCCGCCGAGGGCGCCGTGCGGGCCTGCTTCCGCTCGGCCGGCCAGCTCTGCATCTCGATCGAGCGGCTGTACGTGCACCGCTCGGTGGCCGACGCCTTCCTGGCCCGGTTCGTCGCCCGGACCCGGACCATGCGGCTGGGCAGCGGCCTGGCCTACGGCGCCGACATGGGCTCGCTGACCTCCGCCAAGCAGCTGGAGACCGTGGTCCGGCACGTGGAGGAGGCGGTCAAGGCCGGCGCCGAGGTGCTGACCGGCGGTCAGACCCGGCCGGAGCTGGGCCCGTTCTTCTTCGAGCCGACCATCCTGGACGGGGTGACCCCGCAGATGGCGGTCTGCGAGGAGGAGACCTTCGGGCCGGTGGTCTCGATCTACCGGTTCGACACCGAGGAGGAGGCGATCGAGGCGGCCAACGCCACCCCGTACGGCCTCAACTCCAGCGTCTGGACCAGGGACCAGCGGCGCGGCCGGGCGGTCGCGGCCCGGCTGCACACCGGCACGGTGAACGTCAACGAGGGCTACGCGGCCGCCTACGGCTCGGTCGCCTCCCCGATGGGCGGGATGGGTGAGTCCGGCGTGGGACGCCGGCACGGCGCCGAGGGCATCCTGCGCTTCACCGAGGCGCAGACCATCGCCAGCCAGCGGGTGATGCCGCTGGCACCGGCCTTCGGGCTCTCCGAGGAGCGGTTCGCCGCGCTCTTCACCCGGGCGCTGCGGATGGCGAAGGCGGTGGGTCTCAAGTGACGGACACCGTGGGCGGTTTCGACTACGACGTGATCGTGGTCGGCTCGGGCTTCGGCGGCTCGGTCTCGGCGCTGCGGCTGACCGAGAAGGGCTACCGGGTCGCGGTGCTGGAGGCCGGGCGCCGGTTCACCCGGGCGGAGCTGCCGAAGAACTCCTGGGATGTGAAGAACTACCTCTGGGCGCCCGGCCTCGGCCTCTACGGCATCCAGCGGATCCACCTGCTGGCCAATGTGCTGGTGCTCGGCGGGGCCGGCGTGGGCGGCGGCTCGCTCAACTACGCCAACACCCTCTACGTGCCGCCGAAGGCCTTCTTCGAGGACCGCCAGTGGCAGCACATCACCGACTGGCAGGCGGAGCTGGCGCCGTTCTACGACCAGGCGCAGCGGATGCTCGGGGTGCGGACGAACCCCACCACCACCCCCTCCGACGTGCACCTCAAGGCGGCCGCCGAGCGGATGGGCGTCGGCGACAGCTTCCGGCTGGCCCCGGTCGGGGTCTTCTTCGGCGACGGCCAGGACGGTGACGGGCGGGCCAAGACGGCGCCCGGCGGCGTGGTCGAGGACCCGTACTTCGGCGGCGCCGGGCCGGCCCGGCGGGCCTGCACCGAGTGCGGCGAGTGCATGACCGGCTGCCGGCACGGCGCGAAGAACATGCTCACCGAGAACTACCTCTTCCTGGCCGAGGCCAACGGCGCCGAGATCCACCCGCTCACCACGGTGGCCCGGATCCGGGAGCTGGGCGAGGCCGACGGCGATTCGGGCTACGCGGTGGACGTGAAGCGCACCAACGCCCGCGGCGCGGCCGCCGAGAAGGCCGGCGCCCGGACCCTGACCGCCGCCCGGGTGGTGGTCGCGGCCGGCACCTACGGCACCCAGACCCTGCTGCACCGGATGCGCGACCAGGGCCGGCTGCCGCGGATCTCGGCCAAGCTCGGCGAGCTGACCCGGACCAACTCGGAGGCGCTGGTCGGCGCCCAGACCACGCCGCGGCGGTACGGCGGCCCGGTGGACTTCACCAAGGGCGTGGCGATCACCTCCTCGATCCACCCGGACGGCAACACCCACATCGAGCCGGTGCGCTACGGCAAGGGCTCGAACGCGATGGGCTTCCTGTCGATCATGCAGGTGCCGGGCGGCGGCCGCGGTCCGCGCTGGCTGCGGGCCGGCGCCGAGGCGGTCAAGCACCCGACCGTCTTCGCCCGCTCGCTGAGCAACTACCGCTGGTCGGAGCGGACCATCATCGGCCTGGTGATGCAGTCGCTGGACAACTCGATCACCGTCTCGCTCAAGCAGAAGGGGCTCGGCAAGGGCATGCTGACCTCCCGCCAGGGACACGGCGAGCCCAACCCGAGCTGGATCCCGGCCGCCGAGCAGGGCGCCAAGGCGATCGCCGAGGAGATCAACGGCTTCGCCGGCTCCACCGTCGGCGAGGTCTTCGACATCCCGATGACCGCGCACTTCATCGGCGGCTGCCCGATCGCCGACGCGCCCGAACGCGGCGTGGTCGACCCGTACCACCGGCTCTGGGGGCACCCGGGGATCAGCGTCGTGGACGGCTCGGCGATCTCCGCCAACCTGGGCGTCAACCCGTCGCTGACGATCACCGCGCAGGCCGAGCGGGCGATGTCGATGTGGCCGAACAAGGGCGAGCCGGACCCGCGCCCGGCGCAGGGCGAGGAGTACCGGCGGGTGGCCGCGGTCGCCCCGGTGCGTCCCGCGGTGCCGGCCGGCGCCTTCGGGGAGCTCCTGCTACCGGTCCCGAAGGTGCCGGCGAAGGGCGACTGACCTGGGCCGTTACCCGGGGCGGGGACTGTTACGGAGTCGGGCGGCGGCCGTTACACGGCCGCCGGTCGACCGTGCGGCGGCCTTCCTAGCGTGGGCGGAGCCAGCTCGGACCGGACGGGTCCGGGCGCCCGAACGGGAGGTTTCCCCATGTCACGCACGGTCAGGCGGTCGGTGCTCGGTCTCGGCGTCGCGGCGGCGCTGCTGCTGCCCTCGGCGGCGGCGTACGCGGACGGGCCGTCGGCCGTCCCCAGCGCCTCCGCCGCGCCGGGCAGGCCGAGCGCCGTGCCCTCGGCCCCCGCGGTCGCGGGCAGGCCGACCCCCGCGGTCTCCGCGACGCCCGCCGGCACCGGACGGCCCAGCGCCGCCCCGGTGCCCGGCGGCCCGAGCGCCGTGCCCTCGGCCCCCGCGGTCGCGGGCAAGCCCACCCCCGCGGTCTCCGCGCCGGCCCCGGTGCCCGGCGGCCAGGTGCGGACCGTGCCCAGGGGCGGCGCGCAGACCGGCGAGGGTTCGACCGGCCCGTCCACCCCGGCGGTGGCCGGCGGCGCCGGACTGGCGCTGGCCGGACTGGTCGGCGTCGGGTACGCGATCCGCAGGCGCCGTGCCGACGCGGCCCGCTGAGCACGGTCGCGGCCGGCGCCCCGGGCGGGTGCCGGCCGCGGCCGGCGGCGCGCTGGCGCTCGCGCTGGCCGGGCTGCTGCTGACCCGGCACCAGGAACCACCGCCGGTGCGGATCACCCCGGTGCTGGCCGCGCCGACCGCGGCGAGCCCGGCCTCGTCCCCGCCCCCGCCGCCGGCCGCCGCGGCGGCGCCCGCGACGCCGGTGGCCGCGCCCGCCGAGCTGCTGATCCCGGAGCTCGGGGTGGCAGCGCCGGTGGTCGCCGCCGGGCTCGACCCGGACGGCAGCGCCGCGGTGCCGCCGATGGACCACCCGGGCGAGGTGGACTGGTACGACCAGGGCCCGCGCCCCGGCGAGCCCGGCCCGGCGGTGCTGCTCGGCCACTACGACACGCACGCCGGCCCGGCCGTCTTCCACCGGCTGCCGCAGCTGCGGCCGGGCGACCGGATCGAGGTCCGCCGCACCGACGGCAGCACCGCCGCCTTCCGGGTCCGCGAACTGCGGCAGGCGCCCAAGGACGCCTTCCCGACCGAGGCCGTCTACGGCGACACCGCCGGTCCGCAGCTGCGGCTGATCACCTGCGGCGGGGTGCTGCGCGCCGACGGCCACTACTCCGACAACATCATCGTCTTCGCCGACCCGGTCACCGGATAGCGGAACCGGCCGCGGCCGGCGCCCCGTCCCCCAGCAGGGGGCGGCGGAACGGACCAAGGAGAGGGATGCACGGGCTGTACAGGCTGCTCCGGTGGCTGGGACTCGCGGTGCTGGCGGCCGCCGCGGCGGCCGGGTGCGCCGGCCAGGACGCGGTGCACGACGCGGGTGCGGCCCGGCCGCTGACCCAGCACCCCAGCCCGGTCGCGCTCTGGCCGGCCGCCGAGACCGTGCGCTCGCCGGCCGCCGGCGCCTCGGCCGCCCCGCCCGCCGGGCCGATACCCGGGCTGACCGTGCCCGGCGACTCGATCCGCGCCGCGGACCCGGGCGCCGTGCTGGCCGCCGACCCGGACCTGCCGGCCGCCGAGCGGGCGGCGCTGCACGGCTGCTCCGGCTGCACCGTCTACCAGGCGCAGTACCCGGACCTCACCGGGGACGGCCAGGAGGAGCTGGTCACCGCCGTGCGCGCTGCCGACCAGCACAGCTACCTGCACGTCTACCGGCTGCGCGAGCACCAGGTGCTGCCGCTGTTGGCGGTCGTGGTGGAGGCGGACTTCCGGGCCGAGAGGGTCGGCCACAACCTGGTGCTGACCGAGCCCACCGGGGCGGGCGCGGACAGCCCGACCACCTACCAGTGGAACCCGTCCCGGGACGCCTTCGACCGGCGGACCGCGGCCGGCGGCCCCGGCGGTGCGGCCGGCTGCCTGCCCGGCGCGGTGCCGACCCCGGGGCCGTCGAAGGGCACTGAGGCCAGCCCCTCTGCCGTGCCCTCGGCGGCGCCCGGGGCGCGGGTGCCCGGCCGGCCCACCGCCCCGGCCACGGGCCCGCCGTCCGTCCGGGTGCAGCCGGTCCCGCAGCAGTCCTCGACGCCCGGCCGCGGCGGGCAGCCCTCGCCGGCGCCGTCGCCACCGCCGCCGTCCGGGGCCGTGCCGTCCTCCGTCCCCTCGCCGGTTCCGAGCGGAGCCGGCCGGTGACCGCCGCGCCCCGGATCCTGCTGGTCGAGGACGACGAGGTGATCCGGGAGGCGACCCGGATGGCCCTGGAGCGCTACGGCTTCCCGGTGCGGACCGCGGCCGACGGCCTGGAGGGCCTGGAGCTGTTCCGCGCCGAGCGGCCCGACCTGCTGCTGCTCGACGTGATGCTGCCGCTGCTCGACGGGGTCGGGCTCTGCCGCCGGATCCGCGAGGAGAGCCAGCTGCCGATCCTGATGATGTCCGCCCGCGGCGACGCGGTGGACGTGGTCTCCGGGCTGGAGGCCGGCGCGGACGACTACGTGGTCAAGCCGTTCGAGACCGCCGTGCTGGTGGCCCGGATCCGGACCGTGCTGCGCCGCACCGGACTGCCCGACCGGGAGCCCGAGCCGGTGGCCGCCGAGCCCGGACCGTCCCCGGACCCGTCGGTGCGCGAGATCGGCGGACTGACCGTGGACACCGGGGCGATGGAGGTGCGGGTGGCCGGCCGCCAGGTCCTGCTCACCCCCACCGAGCTGCGGCTGCTGCTGGAGTTCACCGCCGCGCCGGGCGTGCTGCTGGAGCGCCAGCTGCTGCTGGAGCGGGTCTGGGACTACGGCTGGGACGCCGACACCCGGGTGGTGGACGTGCACGTCCAGCGGCTGCGGGCGAAGATCGGCGCCGAGCGGATCGAGACCGTCCGCGGCTTCGGCTACAAGCTGCGCCGGAGCGCCGGGTGAACCTGCGGCGGCAGATCGCGGTCACCGTGGCCGCCGTCTCCTTCCTGGTCGCGCTCTCGGTCGGACTGCTGGTGCACCGGGCCTCGGTCGGCCAGCACACCGGCCAGGCCCGGGCCACCGCGGAGGCCGCGCTGGAACAGGTGCGGGACTACTACGGCCAGACCGACCAACTGCCCAGCAACGCCTGGAACGCCTCCCTCGACCCCGCGGTGGTGCCGCCCGGCCTGGTCCGGCTGGCCGCCCAGGGCCACCAGGGCTCGGAGCTGGCCGGCGGCCGGATGTGGGCGGCGGCGCCCGGGCCGGACGGGCAGGTGCTCTCGGTCTGGCTGGACTTCACCGCCGACCAGCGGGCGATCACCGAGCTGGACCGCGCCGTCACCGTCTCCGCGGCGCTCTCGGTGCTGGTCACCGCGCTGGCCGGGACGCTGGTCGCGCACCGGATCAGCCGCCGGCTGCGCACGGCCGCCCGGACCGCCCGGACCATCGCCCGCGGCGACCTGGCGGCCCGGATCGGCCCGCTCGGCCGGGCCCGGGACGAGGTGGCGGAGCTGGCCGCCGCCGTGGACTCGATGTCGGCGGTGCTGAGCAGCAAGCTGGCCAACGAGCAGCGGTTCACCGCGGACGTGGCGCACGAGCTGCGCACCCCGCTGGCCGGCCTGCTGACCGCGGCCGAGCTGCTGCCACCCGGTCGCCCGACCGAGCTGGTGCAGGACCGGGTGCGGGTGCTGCGGCGGCTCACCGAGGACCTGCTGGAGGTCTCCCGGCTGGACGCGGGGGCGGAGCGGGCCGAGCTCTCCCGGCTGGAGCTGGGCGCGCTGCTGCGCCGGATCCTGCCGCCCGCGGCCGGCCTGGAGGTGCGCGCCGAGGCCGAGGTGGCCACCGACCCGCGCCGGCTGGACCGGGTGCTCGCCAACCTGCTGGCCAACGCCGAGCGGCACGGCGCCCCGCCGGTGCTGGTCACGGTGGACGGTCCGGTGGTGACGGTGCGGGACCACGGCCCCGGCTTCCCCGAGCAGGTGCTGGCCGAGGGCCCGCAGCGGTTCCGCACCGGGGCCCGGGAGCGCGGGCACGGCCACGGCCTGGGCCTGACCATCGCCCAGGGCCAGGCGGCGGTGCTCGGCGCGCGGCTGCGGCTGGCCAACCACCCGGACGGCGGGGCGGTCGCCGAACTGCGACTGGCGGAGTGAGGGAGAGTGAGGGAGCGCCCGGGCAAGGGCAAAGGGCCCCGCGGGGGAACGGGGCCCTTTGTCGCTCAGCACGCGGCGTCAGGGCTGCGCCGGTGCTGGGTGGACGGCGCCGGGGGAGGAGCGCCGCCGCTATTCGGTTGGCTCGAGAGCAGCGCCCGGGCGGACCCGGAGGTGACCGGGGCGCTGCGGAGATGCCTCACGGAGCGTGAGGAACGACTCGCCGTGACGGCTGGTGGGCGCCAGCGGCGAATCGGCGGAGCCACCGGTCGGTCCAGGCCACCGGCGAACCCGTCCCCTGCATCGTGGTGGACGGAGGCCTTGCTCTGCAACCGATTCGGCGTACTTCGCGGCAGTCCATTTTCTGCCACCCCGGTTACCGGCCGGTCGCCGGGGCTCCGGCGGCAGGCCGGGACACCCGGTCCGGCTGGTCACGGAACGTAGTGTGGGTACGACGGTCGCCGGGCGATGCGGCGGCCGGCCCGGGCGTCCCCGGGGCCTGCCGCCGCACCTCCACAGCTCAGTCCCGGGCCGGCCGCTGTCCCCTGCGGCCGGCCCCTTGCACCCGTCCGCGGTCCCACGGCGCACCGCCCCCTCGGCTGCCGGCCCAGGGAGCGGTGCGCCACGCGTCCGGGTGGACTGGAGTTTCCACGCGTGGTCCTGCCGGCCGCACGGGCGCGGGCCCGGGCGCTGCTGCCACCGCACCTGGCGGGTGCGGCGCGGTCGTACGGCCGCTGGGAGAACGAGCGGGGCGGCCGGCCGGACACGGCGCCGCGGCAAAGGGGTGAACAGTGCTCCCGGTAGACTCTTGAGGGAACCCCCACCTTCGCCGCCGGAAGGCCGTCTGTGTCACCAGCTACCCCCGACCAGTCCGCACCGTCGGTCGACACCGTCCTGGTGGTCGACTTCGGCGCCCAGTACGCCCAGCTCATCGCCCGCCGGGTGCGTGAGGCGCGGGTCTACAGCGAGATCGTGCCGAGCTCCATGCCGGTCGCCGAGATGCTCGCCAAGAACCCGAAGGCGATCATCCTCTCCGGCGGCCCCTCCTCGGTCTACGAGGAGGGCGCGCCGCGGCTGGACCGCGCGATCTTCGAGGCCGGGGTGCCGGTCTTCGGCATGTGCTACGGCTTCCAGTTGATGGCGATCACCCTCGGCGGCACCGTGGACAACAGCGGTGCGCGCGAGTACGGCCGCACCCCGCTGCACGTCAGCCGCTCCGGCTCGACCCTGTTCGAGGGCACGCCCGCCGAGCAGTCGGTCTGGATGTCGCACGGCGACGCCTGCTCCGCGGCCCCCGAGGGCTTCACCGTGACCGCCTCCACCGACGTGGTCCCGGTCGCCGCCTTCGAGAACGACGAGGCCAAGCTCTACGGCGTCCAGTACCACCCCGAGGTGCTGCACTCCACGCACGGCCAGCAGATCCTGGAGCACTTCCTCTACCGCGGCGCCGGCATCGCGCCGACCTGGACCACCCACAACGTGGTGGACGAGCAGGTCGCGCTGATCAAGGCCCAGGTCGGGGACAAGCGCGCGATCTGCGGCCTCTCCGGCGGGGTGGACTCCGCGGTGGCCGCGGCGCTGGTGGCCAAGGCCATCGGCGACCGGCTGACCTGCGTCTACGTCGACCACGGCCTGATGCGCAAGGGCGAGAGCGAGCAGGTCGAGAAGGACTTCGTGGCCGCCACCGGAGTGAAGCTCGTGGTGGTGGACGCCGAGGAGCGGTTCCTGGCCGCGCTGGCCGGCGTCACCGACCCGGAGCAGAAGCGCAAGATCATCGGCCGGGAGTTCATCCGGGTCTTCGAGCAGGCCCAGGCCGAGATCGTCGCGGACGAGGGCCCGGCGGTGGAGTTCCTGGTCCAGGGCACCCTCTACCCGGACGTGGTGGAGTCCGGCGGCGGCACCGGCACCGCCAACATCAAGTCCCACCACAACGTCGGCGGCCTGCCCGAGGACCTGCAGTTCGAGCTGGTCGAGCCGCTGCGCAAGCTGTTCAAGGACGAGGTCCGGATGGTCGGCCAGGAGCTCGGCCTGCCGTCCGAGATCGTCCAGCGCCAGCCGTTCCCGGGCCCGGGCCTGGGCATCCGGATCGTCGGCGAGGTGACCAAGGAGCGGCTGGACCTGCTCCGCGAGGCCGACGCGATCGCCCGCGAGGAGCTGACCGCGGCCGGCCTGGACCAGGAGATCTGGCAGTGCCCGGTGGTGCTGCTGGCCGACGTCCGCAGCGTCGGCGTGCAGGGCGACGGCCGCACCTACGGCCACCCGATCGTGCTGCGCCCGGTCTCCTCCGAGGACGCCATGACCGCCGACTGGTCGCGGCTGCCCTACGAGGTGCTGGCGAAGATCTCGACCCGGATCACCAACGAGGTGCGCGAGGTCAACCGGGTGGTGCTGGACGTGACCAGCAAGCCGCCGGGCACCATCGAGTGGGAGTGATCCGCTCCCCGCAGCATTGAACGGCCGCACCGCCGCCCGCGTACCAGCGGGTGGCGGTGCGGCCGTTCGCGTCGGTTCCGGCCGGGTCGCGGGTGCGGCCGGGGTCCGACGCGAACGGCGCCGGATACCGTCGGAAGCACGCTGGAGCGGGCAGAATGCGGAGCGGACCGGTCGGGATGCGACGCGGCGACGGGATTCGGGAAGGTGAAGCGATGATGGAGGGCACCCGGGACTCGCTGGAGTCCGACGGCTCCGGCGCCGAACAGCCCCCCGTGCCGCCCGGCCGCCGGGAGCGGGCCGCCGGGCGCCGCGCGCTGGCGAGCCGGTACGCGCTGCTGCCGCTGCGGCTCTTCCTCGGCGTCACCTTCAGCTACGCGGGCCTGGACAAGCTGGCCGACCAGCACTACCTGGCCGGCCGCGGCGACCTGCAGTCCTTCTACGCCCAGACGCTGGCCGCCAAGGCGCACAGCCCGGTCGGCGCACTGCTGGAACCGGCGCTGCACGCACCGACCTTCTTCGCGCTGCTGATCGCCTTCGGCGAGTTGGCGGTCGGCCTCGGCACGCTCTTCGGCCTCTGGGGCCGGGTGGCCGCCCTCGGCGGCGCGGCGCTCAGCCTGACCCTGTTCCTGACGATCAGTTACAACGTGACGCCCTACTACCTCGGCAACGACCTGCCCTACCTGATGGCCTGGACGGCGATGCTGCTGGCCGGCACCCCGTACCTCTCGGTGGACGGCTACCTGGCCCGGCGGGCCGAGCGGGACCGCAACCGCGGGTTGACCGAGGACGCGGTGCGCCGGCGGACCTTCGTGGACGGCTCGATCGCGGCCGTGGCGCTCGGCGGGGCCGGGCTGCTGCTGGGCTCGCTCACCGCCACCTTCGTGCGCAAGAAGTCCAAGCCGGCCGCCGGGAAGCCCGCCGCCCCGACCGGGCAGGGCGGGGCGGCGGTCTCGGTGGCGGCCGCCCAGGTGCCGGTCGGCGGCTCGGCCACGGTGACCGACCCGGCCACCGGGGACGCGGTCTACATCCTGCAGCCCTCGGCCGGCCAGTACTGCGGGCTCTCCTCGATCTGCACCCACGCCGGCTGCACGGTGAACCCGCCGAGCGGCGGTCGGCTGGACTGCCCGTGCCACGGCTCCCGGTTCGACGCCGCCACCGGCGCGGTGCTGGCCGGCCCGGCGGTCAAGCCGCTGCCCAAGTACACCGTCACCAAGAACGGCGATCGGCTGGACCTCGGCCCGCTGCAGGGCTGACCCGGGGTCAGCCCTCGCCGCCCCGCCGGTCGTCCTGCGCGGCGGACCGCCGGCGGGCCACCGCGACGACCGCGCCGATCAGCCCGGCCGCGCCCAGCACGATGAAGGCCACCGGCAGCACGATCCGGCCGTTCAGCTGGTGCCCGTTGACCGAGGCGATCAGGAAGAGCACGGCGAGCACGGTGAAGAGCCCGCCGGCCACGAACGAGAAGACGTCGAAGCGGTGTCGCCGCATCACCGCACCACCTGGATCTGGCCGATGCCGACCTCGATGGTGAGGTCGAGGGTGCCCTCGGCCGGGCCGCCGCCCACCGGATCCAGGTGGATCGTGCGGCGGGTGCCGAGCCCGCCGGTGTCCTTCTTGTCCACGCCCGGGGCCTCGATGTCGCCCACGGCCACCCGCAGGGTCAGGTCGGCCGCCGCGCCGGGCGGCAGCTGCACCTCGACGTTGCCGGTGCCCACCTGCACCTGGGAGGCCAGGGTGGCGCCGGCCGGGTCCAGCCCGGTGAGGTCCAGGTGGACGTCGCCCGCGCCCAGCGCGTACCGGGTCTGCAGCTCGGCCGCCGAGGCCGGGGCCCAGTTCCGGTCGCCCGTGGTGAAGTTGGTGGCCCGGACGTGGTTGCCCAGGGCGGCCAGCGCCAGGGTGACCAGCAGCGCCGGCACCGCCAGCACCCGGGCCCGGCCCCAGCGCGAGCCGATCATCATGGTCAGGCCGAGCACCAGCAGGCCGGTGGCCAGCACGGTGGAGAGCAGCACGGTGGTGCCGCCGTGGCCGCCCGCCCAGACCGCCCAGGCGGCGCCGGCCGCGAGCAGCAGGCCGAGCAGGGCCAGGCCGCCGGAGCGGCGCCGCTCCCGGCGCGGCGGGACCGGCGGCTGCTGGGCCGGGCCCTTGCGCAGCGGGTCGCCGGCCGGCAGGTCGGTCCGCTGCCACCAGGCCTGCGGCGGCAGTCCGGGCGGCGGGGTGGTGCCCCAGGGGTCGCGCTCGGGGTGCCGGGGGTCCCAGAGGTAGCCGGTGCGGCTGGAGGGCGGGGCGTCGGCGGGGCCGTCGGCGGGCGGGGGCGGGGCGTCCTCGGGCGCCGGCGGGGCGGTCGTGGCGGTGGCGCCGCCGGCGAAGCCCGCCTTGGCCTGGTGGAGCTGGGCGTGGAACTCGGCCTTGCGGGCCGTCCACTGGGTGTGGAAGTCGCGCCGCCAGGTGTCCCAGTCGGTGAGCGGGCCGGCCGCGCCCGGGGTGCCCGCCGCCGTGCTCGCGGTCGCCCGGTCGTAGGGGCCGCCGGGGCGCGGCGCGGTGCCCTGGCCGCGGGCCCGGCGGCGGCGCTCCGGGTCGTGCCGGACGGCGAAGAAGACCATCGCGCCGAGCATCAGCAGCGGCAGGACCGAGTCGCCGCTGCCCATCCAGGAGAAGAAGACGCCGGTGCCGATCACCGTCATCAGCACCGCGCCGATGGACTGCGCGTCGACCCGCCCGGTCAGCACCCGCTGCAGCTCGGTGCGCCCGTGCTTGCCGTCCTCCCGCTCGTTGGGGACGATCAGCCAGGCCAGCCCGTAGACGAACAGGCCGAGGCCGCCGGTGAGGCAGAGCACGGCGGTGACCACCCGGAAGACCACCGGGTCGATGTCCAGGTGCCGGCCGAGGCCGCCGCAGACGCCCGCCACCACGCGGTGCCGCTCACTGCGGGTCAGCGGAGGACGGGTGTCGGCGGCGGCCTCCCGGGCGCCCGGATCGTCGGGCGGCGTGCTCTGCTCCTCGGTCATGCCACCTATCCTGCGGCCTGCCGGGCCGCCGCGGGACCGGGGCGGCCCCCGGCCGGACCCTGAAACGTCCCTGAGACGGGCTCAGGGACAGCCGCCCGGCGGCCCCCCTCGACGGTGAGGGCCTGGAAGAACCGGGCGGCGATCCGCCGGTAGCCGAGGTCGTTCGGGTGCAGGCGGTCGGCGAACTCGGCGGGGGTCAGCTCCGGCGGGGCCAGGTAGGTGAAGTCCCGGCCGAGCCGCCACTCGGCGGTGCTCAGCAGCTCGGCCCGCCGGTCGAACTCCCGGGCCGGCTGCTCCAGCCCCGCGGTGGTGTCCAGCAGGCCGAGCAGCAGCACGCCGACGCCCGGGCGGTCGGTGTAGATCCGGTCCAGCAGCGCGGCCAGCCGGTCGGCAGCGTGCGCCTTGTCGGGGCCGCGGTCCAGGTCGTTGATGCCGATGTGCAGCAGCACCACGTCGGGGCGGGCGGCGGCCAGCCAGCCGTCCACCCGGGCGGTGAGGTCGGCCACCATCCAGCCGCTGTGCCCCTCGTGCCGGGCCTGCGGGAACCGGCCGCCCTGCTGGGAGCCGACCAGGTCGAGGGTGAAGAGCGGCTGCCGGCCCGCCATCTCCCAGAGCGGCAGCCGGTAGCCGGCGCCGTCCCGGCTGCCGACGCCGACGGTGATCGAGTCGCCCAGCGGCATCACCCGCAGCACCGGGGGCCGGGGCGTGCCGCGGGCGGCGGCGGGGGCGGCGAGCGGCAGCAGCGGGCCGCAGAGCAGGCCCAGCAGCGCGGCCAGGCCGCGGCTCAGGAGTCGTCGGGGCACGTCGGGACCTCCCGGGTTCGAGGGGTGTGACGGCCGGTCAGGACCGTGGTCGGCCGCGCCGGGGAGGCGACTCTGTCAAAAAGTCGTTTCATCTGACATTTCGAAACACCGCTCATCGGACCCGCTTCAGCACCTAGGGGGAAGACCCTGATGCATTCGGACCTGCGCGCATGTGACCATCGGTGGCGTGGCAAGCCCCGACCCCGTGAACAGCACCGCCGCCGACGGACCGTCCGGTGGCGCCGACCCGGTCCCCGAGCCCGACCGCCCGCCCTACCGCAAGCTCTACCGGAGCCCGCACTCGCGGGTGCTCGGCGGTGTGGCGCACGGCCTCGCGGTCCACCTCGGCCTGCCCGTCACCTGGGTGCGGGCCGCCTTCGTGCTGCTCTTCTTCGCCAACGGGATCGGCGTGCTGCTCTACGCGGCCTTCTGGTTCGTGGTGCCGATCGGCATCGGCGAGCCGGCCCTGGGCTCCGGCTGGGTCTGGGCCGGCGGCCAGTTCATCCCCGCCGGCGCCCACGGCGTCTCGCCCGACCCGCTGCGCAAGGGCCGCCGGGGCCGGCTCGGCCGGCTGCGCGACCTGCTGCAGGGCACCTTCCAGGGCGAACCGGTGATCGCCGAGCAGGCCGTGCCCGGCGAGCCGCCGGCCGCCGCCAGCCGCCGCAACGCCGGGCAGCTGGCCGCCCTGCTGATGCTGGTGGTCGGCGTGATGTGGCTGCTCAACGCGCTGCACCTGCAGTCCTCCCAGCCCTACGCCTGGCCGCTGCTGGCGATCGGCGTCGGCGTCGCGCTGGTCTGGCGGCAGGCCGACGACTCCCGCTGGGCCCGCTGGTTCGGCCTGGCCGGCGCCCGCCGGCGCAGCGCCGTGGCCCGGGTCGGGGCCGGCGTGCTGCTGGTCGCCGCCGGCATCGTCGGCTTCCTGATCCTGCAGGGCACCGGCTCCGCGGTCGGCTCGGTGGTGGAGGCCTCGCTCGCGGTGCTGGCCGGGGTGCTGGTGCTCACCGGCCCCTACGCGCTGCGGATGTGGCAGGACCTGGGCGCCGAGCGGACCGCCCGCATCCGGGCCCAGGAGCGGGCCGAGATCGCCGCGCACATCCACGACTCGGTGCTGCACACCCTGACCCTGATCCAGCGCCGCGCCGAGGACCCCAAGGAGGTGCAGCGGCTGGCCCGGGCCCAGGAGCGCGAACTGCGGCTCTGGCTCTACCGCCCGGAGGCCGCCGCCGAGGCCGCGCCCGATACCCTGGCCGAGCGGATCCGCGAGGTGGTCGCCGAGGTGGAGGACCGGCACGGGGTGCCGATCGAACTGGTCTGCGTCGGCGACTGCCCGATGGACGAGCGGATCGCCGCGCAGATGCAGGCCGCGCGCGAGGCGATGGTCAATGCCGCCAAGTACGGTGGCGGGGGAGCGGTGCAGGTCTACGCCGAGGTGGAGGGGAGGACGGTGCTGGTGTTCGTGCGCGACCACGGTCCCGGCTTCGACCCCGACACCGTGCCCGAGGACCGGATGGGCGTCCGGGAGTCGATCATCGGGCGGATGAAGCGCCACGGCGGCACCGGTCGGGTCCGCCCGGCGCCGGACGGCGGCACCGAGGTCGAGCTGGAGATGGAGAGAGCCGCAGATGACTGACGCCGTGCCCGCCCCCGAGAGGACGGCCCGGGTCGTCCTGGTGGACGACCACCGGATGTTCCGCACCGGCGTGCGCGCCGAGATCGGCCGCACCGAGACCACCGGCATCGACGTGGTCGGCGAGGCCGACGACGTGGAGTCCGCGGTCCGGGTGGTCGCCGAGACCCGCCCCGACGTGGTGCTGCTCGACGTCCACCTGCCCGGCGGTGGCGGGGTCGAGGTGCTGCGCCGCTCCACCGCGGTGATGGGCGAGCCGGGCGGCGTGAAGTTCCTGGCGCTGTCCGTCTCGGACGCGGCGGAGGACGTGATCGGGGTGATCCGCGGCGGCGCCCGCGGCTACGTCACCAAGACCATCACCGGCACCGACCTGGTCGGCGCGATCTTCCGGATCGCCGACGGCGACGCGGTCTTCTCGCCCCGGCTGGCCGGCTTCGTGCTGGACGCCTTCGCGGCCACCGACACGCCGCCGGTGGACGAGGACCTGGACCGGCTGACCCAGCGCGAGCGCGAGGTGCTGCGGCTGATCGCCCGGGGGTACGCGTACAAGGAGATCGCCAAGCAGCTGTTCATCTCGGTGAAGACGGTCGAGAGCCACGTCTCGGCGGTGCTGCGCAAGCTGCAGCTGAGCAACCGTCACGAGCTGACCCGGTGGGCGACGGCGCGCAGGCTGGTGTGACCAGCGGCGGAACTCCGACCGCGGGCTCCGTCGCAGTACCGGCCCGGGTAGTCGGTAGGCTCTCCTCCGACCCCGCGCCGGGACGGGCGGGTCCCCCCTCGATCCCCGCACCGAGAGCGTCCAGATGTCTTCGACAGTAGCCAGTCACGAGCAACTGCCCCGGCACACGGTGGACAGTGCCGCTCCGACCGAAGCGGCCAAGCCCGCCAAGCGCCCCCGGCTCTACGTGCTGGACGGCCTGCGTCTGCTGGCCGCCATCGGCGTGCTCTGCTGGCACTGGCTGGGCGTCGAGCGGTTCCCGGGCGTCTGGCACGGCGACCCGAAGAAGATGATGCCGTTCGGCCACCTGATCGGGGCCTACAGCTGGACCGGTGTGCAGCTGTTCTTCCTGATCAGCGGCTTCGTCATCTGCATGTCCTGCTGGGGCCGCTCGCTCGGCGACTTCGTCACCTCCCGGGTGGTCCGGCTCTTCCCGGCCTACTGGGTGGCCGTGCTGATCACCTCGGCGGTGCTGCTCTGGTGGGCCCCGACGATATGGGGAGACGACACCCACCACCCCACCCCGACCCGGATCCTGAGCAACCTCACGATGCTCAACATGCCGGGCAACGTGGACAACATCGACCCGGTGTACTGGTCGCTCTGGGCCGAGATGCGGTTCTACGTGCTCTTCGGCGTGCTGCTGCTCTGGGGCCTGACCTACCGCCGCCTGGTGGCGTTCTGCGGGATCTGGGCCTTCCTGGCCACCATCTCGCCCGCCGTCAACTGGCCGCTGCTGGACACCATCGTGCAGCCGACCTACGCCTGGTACTTCATCTCCGGCATAGCGATGTACCTGATGTACCGGTTCAAGCCCAACCTGGCGCTCTGGGGCATCATCGGGTTCTGCTGGCTGATGGCCCAGGACAAGATGCGCGGCGTGATCTACGGCTACGAGTACGGCACCGAGCACCACCTGTCCTGGTACCTGACCATGGCCTACGTGACCGTGGCCTACCTGCTGGTGATCGGCGCCGCGCTGGGCTGGTTCAACTGGATCCGCTGGAGGTGGCTGACCACCGCCGGTGCCCTCACCTACCCGCTCTACCTGCTGCACCAGGAAGTCGGCTTCCAGATCATCACCCGGCTGCGGCCGAAGATGGCGCCGTACCCGACCTTCTTCCTGACCCTGGGCATCATGCTGGTCGCCGCCTACCTGGTGCACCGGCTGGTCGAGCGCCCGCTGGCTCCCTGGATGAAGAAGAAGCTGGACCTCTCCTTCGCCCAGATTCGCCGCAACGGCGAGCCCGAGTGACCCTTCCGCACCCGTCCGGGTGAACCCGCGCCGACCTGCGGCGACACGCCCGCGACCTGCGGCTCCACGGCTCCGGCCCCGGCATACCCTGCCGGGGCCGAAGCCGTGCCAGCCCCCGCCCGGTCACCGCCGGCCGGGAGGACAAGTTGAGCGCCGAGACCGGCCGCCTGGAGAAGCCCGACCCCGGCCCCGCCGCTCCGGTCCGGGTCCGCGGGCGGCACGCCGGCCGCCGGCTGCGCGGCGCGGCCGCCCGGCTGCGGAACGCGGCGCCCGCTCTGCTCGGCTACACCGCGGTGCGGGTGCTGGGCGTGCTGGTGGTGGTGGTCTGGGGCCGCCACCTGGACCCGACCCAGCCGCCGCTGCACCGGCTGGCCACGCTCTGGGACGCCCAGTGGTACCAGCACATCGTGCGGCACGGCTACGTCGACAAGCTGGCCATCGGCGGCTACGCCAACGGCATCCCCTACTCCACGCTGGCCTTCTTCCCGCTCTACCCCTGGCTGATCACCGCCGCGCACACCGTGCTCCCGCTCAGCGTGCCGGCCGCCGCACTGGCCGTCAGCTGGGGCTGCTCGCTGCTCGCCGCCTGGGGGATCTTCGAGCTGGGCGGCCGGCTGCACGGCCGCCGGGCCGGCGTGATGGCGGCGCTGCTCTGGGGCATGCTGCCCGGCGCGGTGGTGGAGAGCATGGCGTACAGCGAGCCGCTGTTCACGGCGCTGGCCGCCTGGGCGCTGCTCGCGGTGCTGCTGCGGCAGTGGCTGCGGGCCGGGACGCTCTCCAGCCTGGCCTGCCTGACCCGGCCCACCGGGATCGCGGTGGCGGCGGCGATCGGGGTCGCGGTGGCCGGCGAACTGCTCCGGATGGTCCGCGAGCGGCGGGCCCACGGCTGGCGGCGGCCGGTCCTCGGCGCGCTGCTGGCGCCGCTGGGCTTCCTCGGCTACGTGGCCTGGGTCGGCGCCCGCCGGGGCCGCTGGGACGGCTACTTCCAGGTGCAGATGGCCTGGAACTCGCACTTCGACTTCGGCCGCAGCACCGCCGACTCCTTCTACCGGCTGCTCTTCTCCGCGCAGCCGGTCTGGCTGACCGAGGCGGTCACCGCCCTGGTGCTGGTCGCCTACCTGATCCAGTTCGGGATCTGCGTGGTGCTGCGGCAGCCGCCGTGGCTGTTGGTGTACAGCGCGGTGCTGCTGCTGATCGCGCTCGGTGACGCCGCCTACTTCAACTCGCGGGCCCGGTTCCTGCTGCCCGCCTTCCCCCTGCTGCTCCCGGCGGCGGTCGGGCTGACGAGGATCCGCCGCCGGGCGACCACTATGCTGGTCCTCGTTTCGGTGTCGGCGTGTTCCGCCGTGTACGGCGGATACCTCACCTGGGTCTATCCAGACGCTCCCTGATGCCGATGCGACGACCATCCGAATGATCGTGCGTCCCAAGGGGGAAGACGTGGCGGAAGCCGCTGTGGCCGAACAGTCGACAACGGCGAGACCCGCCGCCGCCGAGGGTACGGGCCGGTTCGCCTCGCTTCCCCGCTGGGCCACCGGGACGTTCTGGATCTGGCCGGCCCTGCTCACCCTGGGGTTCGGGATACGGGGCAGCTGGCGTCCGGAGCTGTGGCGCGACGAGCTGGCCTCGTGGAGCGCGGCCGAGCGCAGCACGGGCGAGCTGTGGAACATGCTGGGCCACGTGGACGCGGTGTCCGGCGCGTACTACCTGCTGCTGCACTTCTGGATCGGCTGGTTCGGCGACTCGGTCGCCTCGATGCGGTTGCCCTCCGCGCTGGCGATGGCCGGTTCGGCGGCGTTCGTGGCGCTGACCGGGCGCAAGCTGTTCAACACCTGGGCCGGTCTGGTCGCGGGGCTGCTCTTCGCGATCGTGCCCTCGGTGTCGGTCTACTCCCAGCAGGTGCGCGGCTACGCCTTCGTGGTGCTCTTCGTCGCGGCCGGCACCTGGGCGCTGCTGCGTGCGGTGGAGCGCCCGACCTGGCCGCGCTGGCTGGGCTACGCGTTCTGCGTGGCGATGGCCGGGCTCTTCCACATGATCTCGCTGGTCTTCCTGCTGCCGCACGCGATCATCGTGCTGCTGCGCTGGCGGGAGTCCGGCAACAGGAAGCTGCTCTGGGCCTTCCCGGCCGCCGTGGTCGTCGCGCTCGCCCCGCTGGTGCCGTTGGTGATCATCGGCCAGCGGCAGGTGGGCCGGCAGATCTCCTGGATCCAGACGCCGGTGCTGGACTCCTTCCCCGACTTCTGGTCCGGGGTGTTCGGCTCGCCGCTGGTCAGTGCGATCTTCCTGGCGATGACGGTGATGCCGCTGGCCTGGAACACCAGCCGGCGCCGGGCGCTGGAGATCGGCGTCACCGCCGCGCTGCCGATCGGTGCGGTGTACCTGATCTCGCAGGGCTCGACCTCGTACTTCATGGACCGCTACCTGCTCTTCACCGTGCCGGCCTGGTGCGTGGTGGCGGGCGCCGCGGTGACCGCGATGCGGCCGCGGGTCGTGATGGCCGTGGTCTTCCTGCTCGGCACCGGCTACCTGGGCATGGAGGCGCAGCAGGACCTGCGCAAGACCCAGTCGCACGAGCGCTCCGACGAGCGCGCCGCGGCCCGGCTGATCGCCAAGGACTACCGGCAGGGCGACGGCATCGTGCCGGTCCGCGGCGACCAGGCGTACATGATGATGGACCACGCGATGGAGTACTACCTGCCGCGCTCCGTCAAGCCCGTGGACGTCTTCGCGGCCCAGTCCCCGATCCAGCGCAACGACCTGTTCGCCTCCGACTGCGCCGACCCGAACGCCTGCATCGGCAGCCTGCAGCGGATCTGGATGGTGACCTTCGCCGACGGCGACGACCCCTACAAGGGCATGCCGGCCGCCGAGGCGGACGCGCTGAAGGCGAAGTTCGACGTCTACCAGACCAACAAGGTCCGGGCGATCACCGTGACCCTGCTGGAGCGCAAGCACTGAGGTGCCGGACCCGGAACGACGGCGGCCGCCACCACCCTCGAGGGTGGTGGCGGCCGCCTTTTCGGTCGGGGCCCGGTCAGCGCAGCCGGTAGATGGCGATCCGGCCGTTGTCGTAGACCTTGTCGGCGAGCGAGGCGAGTTCGGCGGACTCGGGGCCGACCTTGCGGTTCACGAACAGGAACCGCACGTGGTGCTGGTCCTGCAGCTCGCCCAGCAGCGCGGCGGTCGGCTGGTAGACCGCGGCGTCGTTCTGCTTGAGCAGGGCCTGGTCCCAGAAGCCGGGGTCGGTGCCCGCCATCACCCGGGGGGCGAAGGCCCAGCCCTCGACCAGGACCGAGCGCTCGGAGTAGGCGCTCAGGGTGAAGTCGCGGTAGTCGTTGCAGGGCGCCTTCGGGTCCTTGAAGTCGTCCGCGGACCAGCAGTGCTCGTTGGTCGCCACGACGTCGGTCGGGTCGCTGTGCGCGCGCAGCCAGCGGGCCGCGTCGATCTTGCCGGCCGGGAGCGGGAAGGAACCCCACACGGTCGGGTCCCAGACCGGCTTCGGCAGGTCGAGTACCAGGGTGGGCACGCCCGCCAGCAGCGCGGCGGTGAGCAGCACGATGCCGCCGCGACGGCGCATCGGCTTGACCATGCGGCCAATCAGCCACCAGAGCACGGCGCAGGCGGCGGCGATCGCGCAGAGTGCCAGACCGGCCGAGACGATCGGCCACAGGCCGGCGGCCGAGCCGTTGTGCCCGTCGGGACTGGTCAGGAAGGCCCGCAGGAAGCCGGTCCGGGACGGGTGCCAGCCCTTGACGGTGTCGGTGGCCCACTTCTGCCAGTCGGCGTCGTGGTTGTAGACGAGCCAGATCATCACACCGGTGTAGGCGGCGGCGAAGGCGGCCAGCGCGGTGCGGCCCGCGGTGGAGAGGGCGGCCCGCTCGAACGCCTCGCAGTAGCCCCAGGCGGAGAGCAGCACGCCGAAGGCCAGGCCCGCGTGGGTGAAGTAGCCCGCGTTCCAGCCGTTCAGCAGCACGAAGACGGCCGGGCCGGCCACCGTGCCGCCGAGCAGGAACCAGAGCACCGGGTCCAGCTTCAGCCGGCTGCGCCAGAGCAGCGGCAGCGCGCCCGCCATCCGGAGCTGGGTGTTGATCAGGAAGGCGAACCAGACCAGCGCCACCACCACCAGCTGGCTGGTGGAGCTGCGCACCTGCTGCGGGTCGGCCCAGTTGGACTGCAGGTTGGAGAAGGGCTCGACGGACAGGCCGTAGCTCTTGAAGGCGAAGATCACCGCGGTGGAGAAAAGCTGCGCGGTGGCCACGATGGCGCCCAGCCAGACCACGGTCCACGGGATCCGGCGGGTGGTGAGGAGGCCGACCAGCCCGGTCAGCGCCAGTGCGGCCAGGGTGACCGGCAGCGAGGTGGCCTTGGCCGCGCTTGAGGCGAAGGCGAAGAGCACGGCCAGCACGTAGAAGCCGCGGCGGCCCAGGCCGGGCACGGCCCCCCGGCCGCCCTCGGTGTCGGGCCTGCGCAGCCCGTCGCCGACCACGCCGATCAGCGCCAGCAGGAGCGGCTGGCTGTAGGTCATCGAGACGCTGGCCCAGGACATCAGGGTGACCTGCGGCGAACCGAACGGGGTCTCGCCGTGCCCGCCGTTGAACTCCCCGATGGTGAAGAGCAGCAGACCCGCGATCGGGCCGGCCCAGGCCCGGCCGGAGAGCCGCCAGGCGACCACCGCGGCGACCAGCATGGTGAGCGCGCACAGCGCGGGGATCATCAGCCGCAGCTGGATCACCGGCAGGTCGATGTGGCCGACCAGGCTGGTCATCGCCTCGTGCACGAAGGCGAACCAGTGGTACTGCAGCGGCTCCCCCGCGACCTGGGGCAGCGTCACGGGGAAGGAGTGCTTGGCGTTGCCGGCCAGCGACATCTGGTACGAGAGGTCGACGAACTGCCGGCTCTGGTCGTCCGGAGGCAGGATCGGCGTGCGCTGCAGGTAGACCTTGTAGAGGTAGCCGCTGGTCAGCGCGATGGTGCCGGCCACCGCCCAGGACCAGCCGAGCGGGACCCGGGTGTAGCTGCGCACCCACCAGTGCCGGCGCAGCCGCGGCACGGCCGCGAACGGGACGACCACCAGCAGCGGCCAGAGCGTCATGACCGAGTGCAGGCCGAGCGGCATGAACACGGCCCAGGCGGCGAGCTCGAGCGCCAGGCCGGTGACCGCGCCGAGGGTGAGGTCCTCGACCAGGGTGTGCGGTGTCCGGCGGACCGAGCGGTAGACCAGGGTGCCGGGCAGCAGCACGCCCCAGACCACGTAGAACGCGTAGCGCGCGATCGCGTTGAGCGGGGTGTCGGAGCCGACCAGGGTCGCGAACAGCACGGCCAGCGCGGCGATCGCGGGCAGGAAGCGCCAAGCGGTGCCGAGCACCCCGGTGCTGCCGCCGCCGGCTCCGCCATGTGCCCGGCGGCCGGACCGTCTGCCCGCGGCCGGTGGCGAGTCCACCGTCAGGGGGGTGTCGTGAAACGTGCCCATCAGGCTCTTCTTCTCCCAGGAGGTCTTCGGTGGGCTCTGACGGCCGGTCGGCGCGAACGCCCCCCGCCCGTGACGATGCGACGGGCGCCGGTCTCCTCGTCGGGAGGGCCGATCCGTGCCGCGCGGAGCGGCGCCGGTGGCCAGTGCTGAACTGCCGTCATCCGTAGCAGCCCCGGCATAAACACATCGAACCTTCATATAAAATGCCGTACGCGAGCCATAGGCTAGCAGTATGGGCAGCTACGGCTCCAAGCCGGCCTGCCGGCAGTGTGCCTCGGCGAGTGGTGGAGGCGATGAGGGAGTGTGGGGCGAGACCCGGACTCCGTTCTCACCCAACTCTTGTAATACAGTCACATCTGCATCATCGAGCTCTCGACTCTGCGGACGGGACCCAATGCCGGCTGGAACAGCCACCAAGACCTTGTCGGTCGTCATACCGATGTACAACGAGGAGGCCGCCCTGCCGGCCCTCGTCGCCCGGCTCCGTCCGGCGCTCGACGGCACCGGTGTCTCCTACGAGGTCGTCGCGGTCGACGACGGCAGTGCCGACCGCACCGCCGACCTGCTCGAGGAGATCCGGCTGGGCTGGTCCGAGCTGCGGATCATCAAGCTGCGCCGCAACTCCGGGCACCAGGCCGCGCTGACCGCCGGTCTGCACAGCTCGGTCGGCGACTACGTGGCGAGCATCGACGCCGACCTCCAGGACCCGCCGGAGAAGATCCCGGAGATGCTGGACCTGGCCCGCCGGGACAACCTGGACATCGTCTACGGCGTCCGCAACGACCGCAGCACCGACACCGGGTTCAAGCGCTGGACGGCCGGCTTCTACTACTGGCTGATGCGCCGCATGGTCGGCAAGCGGGTCCCGTCCCAGGCCGGCGACTTCCGCCTGCTGAGCCGCGAGGCCGTGGACGCGCTCAAGTCGCTGCCGGACCAGCAGCAGGTCTACCGCCTGCTGGTGCCGTGGCTGGGCTTCCCGAGCGGCCAGGTCACCTACTTCCGCGAGGAGCGCGTCGCGGGTGAGACCAAGTACCCGCTGAGCAAGATGATCCGCCTCGCGGTGGACAGCATCACCAACTTCTCGGCCTCGCCGCTGCGGATCGCGACCTGGCTGGGCGTCGCCAGCTTCTTCGGCTGCTTCGCGCTGATGGCCGCCACCCTGGGGATCTACCTGGGCGGCCACACCGTGCCCGGCTGGACCTCGCTCTTCGTCGCGATGCTCTTCATCGGCGGCATCCAGCTGATCTGCGTCGGCCTGCTCGGCGAGTACATCGGCCGGATCTACACCGCGGTGCAGAAGCGCCCGACCTTCTTCATCGGCTACGACTCGGCGAAGGTCCCGCAGCCGCGGGGCGCCGAGCAGGACGACCGGTTCGACGTCCGCGTCTGAACCACCCGTGCACCGCGGCCGCGGCCCGGATCCCCTGGGGATCCGGGCCGCGCTGCCGTTCCGGTCCGGGCTGTCGGTGGCGGGCCATAGACTCGAAGGGCCATGAGTAGCCTCTTTGACGACCTGCCGCTGCCCGGCTTCGAACCCCTCGAGGCGAAGCCCGCCGATGCCGCGCCCGCCGGACTGGCGGCGGAGCCGCCCCCGGAGTACTTCGGGGCCGAGGACGCGTACGAGGAAGAGCTCCCCGCGGACCTCTTCCGGACCGACTACGCGGCGCAGGCGGAGCGCGACGCCTACTACCGCAACGGCGCCCACCGCACGGTGGTCGACCCGGCCCAGCTGCTGGCCGGGATGAACGACCCGCAGCGCGAGGCGGTGCTGCACGCCGGATCGCCGCTGCTGATCGTGGCCGGCGCCGGCTCCGGCAAGACCCGGGTGCTCACCCACCGGATCGCGTACCTGCTGGGCGCCCGCGGGGTGCAGCCGGGCGAGATCCTGGCCATCACCTTCACCAACAAGGCCGCCGGCGAGATGCGCGAGCGGGTGGAGCAGCTGGTCGGGCCGCGGGCCCGGTCGATGTGGGTCTCCACCTTCCACAGCGCCTGCGTGCGGATCCTGCGCCGGGAGAGCAAGCGGCTCGGCTTCACCTCCAGCTTCTCGATCTACGACTCGGCCGACGCCCAGCGGCTGATGTCGCTGGTCTGCCGCGACCTCGACCTGGACCCCAAGCAGTACCCGCCGAAGTCGTTCAGCGCCAAGGTCTCCAACCTCAAGAACGAGCTGGTCGACCACGAGAGCTACGCGGCCCAGGCGGCCAACCCGATGGAGCGCAAGCTGGCCGAGGCCTACGCGCTCTACCAGGCCCGGCTGCGCGAGGCCAACGCGCTGGACTTCGACGACATCATCATGACCGCGGTCAACCTGCTGCAGGCCTTCCCGGACGCTGCGGAGCACTACCGGCGGCGGTTCCGGCACATCCTGGTGGACGAGTACCAGGACACCAACCACGCCCAGTACATGCTGATCCGGGAGCTGACCGGCGGCGCCGCGGGCAGTGCGCCGAAGAAGACGGTGGACGGCGAGTTCGTCAACCCGGCCCAGGCCGGCCTGGCCGAACTGCCGCCCGCCGAGCTCTGCGTGGTCGGCGACGCCGACCAGTCGATCTACGCCTTCCGCGGCGCGACCATCCGCAACATCCTCCAGTTCGAGGAGGACTACCCGGACGCCGTCACCATCCTGCTGGAGCAGAACTACCGCTCCACCCAGACCATCCTCTCCGCCGCCAACGCGGTGATCGAGCGCAACACCAGCCGCCGGGAGAAGAAGCTCTGGACGGCCGGCGACCACGGCGAGAAGGTGGTCGGCTACGTCGCCGACGACGAGCACGGCGAGGCGCAGTTCATCGCCGACGAGATCGACCGGCTGACCGACGCGGGCGACGCCCGCCCCGGCGACGTGGCGATCTTCTACCGCACCAACGCGCAGTCCCGGGTCTTCGAGGAGGTGTTCATCCGGGTCGGCCTGCCCTACAAGGTGGTCGGCGGGGTGCGCTTCTACGAGCGCAAGGAGGTCCGCGACGTGCTGGCCTACCTGCGGGTGCTCTCCAACCCGGAGGACACCGTGCCGCTGCGCCGGATCCTCAACGTGCCCAAGCGCGGCATCGGCGACCGGGCGGAGGCGATGATCGAGGCCCTGGCGGCCCGGGAGCGGATCTCCTTCGCGCAGGCGCTGGTGCGGGTGGACGAGGCGTACGGCATGGCCGCCCGCTCGGCCAACGCGGTGAAGAAGTTCAACACCCTGCTGGCCGGGCTGCGCCAGGTGGTGGAGTCCGGGGCCGGGCCGGCCGCGGTGCTGGAGGCGGTGCTGGAGGAGACCGGTTACCTGGCCGAGCTGCAGGCCTCCACCGACCCGCAGGACGAGACCCGGATCGAGAACCTCCAGGAGCTGGCCGCGGTCGCCTTGGAGTACGAGCAGGACCCGGGCGAGAGGCCGGACGCGGGGGAGGAGGGCGCGCCGCCGGTCGGCTCGCTGGCCGACTTCCTGGAGCGGGTCGCGCTGGTCGCCGACTCGGACCAGATCCCCGACGACGAGGACGGCCAGGGCGTCATCACGATGATGACCCTGCACACCGCCAAGGGCCTGGAGTTCCCGGTGGTCTTCCTGACCGGCATGGAGGACGGGATCTTCCCGCACATGCGGGCGCTCAGCCAGGTCAAGGAGCTGGAGGAGGAGCGCCGGCTGGCCTACGTCGGCCTGACCCGGGCCGAGCAGCGGCTCTACCTGACCCGCTCGGTGCTGCGCAGCGCCTGGGGCCAGCCCGCCTACAACCCGGCCTCCCGGTTCCTCGACGAGATCCCCGCCGAGCTGGTCGAGTGGAAGCGCACCGGTGCCGCGGCCACCCCGCCGAGCCGCGGCCTCTCGCTCTCCGGCTCGCGCTCGGGCGGCTCCTCCGGCGGGCTGTCCAGCGGCTCCGGGCCGAAGGCCGGCTGGGGCCGGTCGGCCAAGTCCGGGGTGGGTGACCGGCCGGTGGTCAGCCTGGCGGTCGGCGACCGGGTCAGCCACGACAAGTTCGGCCTCGGCACGGTGGCCGAGGTGGCCGGCGGCGGCGACAACGCCAAGGCCACCATCGACTTCGGCTCGGCCGGCCGCAAGGTGCTGCTGCTGCGCTACGCCCCGGTGGAGAAGCTCTGACCGGCTGAGCAGGCGCGGCCGGAACACGGCCCGGGGCCCCGATCAGGGGCTCCGGGCTGTGATTTTTTCATCACTTCGGGCGGGGACGGGTGACGGCCGCCGGGTGGGCGCTAACCTCCCCTCAGGTGGTCGGTTATCGCTGGTTAACGTGGAGGCAGTGATGGGTGTGTCCGGTCCGATCCGGGTCGTGGTGGCCAAGCCGGGGCTCGACGGCCATGACCGGGGCGCCAAGGTCATCGCGCGCGCCCTGCGCGACGCGGGCATGGAGGTGATCTACACCGGCCTGCACCAGACGCCGGAGCAGGTGGTGGACACCGCCATCCAGGAGGACGCCGACGGCATCGGCCTGTCGATCCTCTCCGGCGCGCACATGACGCTCTGCGCCCGGGTGATCGAACTGCTCAAGGAGCGCGACGCGGCCGACATCAAGGTGTTCTGCGGCGGCATCATCCCGGACGAGGACATCGCCGAGCTGAAGGCGATGGGCGTCGCGGACATCTTCACCCCGGGCACGCCCACCACCGAGGTGGTCGCCTGGGTCGCCGCCAACCTGCGCCAGGCGGGCTGACGCCGGCTCAGCCCCCGGGCTCCAGCTCGGCCAGCATCGCGGCCCGGAACCGCAGGGTCCGGGCCAGCCGGTCGAAGGTCTCGCCCCAGGCCGAGTCCGGCGAGGCGTCGGCCGCCAGCGCGGCCACGGCCGGCGCGGTGGCCGGGGAGAGCGAGCGTTCGGTCAGCCCGAGCACCCCGCTGTGGCTCCACGGGTAGGCGCCGGAGGCGGCCGCCCGCCCCAGTGCGGCCACCACGGCGGTGGAGAGCGGCGGCGTCCACGGCACCGCGCAGGCGCCGAGCAGTTGGAAGGCGTCGCCCAGGCCGTGGCCGCGCAGGAAGGCCGCCGTCCAGCCGGCCCGCTCGGCCGCCGGCAGCACGGCCAGCAGCTTGGCGGGCGCGCCGGCGCCGTGCACCGGCCGCCCGTCGCGCGGCGGCGGGCCGAGCAGCACCCGGGCCCAGCCGGCGTCCCGCTGCCGTACCGCGGCCCGCGCCCAGGCCTCCTGCAGCTCCTCCCGCCACGGCCCCGCGCCGCCGTCGGCGGCCGAGACCGGCAGCGCCAGCAGCTGAGCGGGCGTCAGGCCGAAGGCCGCGGTCCAGCCGGCCAGCGGCGCCGCGGCCACGATCTCGCCCAGCCGCCAGGCCCGTTCGCCGCGCCCG
Organism: Kitasatospora sp. NPDC006697; assembly: GCF_042869935.1. NCBI lineage: Bacteria > Bacillati > Actinomycetota > Actinomycetes > Kitasatosporales > Streptomycetaceae > Kitasatospora > Kitasatospora sp. NPDC006697. The sequence goes on from NZ_JBIAGU010000002.1 coordinate 270,693, forward strand.
GTGGGGGAGCTGGGCGCCACGCCGTCCCGCTGCAGCTCGGCCGTGCCGGCCGTCGGCGGGTCCACCAGCAGCCGGTCGCGCCCCTGCGACAGCCGCACCGCGGCCAGTGCGCGGACCGCCATCCGGGCGCCCAGCGCGGAGCCGGGCAGGGCGGAGAGCAACTCGGCGGCGGTGGCCCGGACGTTCTTGCTCCGGTCGTCCAACGCGGCCTCCAGGAACGGCTCGTCGGCCGGCCCCAGGCGCTCCTGCAGGGCGTCCAGGAAGAGCAGCCGGTCCTCGGCCCGCTCGCCCGCCCAGGTGGAGCGGAGCAGCGCCAGGGCGGCCGCCGGGTCGCGGCGGCGCAGCCTGGTCAGGTGGGTGACCCGCTCCGCGAACAGGCCCTGCTGCCAGACGGACTCCTCGCCGGCCGGCTGCTCGAGGCCCGCCGAGCGCAGCAGGTAGCGCCAGTCCGGGTTCCGCTCGGCCAGCCAGCGGCCCAGCGGACCGGCCAGCGCGGCCAGGTCGCCGCGCAGCTCGGTGCGGGCCCGGCCGGCCGAGAGCAGGGCGGGCAGCAGTGCGGGCGGCGGCCGGTAGCCGCGGTCCCGGGCCGCGGCCAGCCACTGCGGCAGCAGCTCGGCCAGGTTCGGCGGCAGCTCCGCTCCGCCGGTCCGGCCGGCCAGCAGCAGCTCCAGCCGGCGGGCGGCGGCCGGCGGCAGCGGCGGGCGCGGATCGGCGGCGGGCGGCGGGTCGGTGTGCGGCGGGGCGGGCAGCGGCAGCAGGCCGGCGCGGCGGCGGACGGCGGCCAGCGCGGCCTGCTCCAGCAGGGCGGTGGCCGGGTCCTGGCCGGGTCGGGCCGGGTCGGGTGCGGGCGGGTGGCGGTCGGTGCCCAGCAGGGCGGCGCGGTACAGCTCGGACCAGTGCTGCTCGTCCTCGGCGGTCACCGGAGGCCTCCCGGGGGGTCCAGCGGGACCGGCTCGCCGGACTCGTCCCAGACCGTGACGGGGGCGAAGCCCCGGTGGCCGCACTCGCCGAAGACGGCGGCCGGGCGCCCGGCGCAGACCGCGGCGAGCTGCCAGCGGGCGGTGGCGGAGGTCTGCGGGTGCAGCGGGAGGGCGTGCTGACCGTCCGTCAGCAGCCAGCCGTGCGGGCCGGGGAGCGGCAGCGCGCCGGCGAGCACCACGGGGTGGCTCTCGGTCCACGGGTCGGCCGCCACCGCCTCGCCGTAGCGCGCGGTGGCGGTGGCGAGGGAGCAGCCGGGCGGCGGGCCGGGCGGTGCGGGCTCCGGCTCGCCGTACCGGGGGCCGAGCACGGCGCGCAGCGGGACGGCCGCCGGGTGGAAGGCCAACTCCGCCTCCAGCGTGGTGTGGAGCGGCAGGACGGGCGCGGCGGGGTGGCCGGGGCGGGCGTAGTCCAGCAGCAGGGCGGTGCGGCCGGTTTTGGCGCCGAGCAGCCAGCTGCGGCGGTGGACCAGCCGCTCCTGCGGCCGCTCGTCGCTGCCGAGCACCAGCCACCGGTCGCGCACCGTCGGGCCGGCCAGCAGCTCGGCGGCCGTCACGGTGTAGCCGATCCGGGTGCGGACGGTGGCGGCGAGCGGCCCGGGCAGCCCGTCGACCTGCTCCCAGGCGGCGGCCAGCAGATCCAGCAGGGCCTGGCCGGCCAGCAGCTCCTCGCCGGTCAGTGCGGGCAACTCCCGTGCACGGGCGGCGAGTCCGGGAGCCTGGGCGTCGACCATCCGGGCCGCGACCTCGCCCCAGCCGCGCCCGGCGGCCGGATCGGCCAGTCCGCGCCGCACCTCGTCGGCCAGCCGCAGCCGCAGCTCCCGTGCCCCCGCCGCGACCCGCGCGGCCCGATGCCGGGCGCGCTCGCCGCTGCCGCTGCTCCCGCGTTCGTCCATGCTTCGAACGCTAGATCGCCGGACTGACAGGCGCTCAGAACGGCGGGCGGGGCGGGTAGATCTTGAACTGCGCGGTGCTGAGAGGGAAGGAGAACGGCTCGGGAAGCTCGACCGGCTCGCCGAACTCCCCGTGCTCGACGACCCGGTAGGCGCCGCTGCGGGCGCCCGAATGCAGCTCCCAGAGGCCGTCGTTCGGGTCGATGATCAGGTAGAGCGGGATGCCGCTGGCGGCGTACCAGAGGCGCTTCTTGGCGTAGTCGCTGCCGCGGTCGGTGGAGACGATCTCGACGGTGAGCAGGACCCGGTCGGCGGGGAGGGGATTGGCATTGTCGGCGACCTGCTCGTAGCCGGTTGCGACGACATCCGGCTTGGGCTCGAAGGACCGCAGGGAGGAGGAGAGGGCCTGCTCGGTCATCGCGGCCCAGCCCCGCTGGTGCAGTTGGGACGAGACTGCGACCTGGATCAGGTTGTGGAACGGTGCGGCGGACGGGAGCATCACGAGCTTTCCGTCGATGAGCTCGATTCGGTAGGAATCGAACTCCGGGAGCGATTCGAGCAGGCGCACCAGGCCGTGCGCGTCGCTCGGCACCGTTGAGGTCATCGCTGCACCTTCTCTCGTCCATCTTCATGGTAGCCACCGCCCCCGCCGGGCCCGGCGATTGTCAGTGGGCGGCGGCAGAGTAGTTCTCGCAAGGCGCTCGCGGATACCGCCGACGGGCCTGCCAGCTGCGCCGATGCTCCCTGCCATGCCACCGCCCGGTACCGCCGTGTGCCGGTGCGGGCGATCAGAAGGAGCCCCCGAATGAGTGATGAGATGACCGGACCTCCGGTTCTGCGAGCCCATGCGGAGGACGCCTTCGCGGAGGAGCTGGCCGCGCTCGCCGCCTGCGACGACCGGCGGCGGCCGCCGAACTGGCGGCTGTCGCCCTGGGCGGTGGCGGTCTACCTGCTCGGCGGGGAGCTGCCGGACGGCACCGTGGTGAGCCCCAAGTACGTGGGCCCGCGCCGGATCGTGGAGATGGCGGTGGCCACCCTGGCCACCGACCGGGCGCTGCTGCTGCTGGGCGTGCCGGGCACCGCCAAGACCTGGGTCTCCGAGCACCTGGCCGCCGCGATCAGCGGCGACTCCACGCTGCTGGTGCAGGGCACCGCCGGCACCGGGGAGGAGGCGCTGCGGTACGGCTGGAACTACGCCCAGCTGCTCGCCGAGGGCCCCAGCCGGGCCGCCCTGGTGCCCTCGCCGGTGCTCCGCGCGATGGCCGACGGCAAGATCGCGCGGATCGAGGAGCTCACCCGGATCCCGGCCGACGTCCAGGACTGCCTGATCACGGTGCTGTCGGAAAAGACGTTGCCGATACCGGAGTTGAGTGGCGAAACTCAGGCTGTCCGCGGGTTCAACCTGATCGCCACCGCCAACGATCGAGACCGCGGCGTCCATGAACTCTCCAGTGCGCTGCGCCGCCGTTTCAGCACGGTGGTCCTGCCGCTGCCGGCGACCCTCGAGGAGGAGGTCGAGATCGTCGGCCGGCGGGTGGGGCAACTCGGCCGCGCACTGGAACTGCCTGAGCTGCCGGGCGGCGCGCAGGAGATCCGTCGGGTGGTGACGGTCTTCCGCGAGCTGCGCGACGGCCTCACCGCCGACGGCCGGACCAAGGTCCGGACCCCGACCGGCACCCTCTCGACCGCCGAGGCGATCTCGGTGGTGACCAACGGACTCGCGCTCGCCGCGCACTTCGGTGACGGCGTGCTGCGCGCGGCCGACATGGCGGCCGGGGTGCACGGCGCGGTGGTCCGCGACCGGACGGGCGACCGGTCCGTCTGGCGCGACTACCTCGAGGGGGTGCTGCGTGACCGCGACGGTTGGCAGGACTTCTATCGGGCGGCCCGCGAACTCGCGGACTGAAACGGGGGACCGAAACACATGGGGGAGAGGAAGACGAAGATGACCGGAGAGGTGACCCTGCTAGGAGTACGACACCACGGGCCCGGCTCGGCCCGTGCGGTGGCCGCGGCGCTCGACGCCCTGCGGCCGGACGCGGTCCTGGTCGAGGGACCGCCGGAGGGCGACCCGCTCGTCGCGCTGGCGGGTTCGGCGGAGATGGTCCCGCCGGTGGCCCTGCTGGTGCACGCGGCGGACGACCCGGCGCGGGCGGCGTTCTGGCCGTTCGCCGCCTTCTCGCCGGAGTGGGTGGCGATCCGGCACGGGCTGGCCGCCGGGGTGCCGGTCCGGTTCATCGACCTGCCGGCCGGCGCGGGGTTCGCGCTGGACGCCGAGGATGCGGTGGACGGTGAGCCGGCGGGGGAGCCGGCCGACCCGATCGCCGTGCTCGCGGCGGCCGCCGGCCGGGCCGACTCGGAGGCCTGGTGGGAGGACGTGGTCGAGCACCGGGTCCCGGAGGCGGACCCGCTCGCCACCTTCGCCGCCGTCGGCGAGGCGGTGGCGGCGGTGCGCCGGGACGATCCGGTGGGCACCCCGGGTTCGCCCGGGGTCGCCCCCGGGCGGCCCGCCGGGCGGCGCGAGCGGCTGCGCGAGGCGCACATGCGCCGGCAGCTGCGCGCCGCCCGGCGGGCCGGGCACCGGCGGATCGCCGTGGTCTGCGGCGCCTGGCACGTCCCCGCGCTCGCCGCGGTGGACGCGCCGGGCGCCGCCCGCGTCGACCGGGAGCTGCTGGCCGGGCTGCCCAGGAAGGTCCGCACGGCCGCCGCCTGGGTGCCCTGGACCGAACCGCGGCTCGCCCAGCGCTCCGGCTACGGCGCGGGCGTCGAGTCCCCCGCCTGGTACCGGCACCTCTTCGACAGCGCCCCCGGGGAGGCGGTGCCGGGCTGGCTGGCCCGCGCCGCGGGGCTGCTCCGGGCCGCCGACCACCCGGTGCCGCCGGCCCTGGTGATCGAGGCCGTGCGCACCGCCGAGGCCCTGGCCGCCCTGCGCGGGCGGCCGGTCCCCGGCCTGGCCGAGACGCTGGACGCGGTGCGCGGCGTCTACTGCGAGGGCTCCGAGGTCGCGCTGGCGCTGGTGCGGGAGCGGCTGGTGGTGGGCGACGCGGTCGGCCGGGTGCCGGCCGCGGCGCCCGCCGTGCCGCTGCAGCGCGACCTCGACCGGCTGCAGCGCCGGCTGCGGCTCGCCCCGCGGGCGGAGCAGCGCGAGCTCGACCTGGACCTGCGGCGCGAGCTGGACGCCGGGCGCTCCCGGCTGCTGCACCGGCTGCGGCTGCTCGGCGTGGCGTGGGGGCAGCCCGCCGGGCGGGCCGGGACCGGCACCTTCCGGGAGCGCTGGCAGCTGCGCTGGGAACCGGACTTCGCGGTCCGGGTGGTCGCGGCCGCGCCGTGGGGGACCACCGTGGAGGGGGCCGCCACGGCGCGGGCCGCCGCGCTCGCGGCGCAGGCCCCGCAGCTGGCCGAGCTGACGGCGCTCGCCGAGCAGTGCCTGGCGGCCGATCTGACGGGCGCGCTGCCGGCGGTGCTGCGGGCGCTGGGAGACCGGGCGGCGCTGGACACCGACGCGGCCCACCTCGCGGACGCCCTGCCGGCCCTGGTCCGCGCCCTGCGCTACGGCGACGTCCGGGGTACCGACCGCACCGCCCTCGCCGGGGTGGCCCACACCCTCGCCGACCGCCTCCGCCTCGGCCTGCCGGCCGCCTGCACGGGCCTCTCGCCGGAGCAGGCCCCGCCGATGCGCGCGCGGCTGGACGCGGCGCACACGGCGATCGGGCTGCTGGCGCGGATGGGGGAGGGGGAGAGCGAGGCAGCGCGGCGCATCGGTGCGGTGGATCACGGGGTGTCGGGTGCCGGTGTCCCGCGCGAGGTGGTGGCGGCTGCGGAGGGTGGGCCCGACCCGGCGGCGGGGTTGCGTGCGGTGCGGGGTGCTGACGCGCCGTCAGGGACTGAGGGCCCGGGCTCCGTGGTGCCGGGGCCGGCTGCGGTGGTGCGTGATGACGGGCTTTCCGGTGCCGACAGCCCGGCCGACGGGTCAGTGCCTCGCACCACCGCCCCCGGGATCGCCGAGCGGTGGGCCGTGGCGCTCGACGCGCTGGCGCGCGGGGACGGGGTGCCCGGGGAGGTGCGGGGGCGGGCGGTGCGGCTGCTGCTGGACGACGGGCGGATCGGGGCGGCCGACACCGGGCTGCGCTTGCGGGTGGCGCTCTCCCGGGCCGCCGCGCCCGCGGACGCCGCCGGCTGGGTCACCGGCTTCCTCGCGGGCGGCGGTGCCCTGCTGCTGCACGACCCGCGGCTGCTCGCGCTGCTCGACGAGTGGCTGACCGGCCTGCCCGAGCAGGAGTTCACCGACCTGCTGCCGCTGCTCCGCCGCGCCTTCGCGGAGCTGGAGCCCGGCGTGCGCCAGGGCATCGGCGACCGGATCGCCGAGGGCCCGGCGACCCCCGCCGCGCTGCCCCCGCGCCCGCTGGACCGCGCGCGGGCCGACGCCGCCGTCCCGACCGTGCTGCGCCTGCTCGGCCGGCCGGCCCCCGCGCCGCCGCCGCGCCCGCGCATCCCGCGCCAGACCGACCGCCGCAGCGCTGCCTGACGGCCCGTCCGCACCCCCGAGGAGCCCCATGACCACCCCCGCCCCCCACGCCGACGAGCGGCTGCGACGCTGGCGGCTGGTGCTCGGCGGCGAGGGCGACCGCACCGGGTGGGTGCCCGGCGGTCGCGACGCCGAGCTGGACCGCGCCCTGGCCGCCGTCTACGGCGCGCCCGGCGGCGAGGGCTCCCGCAGCGCGGGGCTGGGCGGCAGCGCGCCGCGGGTGGCGCGGTGGCTGGGGGACATCCGGGCGCACTTCCCGCCGGGGGCGGTGCAGCTGATGCAGCAGGACGCGATCGGCCGGCTCGGGCTGGAGCGGCTGCTGCTGGAGCCCGAGGTGCTGGCGGCCGTGCAGCCGGACGTGCGGCTGGTGGCGACCCTGCTCGCGCTGAAGCACGCGCTGCCGGAGACCACCCGGGAGAGCGCCCGCCAGGTGGTGGCCGCCGTGCTGGAGGAGCTGTCCGGGCGGCTGGCGGAGCGGACCAGGTCGGTGCTGGGCGGGGCGCTGGACCGCGGGGCGCGGACCGAGCGGCCCCGGCCGGGTGACATCGACTGGGACCGCACCGTTCGGGTGAACCTGAAGCACTGGATTCCCGAGCGGCGCGCCATCGTCCCCGAGCGCCTGGTGGGGCGCGCCCGGGCCCGTGGGGCGGTGCGGCGGGAGGTGGTGCTGTGCGTGGACCAGTCCGGCTCGATGGCGGCCTCGCTGGTGCACGCCGCGCTCTTCGGCGCGGTGCTGGCCGGCCTGCCCGCGCTCGCCACCCGGCTGGTGGTCTTCGACACCGCCGTGGCCGACCTGACGGAGCAGCTGGCCGACCCGGTGGAGCTGCTGTTCGCCGCCCAGCTCGGGGGCGGCACCGACATCGGCCGGGCGCTGGCCTACTGCGAGCAGCGGATCACCCGGCCGGCGGACACCGTGCTGGTGCTGGTCAGCGACCTCTTCGACGGCGGCCCGCGGGACGCGCTGCTGCGCCGCACCGCGGCGCTGACCGCCGCCGGGGTGCAGGTGGTGGTGCTGCTGGCACTGGCCGACGACGGCGTGCCGGCCCACGACCAGGCGGCCGCCGCCGCGCTGGCCGCGCTCGGCGTGCCGGCCTTCGCCTGCCCGCCGGACGCCTTCCCGGAGCTGATGGCCGCGGTGCTGGAACGGCGCGAACCGCCGCTGCCGCCGCTGCCGCCGACACCGGCGACCGGGTGAACGGCAGGCCGTCGACACGCCGCGTACCACCCGTTGTGACGGTTCTCACCACGACCGGACCGGTCCCGGGCGAAACAGTCCCGTCCTGCGGGGATAACCTGCCATGCGGACGTGTGACGCGCGTGTTGATTGACGTGTGCGCCCGTGGCTGTGCGGGCCGCAAGGCCGTATCTCTGCGTACCCGCGCAGCCTCGACGACCCGCAGCGAACATCCTGCCGTGGCACGCTCGTAGAGACACAATCCGCGACCACGAACAAGGACGAACACACGTGGACCTGTTCGAGTACCAGGCGAGGGACCTCTTCGCCAAGCACGGCGTGCCCGTGCTGGACGGCGAGGTCATCGAGACCCCCGAGGCTGCTGCCGCGATCGCAGAGCGCTTCGGCGGGCGCGCCGTCGTCAAGGCTCAGGTGAAGGTCGGTGGCCGAGGCAAGGCCGGTGGCGTCAAGCTCGCCGCAGACCCGGCGGACGCCGTCGCCAAGGCCGGGGCGATTCTCGGCATGGACATCAAGGGTCACACCGTCCACAAGGTGATGCTGGCCGAGACCGCGGACATCAAGGAGGAGTACTACGTCTCCTTCCTGCTGGACCGCGCGAACCGCACCTTCCTGGCCATGGCCAGCAAGGAGGGCGGTGTCGAGATCGAGGTCGTCGCCGAGGAGAACCCCGACGCGCTGGCGAAGATCGCCGTCGACGCCAACGAGGGCTGCACCGAGGCCAAGGCCCGCGAGATCGTGGAGGCCGCGAAGTTCCCGGCCGAGATCGCGGACCAGGTGGTCGAGGTCCTGCAGAAGCTGTGGACCGTCTTCATCAAGGAGGACGCCCTCCTCGTCGAGGTCAACCCGCTGGTCAAGACCGGTGACGGCAAGATCATCGCGCTCGACGGCAAGGTCTCGCTGGACGAGAACGCCGACTTCCGCCAGCCGGAGCACGAGGCGCTGGTCGACCACGCCGCGGCCAACCCGCTGGAGGCCGCCGCCAAGGCCAAGAACCTCAACTACGTGAAGCTCGAGGGCGAGGTCGGCATCATCGGCAACGGCGCGGGTCTCGTGATGAGCACCCTGGACGTCGTCGCCTACGCCGGTGAGAACCACGGTGGCGTCAAGCCCGCCAACTTCCTCGACATCGGCGGCGGCGCCTCCGCCGAGGTGATGGCGAACGGCCTGGAGATCATCCTGGGCGACACCGACGTCAAGTCGGTCTTCGTCAACGTCTTCGGCGGCATCACCGCCTGCGACGCGGTGGCCAACGGCATCGTGCAGGCCCTGGCGCTCCTGGAGAGCAAGGGCGAGGCGGTCACCAAGCCGCTGGTCGTCCGTCTGGACGGCAACAACGCGGAGCTGGGTCGTCAGATCCTGACCGACGCGAACCACCCGCTGGTCGAGCAGGTGGACACCATGGACGGCGCCGCCGAGCGCGCCGCCGAGCTGGCCAACGCGAAGTAAGGAAGGGGACTCAATCATGGCTATCTTCCTTACCGAGGACAGCAAGGTCATCGTCCAGGGCATGACCGGCTCCGAGGGCATGAAGCACACCCGCCGCATGCTCGCCTCCGGCACCAAGATCGTCGGCGGTGTGAACCCGCGCAAGGCCGGCACCACCGTCGACGTCGACGGCACCGAGGTCCCGGTCTTCGGCACCGTCGCCGAGGCCATCAAGGAGACCGGCGCCGACGTCACCGTCATCTTCGTGCCGCCGGCGTTCACCAAGAGCGCCGTGGTCGAGGCGATCGACGCCGAGATCCCGCTCGCGGTCGTCATCACCGAGGGCGTCCCGGTGCACGACTCGGCCTCGTTCTGGGCCTACGCCGGCGCCAAGGGCAACAAGACCCGGATCATCGGCCCGAACTGCCCCGGCCTGATCAGCCCCGGCAAGTCGAACGCCGGCATCATCCCGGCCGACATCACCAAGGCCGGCAAGATCGGCCTGGTCTCCAAGTCCGGCACGCTGACCTACCAGCTGATGTACGAGCTGCGCGACATCGGCTTCTCGTCCGCCGTCGGCATCGGTGGCGACCCGGTCATCGGCACCACCCACATCGACGCCCTGGCGGCCTTCGAGGCCGACCCGGAGACCGAGCTGATCGTGATGATCGGTGAGATCGGTGGCGACGCCGAGGAGCGGGCCGCGGCCTTCATCAAGGAGAACGTGACCAAGCCGGTCGTCGGCTACGTCGCGGGCTTCACCGCCCCCGAGGGCAAGACCATGGGCCACGCCGGCGCCATCGTCTCCGGCTCCTCGGGCACCGCGGCCGCCAAGAAGGAGGCCCTGGAGGCCGCGGGCGTCAAGGTCGGCAAGACCCCGTCCGAGACCGCCCGCCTGGCGCGCGAGCTGATCGGCTGACCCGCCGTCCGCTGAAGCACTCCGCCCCTGGAACCGGCCGGTTCCAGGGGCGGAGCGCTTTGTCGGGCCCGGGCTTGTCGGGCCGGTCTACGGCACGCCCAGCTCGAAGAGCGCGAACCCCGCGAACCAGCCGGAGGCCGCCGCGGCGAAGGCCAGGGTGGCGGCCAGGCCCGGCGTCTTCACCCGGCGCAGCGCGAAGGCCAGCGGCAGGAAGAGCGGGAAGGCCGGCAGCAGGTAGCGCGACAGGTTGCAGTAGAGCTGGACGTTCGGCAGCACCAGCAGGATGGTCAGCAGCGCGTAGGCGTTGAGCACCGCGGGCAGCCGCAGCCGGAGCATCAGCACCACCAGGACCGGCAGCGAGAGCAGCAGGAAGACCGAGATCATGTTCGGCACCTGGAAGTCGGCCCAGGCGAGGTGGCGGCCGTACATCAGGGTCAGCGTGGTCTGCAGGGTGAAGGTGCCGCCGTCGAAGTAGTGGCTCCACTGGGTGCGCTCCAGCACCGTGTAGGCGTCCAGCTGACCCATCCGGTAGCCGACCCAGCCCAGGTAGCCGACCAGGCCCCAGGGTGCGAGCAGGATCGCGGCCAGCGGGCGCCAGCCGTCCCGCCGGCGGGCCAGCGCGATCGCGCCGGCCACCACCACGGCGCCGACCAGCGCGGCGGCGGTGGGGCGGTTGAGGCCGGCCACGCAGGTCAGCGCGCCGGCGTGCAGCCAGCGCCGGGTCATCACGCAGTAGCAGGCGAAGGCGGCCAGCGCGACGAAGAGCGAGTCGGAGTAGACCGCCCATTCCACGCCCGAGCCGGGCACCACGGCCCAGAGCGCCGCCGCGATCACCCCGGCCCGGGGGCCGGCCAGCTCGTCGGCGATCAGGTAGATGCCGATGGCGGCGGCCACCGAGCTGAGGATCGCGACCACCATGCCGGCGCCGTACGCGCCGATCCCGGTGACCTGCGAGACCAGCCGCATCAGCGCCGGGTAGAGCGGGAAGAAGGCCACCGAGTTCTGGTGCAGGTGCTGCACGCCGCCGACCGCGGCGATCGACTCGGGGTGGTAGCCCTGCACGGCGATCCGCTGGTACCACTTGCCGTCCCAGCTGCCCAGCACGTCCCAGGTGTGCTTGCCACCGCCGAGCGCGAGGTCCTTCGTCAGGTAGGAGCCGCTGGACGAGAGCAGGGCCATGAAGACGGCGAAGCCGCTGGCCTTGGCGGCGGTGAAGACGGCGACCGGGGCGGCGAGCCTGGCCGCCGTGGCCCGCACCGCGGCCCAGCCGCGGGCGGTCGCCGATCCGTCCTCGGGCTGGTCGGAGTCCCCCGCCCGGTCCGGCTGGGCGGGGCTGGATATCGCACTCAAGTTCTGGGCTCCACGGGTGGGGGCGGCAGCGGGTGGGTGGAACTCGGGGCAGGGTAGCCCGGAGTCTATGGCACGCCTTCCAGCCGGGGCAGGGCCGCTCGGAACCGATTCCCTCCCGAACGAACCGTCAGTGGCCCGGGGCGGACTGCTCCCCGCAGCCGGTGGTGCAGGGCGGCAGCGGGACCAGCGGATGGCCGGTCAGCTCGCCGCCGATCGCCCCGGCGGCGGCCAGCACCAGCAGGGCGCAGGCGGCCGGGCCCGCCGCGGTGCGCAGCAGCCCGCCGGCCCGCAGCCGGCGGGTGGCGGCGGTCGGCCGGCCGGCCGGGCAGGCCCGCTCGGCGGCGCGGTAGAGCAGGCCGCCCAGGCGCTCGCCGAACTCCGGCGCGGCCGGGTCGGCGCCGACCAGGGCGGGCACCAGCCGGGCCAGCTCGGCCCGGCCGGCGGCGACCCGGGCGGTGGCGGCGGCGGTGCTGGACTCCACCTCGGCGGCGATCTCGGCCGGGGTCAGACCGAGCGCGTCGTGCAGCAGCACCGCGCGGCGGCGCGGGCCGGAGAGCCGGGCCAGCGCGGCCAGCAGCGCCCGGTCGCGGCCGGCCGGGTCCTCCGGGCCGGGCACCGGGACGGTCCGGCGCAGCGTCAGCCGGGGCCGGCGCGGCCGCCACGGGGCCAGCGCGTGCTCGCAGGCCCGGGCCCGCAGCCAGGCCGCCGGGTCGTCGCCCGCCCCGGTCAGCGCCCGCCAGCGCGGCCAGGCCGCGCCGAACGCCCGGCGCACCGCCCGGTCGGCCCGGCGGCGGCTGCCGGTCAGCAGGTAGAGCTGTTGCCGCAGCTCGGGTGCGCAGGCGGCGTGGACCGCGTCGAAGGCGGTGCTGAGGGTGACGGCTGCGGGACCGCTCTCCTGGCGCATAGTCAGATCATCAGAGACACGGCGGCCGTCTCGCTCCTGCACAGGGCAGGACGGGTGACGCTGGACCATGTGCTCCATGACCCACCACCTGACGGGCCGTCCGTTCGCGCGCCCCGTCGGCGCGCCGGCCACCGCGCCGGCCCTCGCCGGGGCCGGCGCGGCCCTGCTCGGACTCGCCTGCACCGGTGTGCCGGTGCTGGTCTGCTGGCTGTTCTCGGCCCCGCCGGGCGACACCCCGGCCGACGCCGCCCGGCTGGCCGGGGCGCTCTGGCTGCTGGCCCACGGCGGCCCGCTGGTCCGCGCCCCGGGCGGCGCGCCGCTCACCGTCACCCCGCTGGCCCTCACCGCGCTCTGCGTGCTGCTGCTGGCCCGGGCCGGCGCCCGCACCGCCGTGCCGGGGGCGCCCGGGCGGGCGGGCGCCCCCTGCGGGGCGCTCTGCGCGGGCTACCTGGCGGTCGCGCTCCCGGTCGCGCTCGGCTGCCGGGGTGCCGGGGTGCTGCGCTCGCAGCCGCTGCCGGACCTGCTGGCGGTGGCCGTGCTCGGCTGGGCCGGGGCGGCGCTCGGCGCCCGCACCGGCCCGCGCTGGTGGCCGCCGGCCCGCCGCCGGCTGGTCGCCCGGCTCGGCCTGGCCGTGGACGCGCCCCGCTGGTGGCAGCGCCCGCCGCTGCCGCCCGGTGTGCTCGGTCCGGCCACCGGGGCCGGGCTGCTGGTGTTGGTGGCCGGCGGGGCGCTGCTGGTCGGCGCCGACGCCGTGCTGCGCGGCGATGCCACCGAGGCGGCGGTGCGGCAGGTGGCCGGCGGCAGCTGGGCGGGCGAGCTGGAGCTGCTGCTCTGCTGTCTGCTGGTGCTGCCCAACGCGGTGCTCTGGTCGGTCGGCTACGCCCTCGGTCCGGGCTTCCGGCTGGGCACCGGCACGCTGGTCGCGCCGGGCCGGGCCCAGCTGGGCGCGCTGCCGGACTTCCCGCTGCTGGCGCTGGTGCCGGGCTCCGGAACCGGCTGGCAGTTCGCGGTGCTGGCGGTGCCGCTGCTGGCGGCGGTGCTGGTGGCGGTGCTGCTCGGCCACGCGGCGGCCGGGCCGCCGGAGGCGGAGCCGTGGAGCGCCGCCGCGACGGCCCGCACCGCGGCGGCCGTGGCGGGCGCGGTGGCGGCGGCGGTGACGGCCGGGGCCTGGCTGGCGGGCGGGGCGCTGGGCCAGGGCCGGATGGCCCGGCTCGGCCCGGTGCTGCTCTGCGGGCCGGTGGCGGGCGGCTGGTTCCTGCTGGCGGCGCTGCCGGTGGCGCTGGGCCTGCGCTGGTACCTGCTGCGCGGCCGGCGGCCGGACCCGGGGCCGCCGGTGGAGCAGGAACCGGCGGAGCGGTGACCGGGCGCTCCGGAGGTCAGTTCTGCGGGTCCTCGGCGGCGGCCAGCCAGGACGGTGCGAGCCGGTCGCAGTTCTGGGTGGCCTGGCTGGTCAGGGCGTCGGCCCGGCAGGTGTAGTAGGGCCGGTAGGCGAGGTGCATGGTGAAGGTGCCGAGCACCAGGGCGAGCGCCACGGCGCCGGTGAAGAGGCCGCCGAGCGCGGCCGGCACCTGCGGCCGGGCCTTCTGGGCGTACGGCCAGGCGTTCGGCGCGGCGGGCGCGGCCGGGGCGGCGGCGGGCTGCTGCTCGCCCGCGGCGGCCGGGCGCTCTGTCTCGCGGGCCCGCAGCGCGCTGATCGCCCAGTACACCGCGAGCGAGCCGAGCAGCAGCGCCAGGCCCATCATCACGGTCGGCGCGACGGAGCTGCTGTAGCCGACGAAGAGCGCCCCGAACCCGCTGCTCAGCGCGTACCGGGCACGCCGGTGCACCGGGTTGGTCGGGTCGAAGGCGGGCGGCTGCGGGCCCTGCGGCCCCTGCGGGCCGGGCCATCCGGGACCGCCGCCGCCCTGCCAGTTCGGGCTCCAAGGGTGCGGCGGCGGCACCGGCGGCCGGCCCTGCTCGCCCTCGCCGCCGGACCCTTCGGCGCCGCCGGCCCGGTCGTCGCCGGAGCCGACCGGTTGCTGCGGGAGGCGCGGGCGCCACGGCTGCTCCGGGGCGTCCTGGGGCGGCGGCGCGAAGGGGTTGCGCTCGTCGCTGCTGTTGCCGCTGCTCATGTCGGTCGGGGTCCTCATCGTCGGGGGGCGTCTGGCCCGGTGGGCGGCGCCCGCAGGGCGGGTACCGCGACCCATGATCCCGCAGGCCGTCCGGCGGGTGCGGTCGGCCTGCCGCTAGCGGGTGTCCGGGCGGATCGGGCCGGGCCGGTCATCTACGCGCGGAGAGCAGAATCCCAGGTACAGCCCGCGTTCAACCAGCCGTTATCGTGGTGACGGTCGGCAGCTCGTACAGGTTCCCGGGGCCCGCACCGCCGCGCCGCACCCGGTCCGCCGACCGACCGCCGACCCGCCGCCTGTCCGTAGTGGCCCCACCACCGGGTGGATGTACCAGCGGGCGGGCACCCGAACGTACGGAGACCCGCAGCCCGTGGCCGCCGCTTCCTCGCTCGTCTTCCCGCCCCCGGCCGGTCGGCCGGCCCGACTGGTGGTGCTGGTGTCCGGCTCCGGCACCAACCTGCAGGCGCTGATCGACGCCGTGGCCGACCCGGCCTACGGCGCCGAGATCGTCGCGGTCGGCGCCGACCGGGACGGCATCGCCGGCCTGGAGCGTGCCGAGCGGGCGGGGATCCCGACCTTCGTGCAGCGGGTGAAGGACCACCCGGACCGGGCCGGCTGGGACGCGGCGCTGACCGCCGCCACCGCCGCCGCGCAGCCGGACCTGGTGGTCACGGCCGGTTTCATGAAGATCCTCGGCCCCGGCTTCCTGCAGGCCTTCGCCGGCCGGATCGTCAACACCCACCCCGCCCTGCTGCCCGCCTTCCCCGGCGCCCACGGCGTGCCCGACGCGCTCGCGTACGGCGTGAAGGTCACCGGCTGCACCGTCCACCTGGTCGACGCCGGCGTGGACACCGGGCCGATCATCGCGCAGGGCGTCGTCGAGGTGCTCGACGCCGACCACGCCGATGGCGGCGAAGCGCTGCACGAGCGCATCAAGACCGTCGAGCGCCAGTTGCTCGTCGAGGTCGTGGGCCGGCTGGCCCGCGAAGGTCACCGCATCGAAGACCGAAAGGTATGGATCCCGGCATGAGCGCCGCTCCCAACGCCACGCCCGTCATCAGCGAGAACGTCCGCCCGATCCGCCGTGCGCTGATCAGCGTCTACGACAAGACCGGGCTGGAGGAGCTGGCCCTGGGCCTGCACGCGGCCGGGGTCGCGATCGTCTCCACCGGCTCCACCGCCGGCCGGATCGCCGCCGCGGGCGTGCCGGTCACCGAGGTCTCCGAGCTGACCGGCTTCCCGGAGTGCCTGGACGGCCGGGTCAAGACCCTGCACCCCAAGGTGCACGCCGGCGTGCTGGCCGACCTGCGGCTGGAGTCGCACCGGGCGCAGCTGGCCGAGCTGGGCGTGGAGCCCTTCGACCTGGTGGTGGTGAACCTCTACCCGTTCACCGCGACCGTGGCCTCCGGCGCCACCCCGGACGAGTGCGTCGAGCAGATCGACATCGGCGGCCCGTCGATGGTCCGCGCGGCCGCCAAGAACCACCCCTCGGTGGCCGTGGTGGTGGACCCGGCCCGCTACGCCGACGTGCTGGCGGCGGCCAACCAGGGCGGCTTCGACCTGCTGACCCGCAAGCGGCTGGCGGCGGCGGCCTTCGCCCACACCGCGGCCTACGACGTCGCGGTGGCCCAGTGGTTCGAGACCTCCGGCTACACCGAGTCGCAGGAGGCGTTCCCGTCCTTCCTCGGCGCCACCTGGGAGCGCTCGAACGTCCTGCGCTACGGCGAGAACCCGCACCAGCAGGCCGCGCTCTACACCGACGGCACCGGCGGCCTGGCCTCCGCCGAGCAGCTGCACGGCAAGGAGATGTCCTACAACAACTACGTGGACACCGACGCCGCCCGCCGCGCCGCCTACGACCACGAGCGCCCGGCGGTGGCGATCATCAAGCACGCCAACCCGTGCGGCATCGCGGTCGGCGCCGACGTGGCCGAGGCGCACCGCAAGGCGCACGCCTGCGACCCGCTCTCCGCCTTCGGCGGCGTGATCGCCGTGAACCGCCCGGTCACCGTGGAGCTGGCCGAGCAGATCGCGCCGATCTTCACCGAGGTCGTCGTCGCCCCGGACTACGAGCCGGGCGCGGTCGAGGTGCTGGCCCGCAAGAAGAACATCCGGGTGCTGCGCGCGCCCGAGGCGCCCTGCGAGCGCCGGGAGGCCCGCCGGATCAGCGGCGGCCTGCTCTTCCAGCAGGTGGACAAGGTGGACGCGCCGGGCGACGACCCGTCGACCTGGACCCTGGCCACCGGCGAGGCGCTCTCCGAGGCCGAGCTGGCCGACCTGGCCTTCGCCTGGACCGCCTGCCGGGCCGTCAAGTCCAACGCGATCCTGCTGGCCAAGGACGGCGCCTCGGTGGGCGTCGGCATGGGCCAGGTGAACCGGGTGGACTCGGCCAAGCTCGCCGTCGAGCGGGCCGGCGACCGGGCCAGGGGTTCGTACGCCGCCTCGGACGCGTTCTTCCCGTTCGCCGACGGCCTGCAGATCCTGCTGGACGCGGGCGTCAAGGCCGTCGTCCAGCCGGGCGGCTCGGTGCGCGACGAGGAGGTCGTGGCCGCCGCCGCGGCGGCCGGGGTCACCATGTACTTCACCGGGACCCGGCACTTCTTCCACTGACCGGTGGAAAGGCCGACGGGCCGTGGGACCAGGCGGTCCCACGGCCCGTCGGCTCTTCCGCGGTGCTTACTGCACCTTGATGACCACGCTGCCGACGATCTTGTCGGCGAAGGTCTGGCGCTTCTCGTCCCAGAGCGGCCAGAGGAAGCCGATGAAGCAGGCGAGGGCGTCCAGGATGTGCGCGATCCGGCGGCCGATGCCCAGGCCGGCGCCGAGCACGGTGCCGTTGTCCAGGCGGACGGTGCGCAGGCCGACGACCTTCTTGCCCGGGGTCTGGCCGCCGGTGCCCTCCATGTAGCCGAAGACGACCAGGCCGATCAGGCTGACCAGGCTGCCCACCGCCTGGTTGACCGCCAGCTGCAGGAGCACGGTGGGTATCGCCACGATGACCCAGTCGATCAGACCGGAGGCGAACCGCAGCGGCCAGCCCGCCAGCACGGGGGCCGGCGGCTGCGGGGTGAAGGCGTAGTTGGGGTCGAGGTTGGGCTGGTAGCCCGGCTGCTGCTCGTACGGGTTGCTCATGCTGGTCCCCCTGGGACTTGACGGTGCATCGGTGAGGTGGCCCGGCACCCGCGGAGGGCGGGCGGCGGGAGCTGTGCGGGACTGCCGGTCAGGCGCGGATGACCAGGCTTCCGGTGACCTTGTCGGCGAAGCACTGGCTCTTCTCGTCCCAGAGCGGCCAGAGCCAGCCGAGGTAGCAGGCCGCGCTGTCCAGGACGTGCGCCAGCTTGCGGACGAAGGCCATGCCGAAGCCCAGCGGGCGGCCGTCGTACTCGCGGACCAGCCGGATGCCGAGCGCCTTCTTGCCGATGGTCTGGCCGTTGCTGCCTTCCATGACCAGCAGCCAGATGCCCAGCACCAGGGTGAGCAGGAAGCCGACGATCATGACCGCCAAGCCGCCGCCGCTCATCCCGCTGGAGGTGGAGGCGAGGGTCGGCACGCAGTCCGCGGTGGTCGGGTCGTTCGGGTCGTAGGTCGGGCAGCTGGTGGGGCGCAGCGAGGTCGCCACCATGCTGGCGCCCACGAAGATGCCGATCGTCGCCGGCAGCGAGACCACCAGCGAGTCGATCAGGTAGGCGCCGACCCGGGACCCCCAGCTCGCCAGCACCGGCGCGGGCGGCGGGGCGTAGCCGTACTGCGGCGCCGCGGCCTGCTGCGGGTAGCCGTACTGCGGGGCGCCCTGCTGCGGGTAGCCGTAGCCCGGCGGCTGCGCGTACGGGCTCTGCTGCGGCGGGACGCCGTAGGGCGCCTGCTGCGGCTGGCCGTAGGGGTTGTTGGGGTCGGGCGGGTAGGACACTTCGGGCCTCCGGGCGGGACGTGCACGTCTGCGCTAGTGGGGACGGTCGGGGGACAGCGGGTGAGACTAGTGGAGCGTCATGACAGGTGGACACCCAGGCGGTTGAGCTGCCAGACCCAGGCGGCGGCCGCCGCGGCCGCGATCAGCGCCGTGCGCCGACGGCTCGTCAGGCGCCACCACCGCTCGCCGGTGCCGAGCGGCGCGGTGAGCAGGCCGAGCACCGCGAGCACGGTGACCGGATTGGCCGTCAGGGCGGCCAGCCAGTACCCGTGTCCGGCCTCGATGAAGACGGTGGTGCTCCCGCAGGCCGGGCAGGGGATGCCGGTGAACCGGCGCAGCGGGCAGAGCACGCCGGGATCGTGCGCGTCGTGCAGGACGGCGACCCCGAGGGCCGCGCCGGCCGCCAGCAGGCAGCGCAGCGCGGTGCGGGACAGGCGGGTGCGCAGCGGGCCGGGGGCCGGCCGGGCGACCCGGACCGGGATGGTCACCGGAGCTGCGGGCGCGGGGGGAGGCGGGCCGGGTCCGGCGTCCGGTGCGGATCGTTCATGGTGCTTCCCCCTGACTGGTGCTCGCGCCTATGGTCGGTGCCGCCGACACACGGTGTCCAGGGCATTGACGAGGTCCGGACGCATCTGTGGCGCAACCGCAACCGGATCAATACGTTCCGTTAAGGCTGCCCTATGCTACGCGCGTGGATCATGGGCGGTGCCGCAGATCCGGGAGGATGGCATCATGACGGGCCGGACTCGCCACGGCCAGGACAGCGCAGCAGGGAACAGGCAGATGAGCGCGGTACGCACGAACCGGTCGACCCGCCGACGGAACGTCAGGGGCAGGGGCACGCCGCCGCCCGAGGGGGCCGGGCCGGCGCTGGGCCGCGGCCACTCGCTGCCCGCCCGCCAGTGGCCGATAACGCTGGTGCTGCTGGTGGCCGGGGCCGGACTGGCCGTCACCTGGGCCTCGGACTTCCGGTACGGGCTGCTGCTGCTCGGCTCCTCCTTCCTGATCGGCGCGGTGCTGCGGCTGCTGCTGCCGGACGTCGGGGTGCTGGCGGTGCGCAGCCGGTTCACCGACGTGCTGGTGCTGCTCTTCTTCGGTGCGGTGCTGGTGCTGCTCGCCCTGGTGGCGCCGCAGAACCCGTGGCTGCACGTGCCCGCGCTGGAGAACATCGGCAAGTACGTCGGCCACCGCCGCTAGCGGCCCGCCGGGCGCCGCCGGGGTGCTGTGACGCACCAGCCACGGCGCCGATCGGGTCCACGGGCCGCCCTTGCGATAACCTGACGCCGGTTCTCTCGATGTCGAGAGAAAACATCCTCGGCTCCAGCGCGCCGACGTGCCTGGGGCATGCTGGCGATCGCTGGAGAAGGAAACCATGACTCGCACCCCCGTCAACGTCACCGTCACCGGGGCGGCCGGCCAGATCGGCTACGCCCTGCTGTTCCGCATCGCCTCGGGCCACCTGCTCGGCGCGGACGTGCCGGTGAACCTGCGCCTGCTGGAGATCACCCCCGCGCTCAAGGCCGCCGAGGGCGTCGCGATGGAGCTGGACGACTGCGCCTTCCCGCTGCTGCGTGACATCACCATCACCGACCAGCTGAACACCGCCTTCGACGGCACCAACGTAGCGCTGCTGGTCGGCGCCCGCCCGCGCACCGCCGGCATGGAGCGCGGCGACCTGCTCGCGGCCAACGGCGGCATCTTCGGCCCGCAGGGCAAGGCCATCAACGACAACGCCGCGGACGACATCAAGGTCCTGGTGGTCGGCAACCCGGCCAACACCAACGCCCTGATCGCCCAGCGCAACGCCCCCGACGTGCCGGCCGCGCGGTTCACCGCGATGACCCGCCTGGACCACAACCGGGCCGTCGCCCAGCTGGCCAAGAAGGCCGGCGTCACGGTCGAGGACGTCAAGCGCGTCACCATCTGGGGCAACCACTCCGCCACCCAGTACCCGGACCTGTTCCACGCGGTGATCGGCGGCAAGGCCGGCTTCGAGGCCACCGGCTCGGACCAGGCCTGGCTCGAGGACACCTTCATCCCGAAGGTCGCCAAGCGCGGCGCCGAGATCATCGAGGTCCGCGGCGCCTCCTCGGCCGCCTCGGCCGCCAACGCCGCCATCGACCACGTGCACACCTGGGTCAACGGCACCGCCGAGGGCGACTGGACCTCCATGGGCATCGTCTCCGACGGCTCCTACGGCGTGCCGGAGGGCATCATCTCCTCCTTCCCGGTCACCACCAAGAACGGCGAGTTCGAGATCGTCCAGGGCCTGGAGATCTCCGACTTCTCCCGGGCGAAGATCGACGCCTCGGTCGCCGAGCTGGTCGCCGAGCGCGACGAGGTCAGCAAGCTCGGCCTGATCTGAGGCCGATCCGGCAGCGGTGGCCCGGCGGACCCTTCGGGGGCGCCGGGCCACCGGCGTTTACACTGGGCGGCCGTGACCGAAACCCTCCAGGACGCGGCTCTCGTCCTGGTCTTCATCGTCCTGGGCGGCCTCTTCAACATCGCCGAGATCTCGCTGATCTCGCTGCGCGAGGGGCAGATCCGCGCGCTCGCCGAGCGCGGTACCAAGCCGGCCGCCCGCGCCGCCCACCTGGCCGCCGACCCGAACCGGTTCCTGGCCGCGGTGCAGGTCGGCGTCACCTGCATGGGGTTCCTGTCGGCCGCCTTCGGCGCAGACACGCTGGCCGGCAAGCTCTCCCCGGCGTTCGTCCGGCTGGGCCTGTCCAGCGGGGTGGCGGACGCCGTGGCGCTGGTCTCGCTGACCCTGCTGATCTCCTACATCTCGCTGGTGCTCGGCGAGTTGACGCCCAAGCGGATCGGCCTGCAGCGGGCCGAGTCGCTCGCCCTGCTGGCCGCGCCGGTGGTGGACGTGATGTCGGTGGCGCTGCGGCCGGTGATCTGGCTGCTCGGGCGGTCCACCAACCTGATGGTCCGGCTGCTCGGCGGCGACCCCAAGGCCGGGCGCGGGGTGATGAGCTCCGAGGAGCTGCGCGGCCTGGTCGCGGCCAACACGGAGCTCGGCAGCGACGAGCGGGCGCTGATCGCCGACGTCTTCGCGGCCGGCGAGCGGCAGCTGCGCGAGGTGATGGTGCCGCGCACCGAGGTCACCTTCCTCGACGCCGACCAGCCGCTGAACGAGGTCCGCGAGGAGACCAGCACCTCGCCGCACTCCCGCTACCCGGTGGTGGACGGCTCCTACGACTCGCTGGTCGGCTTCGTGCACGTGCGCGACCTCTACCGGGCCCACGGCGAGCGGGCGCTGCGGGTGCGCGAGATCGCCCGCCCGGTCAAGCTGCTGCCGGCCACCAAGAAGGTGCTGGAGGCGATGAGCGAGATGCGCCGGGAGGGCCACCACCTGGCGATCGTGGTGGACGAGTACGGCGGCACGGCCGGCATCGTCACCCTGGAGGACCTGGTCGAGGAGGTGATCGGCGAGATCCGGGACGAGTACGACGCCCAGGAGACCACCGCCACCCGCCGGCTGGCCGGCGGCGGGATGGAGGTCAACGGCCTGCTCAACCTGCCCGACTTCGCCGAGGAGACCGGCGTCACGCTGCCCGAGGGCCCGTACGAGACGGTGGCCGGCTACGTGGTCGCCGAGCTGGGCACGCTGCCCGCGGTGGGCGACTCGGTGCGCACCGAGGACGGCCTGCTGCTCACCGTCGCCGGGCTGGACGGGCGGCGGATCGACCGGATCCGGGTCAGCGCCCCGCCGGCCGGGTCGCCCGGGGACGGGCCGCCGGCCGAGCAGCCCGGCGAACCGGGTCCCGAAGCGGGGTCCTGAGCCGGGGCGGAAGCTGGAAGAATGGCGGTCATGGTCAACGACGCGCTCCCCACCGAGGCGAAGGCTCGCCCCCGGGTGCTCTCCGGCATCCAGCCCACCTCCGGCTCCTTCCACCTGGGCAACTACCTGGGCGCGGTGCGCCAGTGGGTGGACCTCCAGGAGGCCACCGACGCCTTCTACATGGTCGTCGACCTGCACGCGATCACCGTCCCGCAGGACCCGGCGGCGCTGCGCGAGAACACCCGGGTCTCGGTGGCCCAGCTGCTCGGCGCGGGCCTGGACCCGGAGCGCTGCACCCTGTTCGTCCAGTCCCACGTGCCGGAGCACGCGCAGCTGGGCTGGGTGATGAACTGCTTCACCGGCTTCGGCGAGGCCTCCCGGATGACCCAGTTCAAGGACAAGTCGGCCAAGCAGGGCAGCGACAGCACCACCGTCGGCCTGTTCACCTACCCGGTGCTGATGGTCGCCGACGTGCTGCTCTACCAGGCCGACCAGGTGCCGGTCGGCGAGGACCAGCGCCAGCACCTGGAGCTGACCCGGGACCTGGCCGAGCGCTTCAACAGCCGGTACGCGCCCACCTTCACGGTGCCGACGCCGTACATCCCCAAGGCGACCGCGAAGATCATGGACCTGCAGGACCCGGCCGCCAAGATGAGCAAGTCGGCGGCCACCACCAAGGGCCTGATCAGCCTGCTGGACGAGCCCAGGCTCAGCGCCAAGAAGTTCAAGAGCGCGGTGACCGACACCGACACCGTGGTCAGCTACGACGAGGAGCTGAAGCCGGGCGTCGCCAACCTGCTGCGGATCCACTCGGCGCTCAGCGGCCGGACCGTCGACCAGCTGGTGCAGCACTTCGAGGGCAAGATGTACGGCGCGCTCAAGACCGAGCTGGCCGAGCTCTACACCGAGTGGGTGGCCCCGTTCCAGCAGCGCACCCGCAGCTTCCTGGACGACCCGGCGGAGCTGGACCGGGTGCTCGCGGTGGGCGCCGAGAAGGCCCGCGCGGTGGCGAGCACGACCCTGGAGACGGTCTACGACCGGATCGGCCTCCTGCCGGCCACCAAGCGCTGATGGCGCGGTCGCTCGCGCCGGCCGACGGCGGCGGCCAACCGGCTGCCGCCGGCTCCGTCGTGACCATCGGGGTCGCCGTCACCGTGCCCGAGCCGTACGGCTCCGCGGTGCAGGACGCCCGGGCCGGGCACGGCGATCCGCTGGCGCGAGCGATACCCACCCACGTGACCCTGCTGCCGCCCACCGAGGTGGCGGCCGGGGCGCTGCCCGCGGTCCGCGCCCACCTGGCGTCGGTGGCGGCCGGCCGGCGCCCGTTCCGGATGCTGCTGCACGGCAGCGGCACCTTCCGCCCGGTCTCCCCGGTGGTCTTCATCCGGGTCGAGGGGGGCGCCCAGGAGTGCCGGGAGCTGGAGGCGGAGATCCGCTCCGGCCCGCTGGCCAGGGAGCTGGCCTTCCCCTACCACCCGCACGTGACGGTGGCGCACGGCCTGCCCGAGCCGGTCCTCGAGGAGGCCCAGCGCTCCGCCCGGGCCTTCCACGCCACCTTCCCGGTGACCGCCTTCACCCTCTCGCGGTTCGGCGAGGACCAGGTCTGGCGCCCCTGGCAGGCGTATCCCTTTACCCGGCAGTGAATGCTTGCGCGGAATCGCCAATGATGTTTCCCAGTATTCTCCCAGGGTTTCCCGGGCTCTAGAATTTCATTACTTTCTTATCCGCTCCACCGTGTTCTGAGCGTTATACTCGGGCCTCAATGGTCTACGGGGATCAGCGACCAGAAAGCACACGTCTGGAGAGATGATGCGCTGTCCGAGGCCGGTCCGGCGTGTAATCCGCGCCGTCGCGCGTCGGGTCGGACTGCTGCCGGCGGCCGCCGCGCCGGTGCCGCAGCCGGTCGAGCCGCCCGAGGTGGTCCCCGAGCCGGAGCCCGAGCCGCCGACCCCCGAGGAGCTGCGGGCGGCCCGCGAGGACCGGCTGCTGGAGCTCCATCCCGAGCTGGTCAGGGGCCCGGACGGCCGGATCGCCGAGGTGCGCGACGACCTGCTCTCCGGCGACGCCTTCCTGCGCAGCTTCGACGAGGCGGCCGGGGTGCTGACCGCCGCCGGGGTGCGCTACGCGCCGATCCACGGCCGGCGGCGGCGCCAGTGGGTGGTGATCGCCCCGGGGCAGCGCGAGGCGGTGCTGGCGGCCTGTGCCGAGGCCTTCGAGGGCGAGGCGGTCTACGCCGACCTGCTGGGCCACGACGTGACCCTGACGACCGTGCTGGCCGAGGAGCTGCCGGCCGCGGTGGCCCGGCTGGAGGGCCGGACGGACCAGGAGGGGGCGGAGCCGGCGGCGGTCGAGCGGCCGCGGGTCAAGGGCGTGCGGCTCTACCGTGCCGTGGTGACCAGCGGGCGGACCCTGGCCTACGGCTCCGGGCACGGCTGTGACCTGGACTTCTGGGACGCGGCGGACGGCGACCAGGGCGCCGTGGCGGCGATCCACGAGCCGCCGTTCGGCTGGTGGGTGCCCTCGCTGGAGGCGGACGCCTCGGTGCGGATCGGCGGCCGCGACTACCCCGCGCCCGCCGTCTTCGCGCAGCCGCTGCTCTCCGACGTCACCTTCCCGATCGACGCGGTGGTCACCTGGGTGGATGACACCGACCCGGCCTGGCGGGAGCGGCGGGCCGGGACCCTGGCCGCGCTGCCCGAGCGGCCGGCCACCGGGGACAGCGCGGAGCGCTTCCGCAACCGCGACGAGCTGCGCTACTGCCTGCGCTCGATCGCGATGTACGCGCCCTGGATCCGGCACGTCTTCCTGCTCACCGACGGGCAGTGCCCGGACTGGCTGGCGGTGGACCACCCGGACGTCACGGTGGTGTCGCACCGTCAGATCTTCGCCGACCCGAACGTGTTGCCGGTCTTCAACTCGCATGCGATCGAATCGCAGCTGCACAGAATTCCGGGCCTCTCCGAGCATTTCCTCTATTTTAATGATGATATTTTTATCGGAAGGCCAGTCAAACCCGAACAGTTTTTCCAGGGCAACGGCGTGCCGCTGGTCAACCTCGACTCCCGGGTCATTCCGCCGGGGGGAGTGGAATCGGCCGACGACGAGTACGTCGCCCCGCAGAAGAACACCCGGGCGCTGATCCGGCGCGAGCACGGCCGGGGCACCGCCCACGTGCTGAGCCACGCCCCGCACCCGCTGACCCGCTCGCTGCTCGCCGAGAGCGCCGAGCTGTTCGCCGCCGAGCTGGCAGCCACCGCCCGTTCCCGGTTCCGGTCCCGCACCGACGTCGCCCCGGTCACCCTGGCGGTCGGCCACGGCTACCTGACCGGCCGGGTGGCCTGGGGCCGGATCGGCCACCGCTACGTCGACGTGGACCGGTTCGCCGCGCTGGAGCGGCTGCCGGAGCTGGTCCGGGAGCGGGACGCCGACAGCTTCTGCCTCAACGACGGCGACCTGGACCGGGTGCCGCGGGCCGAGCAGGACCGCCGGATCACCCTCTTCCTCCAGGACTACTTCCCGGTCGCCGGCCCGCTGGAGCGCACGCTGCCCGCGCCGGCCGCCCGGCAGCCGGCCCCGGCCGAGCAGCCCGTCGGCGAGGGCGCCGGGGAGGAAGGGGCCGAGGACCCCGAACCCGACCCCGCCGGCAGCCTGCCCGCACCCGGCCCCGCCCCCGACCTGCGGTCGGTGCCGACCGTCTGACGCCCCGCCATGCGGCGGACGCGACAACGGGCCGGGCCCCCGCCATCGGCGGGGGCCCGGCCCGTTCGCGTCGCTCAGCCCAGCAGGTTGTCGACCACCCGGGCGGCGGCCCGGCCGTCGTCCAGGTCGGCGTAGCGCTCGCGGAAGCGGTCGTACGCCGCGCGGTGCTCGGCGGCCACCTGGTCCACCCGGCCCAGCGCCTCGACCAGTTCCTCGGAGGTCCGCAGCAGCGGGCCGGGCGCCTCCCGCTCGAAGTCGAGGGTGAACCCGCACAGGTTGTCGCGGTAGTGCTCCAGGTCGTAGGTGAAGAAGAGCACCGGGCGGCCGGTGTTGACGAAGTCGAAGACCGAGGCCGAGTAGTCCGTCACCAGCACGTCGGCGACCAGCAGCAGGTCGGCCATGTCGGGGTAGCGCGAGACGTCCCAGACGTAGCCGTTGCCCGCCTCCGGGACCAGCCCGAAGCAGTTGGCGTGCGGGCGGACCAGCAGCACCTGGTCCTCGCCGAGCGCGGCCCGGGCCGCGGCCACGTCCAGCCGCAGGTCGATCTGGTAGCCGCCCTGCGGACGCTTGCGGTCCTCCCGGTAGGTGGGCGCGTAGAGGACGACCTTCTTGCCCTCCGGCAGGCCCAGCCGGCGGCGCACCTCGGCGGCCCGCTTCTCCCGGTCGGCGGAGAACAGCACGTCGTTGTGCGGGTAGCCGGTCTCCAGCAGCTCGCCCTCGAACTTGAAGGCACTGCGCAGCACCGGGCTCGCGAAGCTGGAGCCGGAGACCAGCTTGGACCACTGCGGCACCTCGCGGTCCAGGTGCTTCAGGTAGTTGCTGTCGATGAACCAGATCTTCTCGAAGTCGTGGCCGATCCGCTTCAGCGGCGTGCCGATCCAGGTCTGCAGCACCACCTGGTCCGGGCGCACCACGAAGAAGTCCGGCAGCTGGGCACTGGTCACCAGGTACTTGGTGGTGGCCATCGCCTCGAACCACTCCGGGCTCCACTGGCGCAGCGCCCGGGCGCTCTCCGGCAGGTCGGCCTGGCCGTCGTCCACCGTCCACAGGTGCTCCAGCGGCAGGCCGCGGCGGACCAGCTCCTGGTGGATCGCCCGCGGCGAGCCCGAGTAGGTGCCGCCGCCGGCCGTCATGTAGAGCACCGTCTCGCGCAGCGGCTTGCGCTGGGCGGCCGGGTAGGCCTCGCGGCGCTGCAGGCGCTGGCGGTAGCCGCTGCGCTCGTGCGGGCCGAGGTCGGAGTGCGCCTCCAGCCAGAGGGTGTCGTAGTGGCGGCGCTCCAGCGCCACCTCCTTGCCGCGGGCCCGGACGGTCAGCGGGAACTCGCCGTGCGCCTCGACGGCCACGTGCACGGCCGGCCAGTTGAACTCGGGGTCGCCGCCGAGCGGGCGGAAGAAGACGTCCCAGGTGCCCTTGTGCAGCGGCACCCGGCCGGCGATCGAGACCGGCGGCACGGCGGGCAGCGGGGTCTCGAACCGCCCGTCGCGGATGGTCACCGGGAGGTGGTACTCCTCCTGGCGCCAGCCGTGCTTCACCACGAGCTCGTAGCGGTGCTCGCCGGGCAGCGGGAACCGGCCGGCCAGGGTGAAGCCCTCGCCGTCGGTGCTGGAGACCCGGTCCACGAACGGCTGCACCAGGTGGTCGACGAACTGCAGGTGGCCGGACTCGGTGGGCTTGGTGAGCAGGCCGCGGGCCAGGCCGGCCGGGGCCAGCGGGTTGTACGGGTGGTCCAGGTGGGCCAGCTCCACCCGGTTGTCGACGATCAGCGGCAACTCGGTGCCGTCGGCCAGCAGCAGCTGGGCGAACCAGTGGTCGCTGGTGCGGGTGTCGCCGGTCGGGTCCAGGGCCAGCCAGGCCGCGCGCATCGCGGTCAGCTCGCTGACCGGGAACCGGCCGGTGAACGGCACCGGGCGGCCGGACGGGACGCCGAACTCCACCGGGAAGTCCACGCTGTTGCCGGACTCGCTGTGCTTCAGCTGCAGCCGCATGCCGGCCAGGTCGTTGCCGCGCGCGGTGCCGGTCAGCTCGACCTGGCCGTCCACCACCTTGACGCTGTCGACCGCGGCCCGCAGCTTCTCCACCGTCAGGACCACGAAGCTGTCCCGCAGCCGGGGCACGATCCGGGTGGTGGCGTCCACCCAGTGGATCGGGAAGTTCTGCGCGGTGTCGGCCCAGCCGCCGGAGACCCGGCCCTTGTAGACGCCGGACTTGCCGGCGCCGGCCACCAGCACCCGCCAGGTGCCCTCCTGCCACTGGCCGCGCCGCTTCAGCTTGGCCGGGTCGATCAGGGTGCTGAAGCCGGACCAGTCGCAGCTGTACAGGTCGTGCGGGGAGGAGGCGGTGGCCTCGGGGGAGTAGGTGGTCTTGGCGGCGAAGGTGACGAACCGCTTCCCCTTGGCCTCGCGCAGCACGATCATCTTGACCAGGTCGTGCTTGTGCTCGGCGCCCAGGTGCTCGGGGAAGGCGTGGCCGGTCAGCTTCAGCTTGCCGTCCACCCAGGCCGAGTCGTAGATCCGGCTGCGCATCACCAGGGCGTTGTCCAGGCGCAGCACGTCGGCCGGCACGCTCTTGCGGCCGCCGCGCAGGAACGGGTAGTCGGCGTACGGGCGGAGCAGGCCGCGGGCCGGGGCGGCGCCGTTGCTCTCCGCCTCGAACCGCATCTGCTCGATCATCTCGTCCACCCGGCCCTGCAGGGTCAGGTGGTACTTCAGCCGCAGCGGCGCGCGCAGCTTCTTGACCTGCTCCGGGCCGATCGCCCGGAGCAGCCGGCCCACGCAGGTGACGTAGGCGTCGCGGTAGTCCTGCTCGCCGTCGACCACCGACCAGAAGAACATCGGGATCTCCTCGACGAGGTTGTTCTCGTCGTAGGAGCGCAGGTACTCGCGGTACTTCGGCTCGGTCTGCTTGAGCAGCCAGGCGCGGACCAGCTCCATGGAGGTGACCCGGTCGATCAGGCCCTTGGGGTTGGTGCGCATCTGGGTGATCGACATCTCGCCGACCTCGCGCTCGCGCCAGTGGTAGATCGGCTCGGAGAGCACGTCGACGCTCTTGGCCAGGTAGTGGAGCGGCACGCTGACCGGGGCGTCCTCGTAGAGGATGCCCTCGGGGTAGAGCAGGCCGGCCATGTCCCAGAAGCTGCGGCGGTAGACCTTGTTCCAGGCGGTGCGGTCGGTGACCAGCTCCGGGCGCTCGCTGATGTGGGTCTTCAGCACGGTCTCGCGGAACGGCTTGGAGTGGCCGCCGGACGGGTAGTGGCCGACGGCGCGGAAGCGCAGCACGTTGCCGGTGCAGAAGTCGGAGCCGGTCTGGTCCAGCGTGCTGATCATCAGCTCGTAGGCGCTGGGCGGCAGGGTGTCGTCGCTGTCGACGAAGTTGATGAACTCGGTGCCCTCGGTCAGGTGCAGCAGACCGGTGTTGCGGGCCGCGCCGAGGCCGGCGTTCTTCTTCCGGACCAGCCGGAACCGCGGGTCCCGGGCGGCGAACGCCTCAGCGATCGCCGCGCTCCCGTCCTTGGAGCCGTCGTCGACCATGATGCATTCCAGGTCGGACATGGTCTGGTTCGCGATGGACTCCAGGCACTCCTGGAGGTATCGCTCGACGTTGTAGATCGGGACTACGACGGAGAGACGGGGGGCCATCAGCTGCGCGGGCCTTTCATCGGCGAACTACTTCGGCGAACTACTTCGGCGAACGGGGGGACGACCTGCGAGCCGGGGCGCCGGCACGGGCACAGGAGGTACACCCGCGATCCTATCCTTTGCCACAAGCGGCTCCGGGGCGGCGATCCGCCCGTGCACGGGCCGGGACTGGGAAGCTGGCACCCATGGGATTCCTCACCAGGCTGCCGCTGATCGGACCGGTCGTGCTGGCGGTGCTGCGCAGCCGTCCGTACCGGGTCTACCAGCACTTCACGGACGCCAAGGGCAACCGGCTGGCGGGAGCCGTCACCTTCTTCGGCTTCCTGGCGCTCTTCCCGCTGTTGACGGTGGCTCTGGCCATCGCGGTCTCGGCGCTGACCCCGGGCCGGGTGGACTCGCTCAAGCACCGGATCGCCGACCAGGTGCCCGGCCTGGCCGGCTCGCTCGGGCTGGACTCGCTGATCGCCAACGCCGCCACCGTCGGGCTGATCAGCGGGCTGCTGCTGGTCGTCTCCGGGCTCGGCTGGGTGGACACCATGCGCTCCTCGATCCGGGACATCTGGCAGCTGCCGGACGAGGACGGAAACGTCTTCAAGACCAAGGCCTGGGACTGCGTGGTGCTGGCCGGGCTGGGGCTGGTCTCGGTCCTCTCACTGGCCGCCTCGGCGACCGCCACCCGGCTGACCGGGCGGCTGGCCGACGCGCTCGGGCTGGCCGACCGGGGGCCGGGCCACTACCTGCTGGCGGCGGCCGGCTTCGTCATCGCGGTCGGCGCCGACCTGCTGCTCTTCCTCTACCTGCTCGGCCCGTTCCCGCGGATCCGGCACGAGCGGCGGCGGGACCTGCTGACCGCCGCGCTGATCGGGGCGGTCGGCTTCGAGCTGCTGAAGGTGCTGCTCTCCTCCTACCTGGGTACGGTGGCCGGGCGGAGCCTGTACGGCGCGTTCGGGGTGCCGGTGGCGCTGCTGCTCTGGATCAACTTCGTCTGCCGGCTGCTGATGTTCTGCGTCTCCTGGACGGCGGTGGCCGACCCGTCGGCCGCGGCGGCCCGGGCTCGGGCCGCCGCGGAGGCCGCCTACCGGGCGGCCGGCGAGCTGGAGGACGGGCCGCGCCCGCCGGCCTGACGGCGGATCAGCGGCGGCGGACCGCGGTGGCGCCGCCGCCCGGGTGCTCGCCGGGGGCGGTGGCCGGGCCGTCCGCCGGGCCGGCCGCGGCGGGCCGGCGCGGACCGGTCCGCAGGGCCAGGGCGCGGGCGCCCTCGCGGCGGCGCCGGTTCAGCAGCCAGCCGGCCGCGGCCGCGCAGAGCGTCACGGTGCCGAGCACCGCCCAGCCCTCCGGACCGAAGACCCGGGCGCCGTGCCGCGGCAGCCGGCCGGCCACCGGGCGCCCGGCGGGCTCGGCCCCGGCGGCCTGGGCGGCCTGAGCGGGGGAGGCGGACGCGGCCGGGGCGGCCTGCGGGGCGGCGGCCCCGGCGGGCGGGCTCTCCGGGGTCCGGGCGACCAAGGTGCCGACCGGGTGGGCCCCGGCGCCCGCAGCGAAGCCCCAGTCGAGCAGGGCGGCCGTCTCGTCGTAGACCTTCATGTAGGTCTCCGGGTGCATCACCGCGACCAGCAGGGTCCGCCCGTCGCGCTGGGCGGCGCCGACGAAGGTGGAGCCGGCGTTGGTGGTGTAGCCGTTCTTGACCCCGATCAGGCCCGGGTACTTGCCGAGCAGCCGGTCGGTGTTCTGGATGCCGAAGGTGCCGCGCCGCCCGGTCGTCCGGTCCACGGCACCGGGGAACTGGGCGTCCTTGGTGGCGCAGTAGGAGCGGAAGTCGGGGTCGCGCAGGCCCTCGCGGGCGAAGAGCGTGAGGTCGTAGGCGGAGGTGAGCTGGCCGTCCTCGTCGTAGCCGTCCGGCGAGACCACGTGGGTGTCGGCGGCGCCGAGCAGCCGGGCCTCCTCGTTCATCTGGCGCACCGTCTCGTCCACGCCGCCGTTCATGTGCGCCAGCACGTGCACCGCGTCGTTGCCGGAGCTGAGGAAGACCCCGCGCCAGAGGTCCTCGACCTTGTAGTCCAGGTCCTCCTTGATCCCGACCAGGCTGCTGCCCGCCCCGAGTCCCGCCAGCTCCTCCGGAGCCACCCGGTGCACGGTGTCCCGGCCGAACTTGGGCAGCACGGTGTCGGCGAAGAGCATCTTCAGGGTGCTGGCCGGGGGCAGCCGCAGGTGCGGCTGGTAGGCCGCCAGCACGTCGCCGCTGTCGGCGTCGGCCACCAGCCAGGACATCCCGGTCAGGCCGTCGGGCAGCTTGGGCGCGCCCGGGGCCAGTGAGACCTGTACGCCCGTCAGCCCCAGCCGCTCGCCGCCGACCGCGGCCGGCGGCGGCACCGGATCGGCGGCCGCGGCACCGGCCGGAGCGGCGAGCAGCAGGATTCCGCCCAGCGCCACTGCGAATCGGGTTGTACGACTCATCGGGTGATCATTCGAATACACACGGTGTCCATACCCGGTCCAACGCCCGCCGCCCCGCCGCGCCGCCAGCATCCCCCGCACGGGGACCCCCGACTGGGCCGAACGGCCGCCCGCCCATACTGGGTGCCATGAAGCTCAGCCGCCGCACCTCCTGGTTCCTCGTCGCCTTCGGGGTCTGGTCCGTGATCATCTGGACCACCTTCGTCAAGAACCTCTGGGCCGACTCCGCCCACCAGGCCTTCACCAACGGCGACCACTCGCACCCCACCGCCTTCTTCTGGATCCACCTCGCCCTCGCCGTCACCTCCTTCGTGCTCGGCGTCCTGGTCGGCCTGGTGGGGGTGCGCGGCCTGCGGGCCCGGGAGCAGTAGGGGACCAACGCCTGAGGGCCCGTCCGGTGGGTACCGGACGGGCCCTCAGGCGTTGGCTTCGATCAGAAGCGGCGCGTCACCAGGGCGCGCTTGACTTCCTGGATCGCCTTGGTGACCTCGATGCCGCGGGGGCAGGCCTCCGAGCAGTTGAAGGTGGTGCGGCAGCGCCACACGCCCTCGCGGTCGTTCAGGATCTCCAGGCGCTGCTCGGCGCCCTCGTCACGCGAGTCGAAGATGAAGCGGTGCGCGTTGACGATGGCGGCCGGGCCGAAGTACTGGCCGTCGTTCCAGAAGACCGGGCAGGACGAGGTGCACGCGGCGCACAGGATGCACTTGGTGGTGTCGTCGAAGCGCTCGCGGTCCTCGGCGGACTGCAGGCGCTCGCGGGTCGGCTCGTTCCCCTTGGTGATGAGGAACGGCATGACGTCCTTGTAGGCCTGGAAGAACGGGTCCATGTCGACCACCAGGTCCTTGAGGACCGTGAGGCCCTTGATGGCCTCGATGGTGATCGGCTGCTCCGGGTTCACGTCCTTGAGCAGGGTCTTGCAGGCGAGCCGGTTGCGGCCGTTGATCCGCATGGCGTCCGAGCCGCAGATGCCGTGCGCGCAGGAGCGGCGGTAGGTCAGGGTGCCGTCCTGCTCCCACTTGACCTTGTTGAGCGCGTCCAGGACGCGCTCCTTCGGGTCCATCAGGAGCTGGTAGTCGACCCAGACCGGGTCCGGGTGCTCCTCCGGGTTGAACCGGCGGATCCGCAGGGTCACGGTGACCAGCTGGGTGGCACCGGACTCGGCCGCGTCCAGCGCCGCCGAGTGCGGGGCGTCGATCGTGGGGGCGCTCATCAGTACTTACGCTCCATCGGCTGGTAGCGGGTCGTGACGACCGGCTTGTAGTCGAGGCGGATCGAGGTGGTGCCGTCGGCGGCAACCTCCTGGTACGCCATGGTGTGCTGCATGAACTTCACGTCGTCACGGGTCGGGAAGTCCTCGCGGAAGTGGCCGCCGCGCGACTCCTCGCGGGCCAGCGCGGAGACGACCAGCACCTCGGCCAGGTCGAGCAGGTTGCCCAGCTCCACCGCCTCGAGCAGGTCGGTGTTGTAGCGGAAGCCCTTGTCCTGGATCGCCACGTGCTTGTAGCGCTCGCGCAGCGCCGCGATGTCCTCGGCGGCCTGCTTCAGGGTGGCGCCGGTGCGGTAGACCATGGCGTTGACGTCCATGGTCTCCTGCAGCTCCTTGCGGATCTGCGCGACCGACTCGGTGCCGGTGGACTCGCGCAGGCCGTCGACCAGCGCCTGCACCTTCTCCGCCGGGTTGGCCGGCAGCGGCACGTACTCGTTGCCGTTGGCGTAGTCCGCGGCGGCGATGCCCGCGCGGCGGCCGAACACGTTGATGTCCAGCAGCGAGTTGGTGCCCAGGCGGTTGGCGCCGTGCACCGAGACGCAGGCGACCTCGCCGGCCGCGTACAGGCCGGGGACGACGTCGGTGTTGTTGCTCAGCACCTCGCCCTCGACGTTGGTCGGGATGCCGCCCATGGCGTAGTGCGCGGTCGGCTGGATCGGGATCGGGTCCGTGTAGGGCTCGATGCCGAGGTAGGTGCGCGCGAACTCGGTGATGTCCGGCAGCTTGGCGTCCAGCTGCTCCGGCGGGAGGTGGGTCAGGTCCAGGTAGACGTGGTCGCCCTCCGGACCGCAGCCGCGGCCTTCGCGGATCTCGGTGTAGATCGCGCGGGAGCAGACGTCACGGGACGCGAGGTCCTTCATGACCGGGGCGTAGCGCTCCATGAAACGCTCGCCGTCCTTGTTGCGCAGGATGCCGCCCTCGCCGCGGGCGCCCTCGGTGAGCAGGATGCCCATGCGCCAGATGCCGGTCGGGTGGAACTGGAAGAACTCCATGTCCTCCAGCGGCAGGCCGCGGCGGTAGACCAGCGCCTGGCCGTCACCGGTGAGGGTATGGGCGTTGGAGGTGACCTTGTAGAACTTGCCGGTGCCGCCGGAGGCGAAGACCACCGACTTGGCCTGGAAGACGTGGATCTCACCGGTGGCCAGCTCGTAGGCCACGACGCCCGCGGTCCGGCCCTCGTTGAGCAGCAGGTCCAGGACGTAGAACTCGTTGAAGAACTCCACGCCCTCCTTGACGCAGTTCTGGAACAGCGTCTGGAGGATCATGTGGCCGGTGCGGTCGGCCGCGTAGCAGGAGCGGCGGACGGCGGCCTCGCCGTGGTTGCGGGTGTGACCGCCGAACCGGCGCTGGTCGATCCGGCCGGCCTCGGTGCGGGAGAAGGGCAGGCCCATCTTCTCCAGGTCGAGGACCGCGTCGATGGCCTCCTTGCACATGATCTCGGCGGCATCCTGGTCGACCAGGTAGTCACCGCCCTTGACCGTGTCGAAGGTGTGCCACTCCCAGTTGTCCTCCTCGACGTTGGCGAGGGCGGCGCACATGCCGCCCTGGGCCGCGCCGGTGTGGGACCGGGTCGGGTACAGCTTGGTGAGCACCGCGGTGCGGGTGCGCTTGGTCGACTCGATGGCCGCGCGCATGCCGGCGCCGCCGGCGCCGACGATGACGGTGTCGTACTGGTGAATCTGCATGAGAGTTGACTCGCCTCTGGTCCTGCGCCGATTAGATGTTCGGGTCGAAGGTGAAGATCACCAGGGTGCCCAGCAGGACCGTGAAGACGGTCGCGGCACCCATCAGGGTCTTCAGCCAGAGCCGGGTGGAGTCCTTCTCCGCGTAGTCGTTGATGACCGTGCGCATGCCGTTGGCACCGTGCAGCATGGCCAGCCAGAGCATCAGCAGGTCCCAGCCCTGCCAGAGCGGAGAGGCCCAGCGGCCGGCGACGAAGGCGAAGTTCACCTTCGAGACGCCGCCGTCGAGCAGCAGCATGATGGTCAGGTGGCCCAGGATCAGGACCACCAGCACCACGCCGGACAGGCGCATGAAGAGCCAGGCGAGCATCTCGAAGTTGGTCCGGGTGCGGCGCGGGGTCCTCTTGGTGCGCACCCGAGGCGGCTCGATCACGAACGCGTCGGCCGGGTTCCCGGTGCCGAGGCCCTTGCCGGTGTGGGCCTGGGAGGAGGAGACCAGCTCCAGGTCGGTGGTGTCAGTCGACATGCCGGATCACTTCCCGAACCAGGTGAGCAGGGTGTGCTGCAGGATGCCCCAGAACGCGCCGGCCATCAGGACCACCCAGACGCCGACGACGCTCCACAGCATCTGCTTCTGGTACTTGGGGCCCTTGGACCAGAAGTCCACCGCGATGACCCGCAAGCCGTTCAGCGCGTGGAACAGGATGGCGGCGGTGAGGCCGTACTCCATCAGGTTCACCAGCGGGGTCTTGTAGGTCTTGATGACCGAGT
Organism: Kitasatospora sp. NPDC006697; assembly: GCF_042869935.1. NCBI lineage: Bacteria > Bacillati > Actinomycetota > Actinomycetes > Kitasatosporales > Streptomycetaceae > Kitasatospora > Kitasatospora sp. NPDC006697. The sequence goes on from NZ_JBIAGU010000002.1 coordinate 306,188, forward strand.
CGTACGCCTGAGGCGAGACCCGGACGAGTGCGGTGTCCAACACGTGGACGAGCAGGAAGAAGAAGATGAGGACGCCAGTGACTCGATGAGCCACCCAGGACCACATGCCTTCGCGGCCGCGGTACAGCGTTCCAGCCGGCACGGGAAACCCTCCGGAAGCGGTTGAAGGGCTCGGCCGGCTTCGGTGTCGGTCAGCCCGGCCGGGTATGGTCCACCGGCCGCGGTCATCCTATCGACGCGTCTGAGGGAACCGCCTCCGGGGGGTTTGAGTGTGATCAATCAGGCACGGGCGGGCTAATCACGGCCCTTCGGGTGACGCAGGGTCACCAGAGCCCTGGGATAGCGTGACGGCTCCCCGTCGTCCGTCCCCGCGAGGCCGCCATGCCGTTCCGTCCCCGCCCCTTTCCGACGGCCCTGCCGGTGCTGGCCCTCGCGCTGCTGCTGGCCGGCTGCGCCACGGTGCGGCCCGGGCCCGGCAGCACCGACCTGGCCGGCGCCGGGCGGGTGCTGGACGCGGCCGCGCTGCGGGGGGCCGCGGTGACGGCGGGCGACCTGGGCGGCGGATACACCGTCAGCCTGCTGCCGGCCGGTCAGGGCGGGCCGCCGGCGGGGGCGGTGCAGCGCCGGGTCTCCGACGTGCCGGCCTGCCAGCCGGTGCTGGACGCGATCGGGCCGGCCGATCCGGCGGCGGCCCGGTGGCCGAGGCGGACCTGACGGTGGCCCGGACGGCGGCCCCGCGCACCCCGCTCTACCTGGGGCTGCTGGCCTACCCGGCCGGGCGGGCCGCGGCGCTGGGGACGGAGCTGGACCGGGTGCTGGCGCAGTGCACCTCGTTCACCTCCACGGTGCCGGGCACCCCGGGGCGGACCCGGCACCAGCTGAGCCGGGAGCCGCTGCCGAGCGGCGACACGCCCACGGACGGAGGAGCCGATTCGCTGACCGGATTCACCCTGCTGAGTGGTGACGGCGCCACCGCGCTCGCCCAGCGGGCCGAAGTGGCCCGGGTCGGCACGGTGCTGGCGGTGCTCTCCACGGTCGGGACGGCGAAGGAGCCGGCCGCCGGGCCGGACCCGGCGGTGCTCACGGCGCAGGCCCGTCGGCTGCGGGCGGCCCAGGGCTGAGGCACTGGGCCGCTGGACCGCCGGCAGCCGGCGGGGTCAGGAGCTGCTGCTCGCCACCAGGTGCTCCAGGCGGTTGAGCGCGATCCGGCGCAGCTCCTCGGCGGCCACCAGGCGCTCCTCGTCCGGCTCGTTGGTGAGCCGGGTGCGGATCGAGCTGAGCACGGTGTCCAGCATCTCCTCGGGCTCCACGCCGAACAGGCTGACCACGAAGACGTGGCCGAACCTGGCCTCGTAGGCCGCGTGCGCGGCCCGCAGCGCGGTGTGCGCGGCCTGGCTGCCCGGGGCCCGCATGCCGAGCAGCGGCTGCGGCATCCAGCTCTCGTCGGCCAGCGCCTCGGCCAGGTCGCTGGGGCGCAGGTCGTAGGAGGCCTCGCTCGCCGCGGCGAGCAGGGACTCCAGGTCGGGGTAGGGGCGGTGGGCGGTCAGTCGCAGTGCCCAGCGGTGGCTGCCGCAACAGGCGAGCAGGGCCTCCTCGGCGGCACCTGGATCGGCCTCGTTGAAACGGTGCAGGCCGACCGCCGGGAGGGCGGCATCGGTCGGACGGGGTGCGGGGATACCGACATGATCATGAGGATGGTCAGTCGGGATGTCGCTGGCCAGCGGGTCCTCCTCAGGAGGGCGGAAGTAGCGTGAGGGTGAACGGTGAGGTCGTAACCAGCATGGATCACGGCGTGGCGCGGACGGGGTCACCCACGCGGGGCCGTGCTCCTCCCGGGCAGCGGCACCACGGTAGTTGAGCGCTCATCAGTTGGGGAGAGCGCTGGCCGAATTCACCCTGACGAGCTATCAAGTTGTGACCACTGGGCGACCGGGTCATGAACGGGACCGGCCAGGACTACTCCGGATCCGAACCGGCTCAGGCGGGGCAGCTGGTCCCCTGGGGCGGCAGCGTGCCGCTGACCAGGTAGGCGTCGATCGCCGCGGTGGTGCAGGCGTTGCCGCTGCCGAACGCGGCGTGCCCCTCGCCCTGGCGGGTCAGCAGCACCCCGTCGGCCAGGCCCTTGGCCAGGTTGACGGCCTGCTGGTAGGGGGTGGCCGGGTCGTCGGTGGTGCCGACCACCAGGATCGGCGCGCTGCCCTCGGCCCGGACCGTGTGTGGGCGCTCGGGGGTCTGGAACGGCCAGTCGGCGCAGGCCGGTTGGGCCAGGTCCTCGGCGGTGGTGTCGCGGTTGAGCAGCCCGGCCGCGGTCTTCAGGGTGTGCAGCGCCTGTTGCACCTGCTCGGCGGTGGGCGCCGGGCTCGGCGAGTCGGCGCAGCTGATCGCGGTCTGGGCGTCGTCGGAGGCCGTGTAGTGGCCGTTCTGACGGCCGTTGTAGCTGTCGGCGGCGGCCAGCAGCTCGGAGCCGTCGCCCAGCCGCATCGCGCTCGTGAGCGCCTCGCGCAGCTGCGGCCAGGCGGAGGACTGGTCGCCGTACAGGTAGAGCAGGGCGCCGGTCCAGCCGAGTGCGGAGGTCAGCTTGCGGTGGTCCGGGTCGGCGGTGGCCAGCGGGTGGTCGCGCAGCCCGTCCAGGAAGACGGCGGCCCGCTCGGCGGCCGCGGCCGGGTCGGTGCCCAGCGGGCACTGGTCGGCGTGCGCGGTGGCGCAGTCGGCGGCGAAGGCCTCCAGCGACTTCTCGAAGCCGACCTGCTGCTGCACCGCGGCGTCCAGCCGGCCGGCGGCCGGGTCCACCGCGCCGTCCAGCACCAGCCGGCCGGTGTGCTTCGGGAACTGCTCGGCGTAGAGCGCGCCCAGGTAGGTGCCGTAGGAGACGCCCAGGTAGTCGAGCTCGGGCTGGTCGAGCGCCTGGCGCAGCGCCTCCATGTCCCGGGCGGTGTCCCGGGTGCCGACGTGCGGCAGCAGCGGGCCGGCCGCCCGCTCGCAGGCGGCCGCGTAGTCCTTGGCCCGCTGGGCGCGCCGAGCGCTGCGGGCCGCCGGGTCGGCGGGGTCGTCCTGCTGGTCCAGGGCGTCCCGCCGGCCGTCCGTCAGGCAGTGGATCGGGGAGCTGTCGCCGGTGCCGCGCGGGTCGAAGCCGACGATGTCGAAGCGGTCGTGCAGCGGCCCGTCGAAGAGCCTGGTGCCGTCCCGGACCATGGCCACCCCGGACTCGCCCGGGCCGCCCGGGTTGACCACCAGCGAGCCGACCCGCTCCGCCGGGTGCGCGGCCGGCTCGCGGACCAGCGCCAGCTCCAGGCCCGGTCCGTCCGGTCGGCTCCAGTCCAGCGGCACCCGCAGCCTGCCGCACTCCAGGCCGCCGCCGCAGGCGGTCCAGCGGATCGCGTCGGCGGCGCCGCTCGGCGCGGCCGGCCGCGGGCCGCCGCCGGTGCAGCCGGCCAGCAGCAGCGCGGCGGCCAGCACCGGCAGCAGGCGGGAGCTCATGGCCAAGGCCTAGTCCCGGTGGACCTTGTAGTTGGAGGCCTGGGCGCGCGGCCGGACCACCAGCAGGTCGATGTTGACGTGCGAGGGCCGGGTGACCGCCCAGGCGACCGTGTCGGCGATGTCCTCGGAGCTGAGCGGGTGGGCCACGCCCTGGTAGACGGCCGCGGCCTTGGACTCGTCGCCGCGGAAGCGGGTGAGCGCGAAGCCCTCGGACTTCACCATGCCCGGGGCGATCTCGATCACCCGGATCGGCTCGCCGACCAGCTCCAGCCGCAGCGTGGCGGCGATGGTGTGCGCGGCGTGCTTGGCCGCCACGTAGCCGCCGCCGCCCTCGTAGGCGGCCAGCGCGGCGGTTGAGGAGAGGATCAGCACGGTGCCGTCGCCGCTCTCCCGCAGGGCCGGCAGCAGCGCCTGGGTCATGTGCAGCACGCCCAGCACGTTCACCTGGTACATCGCCAGCCAGTCGGCCGGGTCGCCCTGCTCCACCGACTCGGCGCCGAACGCCCCGCCGGCGTTGTTCACCAGCAGGTCGATCCGGTCCAGGGTGCGGGCGAAGGCGTCCACCGCGGGGCGGTCGGTGACGTCCAGGGTGACCGCGGTGGCCGTACCGCCGGCCGCCTCGATCTCCTTGGCCAGCTCCTCGATCCGCTCGGTGCGGCGCGCGGTGAGCAGCACCGAGAAGCCCTCGGCGGCCAGCCGCCTGGCGGTGGCCGCCCCGATCCCGCTGCTCGCGCCGGTGACCACCGCGACCCTCTGCCGCCAGCTCTCCATCTGCCGCCCTCGCCGTCTCGTCGTCGTGCCGTACCGGTCCGCCGCCCATCATCGCAGGCGGCGCGGGAACGCGCGGGGCCCGCGGCCGTTCGGCCGCGGGCCCCGCAACGGGTTGATGACCGCTTACTGCTGGTCGTCACCCTGGCTGTTGTCGTCCTGCGCGGCCGGGTGGCCGTGCAGCTTCAGACCGAGCTCGAAGGACTTGAAGAAGCCGGTGCCCGGGGTGCCGACGCCGGTGGCGGTGTCGTAGCCCTTGGCGGCGGCCAGGCCCTGGTCGGCACCGATCTTGTAGAGCCGGACCTTCAGCACGCCGTTGACGGTGCCCAGGTCGACCACGTTGCCCCGCTTGGTGTGCACGGCGGAGTCGTTGACGTCGTGGAAGGCGCGGGTGCCGGCCCGGTCGTAGAGAGCCGGGTTGGCGAAGCCGACCGGGCGGCCGCCGCGGTCCTGGATCACGTTGGCGATCATCGCCGCGAACTCCGGCGAGGAGACCGAGGTGCCGCCGTAGCCGCCCTCGCTGTAGGCGCCGCCGGCCGGGGTGTAGCCGACCAGGGTGGAGGCCACCAGGTCACCGCTCATCGCGACGTCCGGGGTGGCGCGCAGCGGGGTGGCCGACTGGGTGCCGTCCGCCGCGGTCTTGGCGATCGAGTCCGGCACCACGCCCTGCTGGTACCACGGCTGCTGGACGTCCTTGGAGACACCGCCGCCGCCGCCGAAGTAGAAGAAGCCCGGCAGCGGGTTCCAGGACTTCTGGTCGGCCGAGAGCACCGAGCGCTGGTCGCCCATGGAGACCTCGTGGCCGTAGTCGCCGGCCTTGTTCTTCAGCTCCAGCGCGGTGCCGCCGACGCCGGTGATCCACGGCGAGGCGGACGGCCACTGGGTCTGCGCCTGGTTGGTGTCGGCCTGGCAGTTCACACCGGTCGCGGCGGCGGTCGGCGAGTTGTCGCCGCAGTCGCCGGAGGAGGCCATGAAGGTGATGCCCTCGATCGCGCCCTGCTCGAAGACCTGGTTGTCGGCCGCGATCACGGCCGGGTCGATGTCACCGCTCTTGCCGTGCATGATCTCGCCCCAGGAGTTGGAGACGACATCCGCCAGGTGGTGGTCGACGATGTTGCTCAGCGCGGCGGTCAGGTCCTGGTCGTAGCAGGAGTTGGCGCCGACGTAGACGACGTTGGCGTCCGGCGCGAGGCCGTGCACCATCTCGACGTCCAGCGCCTCCTCGCCCGACCAGTCGCCGCAGTCGCTCTGGTGCTGCCACTGGTCCTTGGTGACGACCTCGGAGTACTGGCCGGGAGCGAACGGCTTGTCACCGTGCAGGGTGGAGAAGTGGTCGGCGTCGGCCTCCATGGTGCCCAGCGCGTAGGCGTCCACGATGGCGACCCGGGCGCCCTTGCCGGTCATGCCGGACTTGGTCACGCCGTAGGCCTGGCGGAGCTGGCCCGGCAGGTACGCGCACGGGGCGAACGGCTCGTTCTTCTCGTAGCCGGCCGGCGCGCCGTAGGCGGTCTTGGAGCCGTAGCCGTCCTCCGAGCAGGTCGGGTCGGTCGGCAGCGTCTTCGGGGTGGTGGCGTTGGCACCGGCGATACCGGTGCCGCCACCGCCGACGCCGCTGTTCGCGCGGGCGCCCTCGGCGGCGGCCTGCGAGATCGCGTGCGAGGAGGCCTTCTGCACCGAGTCGGACAGGCCGGCGACGGCGAGCACGGCACCGGCGACCTGGGCCGGGACCACCGCGTCGCTGGCGGGGGCCTTCAGCACGCCGTCCGCGGTGCGGTAGTTGTGGAACTGCGCGCCGAGCGCCTTGGTCAGCTGGTCGGTGGTGCCGCTGACGTCGAGGTAGTGCGGGGTGCTGGCGCCGATCTTCAGGCCGGCGCCGGTCAGCCAGTCGCTGACGGCCTTGACCTGCTCGGGGCTGGCGCCGAACTTCGCCTGCACCTGGTCGGCCGAGAGGAACTGGCCGTACAGCGGCGAGTTCTGGTCCGAGACGGCCTTGGCGAAGGCGTCCAGGCCGGCCTGGTCCCGGCTGGCGAGGTAGACCCGGGCGGTGGCGGAGGTGCCCGCGGGCACGGCACCGGCGTCGGCCTGGGAGGTCGCCCAGTCCGGGTGCGTGCCCGGCAGCGCCTTGGCGGCGGAGCCGGCGGGGGTGGTGTCGGCGATCGCCGGGGTGGCGATCGCGATGGTTCCCAGAACGAGGGCGGCGGCGGCCGGAGCGGCCACTGCTATCCGGGAGAGCCGGCTGCGGTTGGCTGGCACGTGGGTTCCCCACTCTCACTTGGGTCACCGCGCCCGCGGGGGCGGACGGGTGACGGCGACTCGGCCGCACTTTGTGGGCACCGCCGGACGCGGGCAGGACGGATCGCGCCAGCCGGAGTCGGCGGCTGCCGGTGACCGGTGGTGCGGGGTTTGACTGTGCGGACGTTGTCTATTCGTTCGAACGGTCGAAGCTCAAGACTTCGCCTGAATTTTTTGCCAGCGCATGACCTGACCGACCGGATCTTGATACACGGCGGCCACCCGCCCGTAGCGAGCCGGCCACATGCTGGGTACAGCGCGGCTGACCGGGCGTTACTCCCGAGGGGCCGCCCTCGTTGCACAGGTTCATCGCGGGGGGCGCTCACCGCGAAGGAAGGCGGCTGAAACGTGAGGTCATACCCAACCGCAGGCCGCGTATGCGCCGATTCGGGGAGTGATTCTGCCGAAGTCAGGCCAAACTCCCGCCGGGCCCATACCCTTGTTGAGGTGAACCGTCCTCATACATTGACGCTCCGTTCGCGGGTGTCGGCGCTGGAGGCCGAGCTGGTCGCCTTCCGCCGCGATCTGCACCGCCATCCCGAGCTGGGCCGTCAGGAGTTCCGCACCACTCAAAAGCTGACGGACCGTCTGGTCGCGGCCGGACTGGTCCCCCAGGTGCTGCCCGGCGGCACCGGACTCATCGTCGACCTGGTGCCGCCCGGCACGCCGTCCGGCACCCCGCTGATCGCCTTCCGGGCCGACATCGACGCGCTGCCGATCCCGGACGCCAAGACCGAGGTGCCCTACCGCTCCACCGTCCCGGGGCAGGCCCACGCCTGCGGCCACGACGTGCACACCACCGTGGTGCTGGGCACCGCGCTGGTGCTCGCCGAGGAGCTGCGGGAGGGCCGGCTGACCCGGCCGGTGCGGCTGATCTTCCAGCCCGCCGAGGAGGTGATGCCCGGCGGCGCGCTGGACGTCATCGCGGCCGGCGGGATGGCCGGGGTCGGGCGGATCTTCGCCGTGCACTGCGACCCCAAGGTGCCGGTGGGCCGGATCGGCCTGCGCACCGGGGCGATCACCTCGGCCTGCGACGCCCTGGTGCTCAGTCTGGACGGGCCCGGCGGCCACACCGCCCGCCCGCACCTGACCACCGACCTGGTGACGGCGGTGGCCCGGCTGGCCGCCGACCTGCCGGGGGCGCTGGCCCGCCGGATGGATCCGCGCTGGGGCGTCTCGCTGGTCTGGGGCCGGATCGAGTCCGGCTCGGCGCCGAACGTCATCCCGCAGCACGCCGAGCTGGAGGGCACCGTGCGCTGCCTGGAGCTGGACGGCTGGCGCGAGGCGCCGGACGTGCTGCACGAGCTGATCACCAAGATGGCCGAGATCCACCGCGCCAAGTGGAGCCTGGACTACAAGCGCGGGGTCCCGCCGGTGGTGAACGAGGCGCAGTCGATCATCCAGTTCGATACGGCGATGACACGTCAGTTCGGTGCCCAAGGTGAAGAAGTCGTGGAGAGCACCGAGCAGTCGCTCGGCGGGGAGGACTTCTCCTGGTACCTGGAGCACGCTCCGGGGGCGCTGGCCCGGCTCGGGGTGCGCGGTCCGGAGGAGACCCAGGTCCGCGACCTGCACCAGGGCCGGTTCGATGTGGACGAGCGGTCGATCGGGATCGGGGTGGAGCTGTTCGCCTCGCTGGCGCTGGAGCACGCCGAGCTCTGAGCGGCGCGCGGGGCGGGTGTGACCGGGGGCATGTTCCGGTCGGCCGGGTGGGTCGTGGGAGACTCGGCGGGTGCTTTGCGGTAGCTCTTGCCGCATTGCACACCCCTCGTGCCACGGTTTGATAACAACCCGAATGGCCGGGTGCCCTGTAATACAACCGTGTTCTACGCGCGTTACGGTGGCGTCCAATCACGCCAAGCGGGCGTTGTAGAAGGAGATATTCCCTTGCGCCGTACAGTAAAGCTCGCCGCGGTGGTGCTCTCGGGTTCCCTGGGCATCGCCTCGCTCGCCGCTTGCGGCGCAAAGAGCAACAGCACCTCCTCTTCGACCAGTGGCTCCGGTCTGAAGGTCGGCATGGCGTACGACGTCGGCGGCCGTGGTGACCAGGGCTTCAACGACTCCGCGGCGGCCGGCCTGGACAAGGCCAAGACCGACTTCGGCATCGTCCCCAACGAGGCCGAGGCGAAGACCGGCGAGTCGGACGCCGACAAGCAGCAGCGCCTGGAGAACCTGGTCGCGGGCGGCTTCAACCCGATCATCGCGGTCGGCTTCGTCTACCAGACCGCGGTGGACAACGTCGCCAAGGAGCACCCGAACGTCAAGTTCGCGATCATCGACTCCGACGACCCGAGCCAGCCGTCCAACGTGACCTCGCTGGAGTTCACCGAGCAGCAGAGCTCCTACCTGGCCGGCATCGCGGCCGCGCTGAAGACCAAGACCAAGCAGGTCGGCTTCATCGGCGGTGTGCAGTCCGAGCTGATCAAGAAGTTCGAGGCGGGCTACCGCGCCGGTGTCGAGTCGGTCGACAAGAGCATCAAGGTCGACGTCACCTACCTGACCACCCCGCCGGACTTCTCCGGGTTCAACGACCCGGCCAAGGGCAAGTCCGCCGCCCAGGGCCAGCTGGACAAGGGCGACGACGTGATCTACGCCGCCGCCGGCGCCTCCGGCACCGGTGCGATCCAGGCCGTGGCCGCCAAGCCGGGCGCCTGGGCGATCGGCGTCGACACCGACCAGGCCAAGCAGCCGGCGCTGCAGACCTACTCCAAGTCGATCCTGACCTCCGCGCTGAAGAACGTGAACACCGCGGTGTACTCGTACATCCAGAGCGTCAAGAACGGCTCCCCGGAGACCGGCATCCAGCGCTTCGACCTGAAGTCGGGCGGTGTCGGCCTGGCCACCACCGGCGGCAACATCGACGACATCAAGGCGAAGCTGGACGACGCCACCCAGAAGATCACCTCGGGTGCCACCCAGGTCCCGACCGCTCCGCCGGCCGGCTGAGCCGAGGCCGTACCGCAGTAACCGAGCAGTGCACAGGGGAGGGGCCCGGTGGGTCGCGCGCGAGCGCATCCCGCCGGGCCCTCCCGTCTCTCCGCACCGCCTTCCCCCCGGCGCCCGCCGCGCGCTCCCGCGGCCCGCGCAACCCACCGGCCTCCGTACGGCGCACCGACGCGCCCGCCGAACACCAGGAGATCGCCATCAGCGCTTCCACCCCCTCCCTGAACAAGGGAGGCAACCCCGGCGCGGGGACCGCGGCCGCCGTCGAGCTGCGCGGCATCACCAAGCGCTTCCCGGGTGTCGTGGCCAACCACGACATCAACCTGACCGTGCGCACCGGCACCGTGCACGCCCTGATGGGCGAGAACGGCGCCGGCAAGTCCACCCTGATGAAGATCCTCTACGGCATGCAGAAGCCGGACGAGGGCACCATCGCGATCAACGGCGAGCAGGTCGAGTTCGCCACCCCGGGTGACGCCATCGCGCGCGGGATCGGCATGGTGCACCAGCACTTCATGCTGGCCGACAACCTGACGGTGCTGGAGAACGTGGTGCTGGGCGGCGAGAAGCCGTACGGCATCGGCTCCCGGGCCCGGGCCCGGATCAAGGAGATCTCCGACCAGTACGGCCTGGGCGTCCGCCCGGACGCGCTGGTGGAGGACCTGGGCGTGGCCGACCGGCAGCGGGTGGAGATCCTCAAGGTGCTGTTCCGCGGCGCCCGGATCCTGATCCTGGACGAGCCCACCGCGGTGCTGGTGCCGCAGGAGGTGGAGGCGCTCTTCGCCAACCTGCGCGAGCTCAAGGCCGAGGGCGTCACCGTCATCTTCATCTCGCACAAGCTGCACGAGGTGCTGTCGGTGGCCGACGCCATCTCGGTGATCCGCCGCGGCACCACGGTCGGCGACGCCGACCCCAAGCAGGTGACGGCCCGCCAGCTCGCCGAGCTGATGGTCGGCAGCGAGCTGCCCAGCCCGCAGAGCCGGGAGTCCACCGTCACCGAGACCCGGATGCTCGAGGTCGAGGCCCTGCGGATCGCCAAGCCGGACGCCGAGGGCATCGAGCGGGTGGTGCTGGACGACGTCTCGCTGACCATCCGCAAGGGCGAGATCCTGGGCATCGCCGGGGTCGAGGGCAACGGCCAGGCCGAGCTGGTCGAGGCCATCATGGGCATGCTGCCGCTGGACGCCGGCACCGTGGTGCTGGACGGCCAGGACCTGACGCCCAAGCTGACCCGGGCCCGCCGGGAGGCCGGCATCGGCTACATCCCGGAGGACCGGCACCGGCACGGCCTGCTGCTGGAGGCCCCGCTCTGGGAGAACCGGATCCTGGGCCACGTCACCGAGGCGCCCAACTCCAAGGGCCTGCTGCTGGAGCCGGCCGCGGCCCGCCGCGACACCGAGCGGATCGTCGAGGAGTTCGACGTCCGCACCCCCGGCATCGAGGTCACCGCGGCCTCGCTCTCCGGCGGCAACCAGCAGAAGCTGATCGTCGGCCGGGAGATGAGCCACCGGCCGAAGCTGCTGATCGCCGCCCACCCGACCCGCGGCGTGGACGTCGGCGCCCAGGCGCAGATCTGGGAGCACATCCGGCAGGCCCAGCGCGAGGGGCTGGCGGTGCTGCTGATCTCCGCCGACCTGGACGAGCTGATCGGCCTCTCCGACACCATCCGGGTGATCTACCGCGGCCGCCTGGTGGCGGACGCCGACCCGGCCACCGTGACCGCCGAGGACCTGGGCACCGCGATGACCGGTGCCGCCGCCGGACACCTGGAGTCCGACGAGACCGCGCTCGCCGAGGCGGCCGTGGTCGCCGACGAGGAGCTGGGCCGGCTCGACGTCCCGCTGGAGGACGCCATCGAGGACGCCCTCCCCACCGACACCGCCGGCGACGACGCCGAGGCGGAGGAGTGACCGACATGACCACTTCGACTGAGCCGGCCAAGCGCGGCTGGCTGCAGCGGATCGACCGCGAGCGGCTGCTGCTGTCGATCGCCGCGCCCGTGCTGGCCGTCATCGTCTCGGCGGTGATCTGCTGCGTGCTGCTGGCCGCGGCCGGCTACGACCCGATCGAGGCCTTCCGGCTGATGTTCAGCTACGGCTTCGCCTCGGACGGGCAGGTGGCGATCCTGAACAAGGCGACCACCTACTACCTCGCCGGTGTCGCGGTCGCCTTCGGCTTCCGGATGAACCTGTTCAACATCGGTGCCGACGGTCAGTACCGGCTGGCCGCGCTCTTCGCGGCCTACGTCGGCGGGGCGGTCGACCTGCCGGCGTTCCTGGAGATCCCGCTGGTGCTGCTGACCGCGATGCTGGTCGGCGGGTTCTGGGCGGGCATCGCCGGTGTGCTCAAGGTGACCCGCGGGGTCAGCGAGGTCATCTCGACCATCATGCTGAACGCGATCACCGTCGGCGTGATCGGCCTGCTGCTGGTGCCCGGCCGCTTCGTGCCGGAGATCAAGACCGGCAGCAGCAACGGCATCCAGACCAAGACGATGGCCGAGTCGAGCAACTTCTTCACCTTCGACACGACCGGCGGCAAGCTCTACGGCTTCATCATCGTCGCGGTGATCGTCGGCGTGCTCTTCCAGCTGACCCTGAACCGCACCCGGTTCGGCTTCGACCTGCGGGCCACCGGGCGCTCGGAGGAGGCGGCGGCCGCCAGCGGCGTCAACGTCAAGCGGATGGTGCTGACCAGCATGTGCGTCTCCGGCGCGCTGGCCGGCCTGATCGGCATGCCGGACCTGCTCTCCGCGCCCACCGGGCACTACTTCGGGCAGAGCTTCCAGGCCGGCGTCGGCTTCACCGGCATCGCGATCGCGCTGCTCGGCCGCAACACCCCGATCGGCATCGCGCTGGCGACGCTGCTCTGGGCCTTCCTGGACGCCACCGCCGGGCAGCTGTCCACCCACAGCTTCCCGCCGGAGATCGTCAACGTCATGCAGGGCACCATCGTGATCTGCGTGGTCGTGGCCTACGAGCTGGTCCGCCGGTTCGGCATCAAGCGCCAGCAGCAGAAGGTCGGCGCCCAGCTCGCCGCTCAGGCCGCCGCGGCGGCGAAGAAGGAGGTGGCGGCATGAGTACCGCAACCGAGGCCCGTCCCAAGCCGGCCGGGCAGGCGCCCGCCAAGGGCGGCCGCAAGCTCTCCTGGCCGGTCCTGCTGCTGCTCTCGGCCGGCGTGCTGGTGCTCTTCTCGGCGGTCGGCATGATCACCGGGAACCACAGCCTGACCTCCTCCGGCCAGATCGCCGCCGCGCTGGGCGCGGCCGTGCCGATCGGCATGGCCGGTCTGGGCGGCCTCTGGTCCGAGCGGGCCGGCGTGGTCAACATCGGCCTCGAGGGCATGATGATCGCCGGCACCTTCGCCGGCGCCTGGACCGGCTACCTGGTCAACCCCTGGGCCGGCCTGCTGGCCGGCATGGCGGCCGGCGCGGCCGGCGGCCTGCTGCACGCGGTGATCACGGTCGGCTTCGGGGTGGACCACATCATCTCCGGTGTCGGCATCAACATCCTGATCCAGGGCCTCTGCCTCTACATCAACAAGATCTACTACCAGGACTACCGGGACGTCGGCGCCGGCGCCTCGAAGTCCCCGCCGACCCCGTCGCTGCCGACCATCACCGTGGGAGGCCTCTCCTCCTGGCTGGACGGGATCGAGAAGCACCACTGGTTCCTGGTCTCGGACCTGGCCGGCGTGCTGGGCGGCCTGGTCACCGACCTGTCGGTGGTCACGGTGATCGCGGCGGCGCTGCTGGTCGCCACCTACTTCATCCTCTGGCGCACCAGCTTCGGCCTGCGGCTGCGCTCCTGCGGCGAGAACCCGACGGCGGCGGAGTCGCTGGGCGTCAACGTCTACAAGTACAAGTACATCGCGGTGATCGCCTCCGGCGCCTTCGCCGGCCTGGGCGGGGCCTACCTGTCGATGGTCGCGGCCAACGTCTACCAGGACGGGCAGACCGGCGGCCGCGGCTACATCGGTCTGGCCGCGATGATCTTCGGCAACTGGCTGCCGGGCGGCCTGGCCACCGGCGCGGGCCTGTTCGGCTTCACCGACAGCCTGCAGCTGCGCGACCCGAGCTCGGTGCACGTGCTGCTGCTGGTGATCGCGATCGTGCTGGCGCTGATGGGCCTGTGGAACCTCTACCGGCGCAAGTGGACCGGTGCGGCGATCACCCTGGTGCTGGCCGGCGCGGTGGCGATCTGGTACGCGACCACCTCCACGGTGGAGCGGCCGCTGATCGTGGCCTCGCCGTACGTGATCACCCTGGTGGTGCTGACGCTCTCGGCCCAGCGGCTGCGGCCGCCGAAGGCCGACGGGCAGATCTACCGCAAGGGGCAGGGCAAGTGACGGGCCGCCAGGCGGTGGCCGCCGGCTCCGTCGACTGGGAGGCGCTGCGGGAGGCGGCCCGGGGCGCGATGTCCCGGGCGTACGCCCCGTACAGCAAGTACCCGGTGGGCGCCGCGGCCTACGTGGACGACGGCCGGGTGGTCACCGGCTGCAACGTGGAGAACGCCTCCTACGGGCTCGGCCTGTGCGCCGAGTGCGGGCTGGTCTCCGCGCTGCACGCCAGTGGCGGCGGGCGGCTGACGGCGTTCACCTGTGTGGACGGCGCCGGCGAGCCGCTGATGCCGTGCGGGCGCTGCCGGCAGCTGCTCTGGGAGCACGGCGGGCCGGAGCTGCTGGTGGAGCTGCCGAGCGGGATCAAGCCGATGACCGAGGTGCTGCCGGACGCCTTCGGTGCGGAGCGCCTGTAGGCCGGTCGGTAGTAGTCACAGCCCCTGTGACGCGCGTAGAGTGAGGCGCGGGGCGGCCTGAGCAGTGGGCCGCCCCGCGCTTCTCCGTTCTCATCTGCGCCGCCTCCTGGAGCCATGCCATGGACGTCATCTCCGTCATCACCGCCAAGCGCGACCGCCGCGAACTGACCGACGATCAGATCGACTGGGTGATCGACGCCTACACCCGCGGAGTGGTGGCGGACGAGCAGATGTCCGCGCTGGCCATGGCGATCCTGCTGAACGGCATGAACCTGCGCGAGATCGGCCGCTGGACCGAGGCGATGATCCGCTCCGGCGTCCGGATGGACTTCTCCGGCCTGGGCCTGCCCACCTCCGACAAGCACTCCACCGGCGGCGTCGGCGACAAGATCACCCTGCCGCTCGCCCCGCTGGTCGCCGCCTGCGGCGCCGCCGTCCCGCAGCTCTCCGGCCGCGGCCTCGGCCACACCGGCGGCACGCTGGACAAGCTGGAGTCCATCCCCGGCTGGCGGGCGCTGCTCTCCAACGAGGAGATGCTGCAGGTGCTGCGCGACACCGGCGCGGTGATCTGCGCGGCGGGCGACGGCCTGGCTCCCGCCGACAAGAAGCTCTACGCGCTGCGCGACGTCACCGGCACGGTCGAGGCGATCCCGCTGATCGCCTCCTCGATCATGTCCAAGAAGATCGCCGAGGGCACCGGCGCGCTGGTGCTGGACGTCAAGGTCGGCTCCGGCGCCTTCATGAAGAACCTGGCGGACGCCCAGGAGCTGGCCCGCACCATGGTCGGCCTCGGCCGCGGCGCCGGGGTCAACACGGTGGCGCTGCTCACCGACATGTCCACCCCGCTCGGCCTGACCGCGGGCAACGCCCTGGAGGTCCGCGAGTCCGTCGAGGTGCTGGCCGGCGGCGGCCCCGCCGACGTGGTCGAGCTGACCGTGGCGCTGGCCCGCGAGATGCTGGCCGCGGCCGGCGTGCACGGCAAGGACCCGGCCGACGCCCTGCGTGACGGCTCCGCGATGGACCACTGGCGCCGCATGATCACCGCCCAGGGCGGCGACGTGGACGCCCCGCTCCCGGTCGCCAAGGAGCAGCAGGTCATCACCGCCCCCGCCGGCGGCGTCCTCACCGCCCTCGACGCCTACGCCGTCGGCGTCTGCGCCTGGCGCCTGGGCGCCGGCCGCGCCCGCAAGGAGGACCCGGTCCAGGCCGGCGCGGGCGTCGAGCTGCACGCCAAGCCCGGCGACACCGTCACCGCCGGCCAGCCGCTGCTCACCCTGCACACGGACACCCCGGAGCGCTTCGAGTACGCGGTGGAGGCGCTGGCGGGCGGCATCGACGTGGCGCCGGCGGGGACGGAGTACGCGCGGACGCCGCTGATCCTGGACCGGATCGGGTAACTGGGCGGAGTCGGTCGAGTACGCTGGGTCATATGGGTGGCGAGCGGTTCACGGTCGAGCTGGAGCCGGAGGTGCCGTCGTGAACCACTCGCAGTGGAAGACCGCGCGGACCCGCGCCCTGCTCGGCGAGCAGGTCGAGGAGGGCCCGACCGTGACGGCTTGGCGGCGGGAGAACCGCTACGCCTTCGCGTTCGGGCAGGCTCTGTACGACCGGCGAACCGAGCTGGGGCTCACCGAGGAAGAACTGGCCAACCGGATCGGCCTGACCCTGGAGCAGGTCGAGGAGATCGAGGGCGGCGCAGTCGTCCCGACTCTCTCGATGCTGGAGCAGTTGGCGGTCGCGATGGATGCGGAACTCGACATCCACCTGGTGCCGGGGACGGTCGCCCGGCTCAGGTTCCCGGCCTCGGCCGCCTGAGCCACCTCGACAGCGCGCACGGGGAACGAACCCGCCCCTCCCGCTTGTTCTGTGATCGCAGTGCCCCCGGTGGAGCACCGGGGGCCATGAGCCGATTGGGGAGCGGAATGTCGGAGCGGGTGCACGTGATCGCTGAGCTGCGGCCGAAGGCGGAGCGGGCGGGGGAGTTCCGGGAGCAGGCCGAGGCGATGGCGCGGGCCAGCCGGGCGGAGGAGGGGTGCGTCTCCTACCAGCTGTACGTGGACCCGGCGGACCAGGGGCGCTGGGTGATCGTCGAGGAGTGGGCCGACCGGGCCGCCCTGGACGCCCACCTGGCCAGCGCCCACCTGGCGGAGTCGCTGGCCAGGACCGCCGAACTGCTCGCGGGGGAGCCGCGGCTGAGGATCCTGGCCGAGTCGGCGTGAGCCGAGGCTCCGATCCCCGGAACCCGCGGCAACCGGTCGGCGGTCTCGCGGCGTCGGTGCTCAGGCCGGCAGGGCGGCCGCCCGCACAGCCCGCCGGGTCGCGTAGAGCGTGATCCCCGCCGCCGCCGTCATCGCCGTCAGGCCCACCGCGGCCGAGCCCGGCCAGCCGAGGGCGTGGTAGGCGTCGGCGCCGAGGGTGCCGCCGAGGCTGTTGCCCAGGTAGTAGGCGATCAGGTAGAGCGCGGAGGCCTGGGCGCGGCCGTGGGTGGCGGTGCGGCCGACGGCGGATGAGGCGGTGGCGTGGCCGGCGAAGAAGCCGGCGGTGATCAGGACCAGGCCGAGCAGGGTGGCCCAGAGCGGGGTGGCGAGGGTGAGGAGCAGGCCGGCGGTGGTGCAGGCGATGGCGGCGTAGAGGGTGCCGCGGCGGCCGAGGCGGGCGGTGAGGCGGCCCGCGCCGGCCGAGGAGGCGGTGCCGACCAGGTAGACCACGAAGATCGAGGCGGCCACCGACTCCGGCAGGTGGAAGGGCGCGGCGATCAGCCGGAAGCCGACGGTGTTGTAGACCGCGCCGAAGACCGCCATGAAGAGCGCGCCCAGCCCGTACAGCCGCAGCAGCAGCGGGTCGCGCAGGTGGGTGCCGACGGTGCGGGCCAGGGCGTGGGCGTCCACCGGGGTGCGGCGGAAGTGGCGGGCGGGCGGGATCAGCAGCCGGAACGCCGCGGCCGCGGCCAGGGCCAGCAGGGCCGAGACGGTCAGTCCCCAGCGCCAGCCCCAGGCGGCGGCGCTCCAGCCCGCCACCAGCCGGCCGCCCATGCCGCCGATGCTGTTGCCGGCCACGTAGAGGCCCATCGCGGAGGCCAGCGCGCTCGGGTGCACCTCCTCGGCCAGGTAGGCCATCGCGGTGGCCGGCAGCCCGGCCAGGGCCGCGCCCTGCACGGCGCGCAGCACCACCAGGGTGGTCAGGTCCGGGGCGAACGGCAGGGCGAGCGCGAGCAGCGAGGCGGCCAGCACCGAGCCGGTCATCACCGCCGTGCGGCCGAAGCGGTCGGAGAGCGCGCTGGCCGGGAGCAGGGCGAGGGCCAGGCCCAGGGTGGCGGCGGAGGCCGTCCAGCTGGCCTGACCGGGCGTCAGCCCGAGGTCGGCGGAGAGCAGCGGGAGCAGGCCCTGGGTGGAGTAGAGCAGCACGAAGGTGGCGATGCCGGCCGCGAAGAGCGCCAGGTTCGAGCGGCGGAAGTCGCGCTGCCCGGGGAGGAGTCGAGAGCTGGTGGCAACGGCATTCGGCGCGCCGGCGGCGAGTGCCTCGGTATCGGCGGAAGGCATGGCACCGACGGTAGACCCGGCCGATTCCATGCGTCCAATGCATGGATGAGCCATGATTGATGCTGTGATGCATGAGGATCAGCCCTCGTTCGACCTCGGTCCGGGCTCCCCGGCCGCGCTGCTGGCCCCCCGGCTGGCGCAGTTCGCCGCCGTCGCCCGGCTGGAGCACGTGACCCGGGCGGCCGAGGAGCTGGGCTTGCCGCAGCCCACGCTCTCCCGGGCGATCGCCCGGCTGGAGGCCGAGCTCGGAGTGGCGCTGCTGGTCCGGCAGGGCCGCGCGGTGCGGCTGACCAGGGCCGGGCGGCTGCTGCTCGGCGCGGTGGAGCGCTCGCTGGCCGAGCTGGACCGCGGCGCCCGGGTGGTGCTGGCGGAGAGCGACCCGGCGACCGGGCGGGTGGCCTTCGGGTTCCTCCACACCCTGGGGACGGACGCGGTGCCCGCGCTGCTGCGCGGCTTCCGGGCGGACCACCCGCAGGTCGGGTTCCAGCTGGCCCAGGACTACGTGGCGGCGATGCTGGACCGGCTGCGCTCGGGCGAGCTGGACCTCTGCCTGGTCTCGCCGCTGCCCGACGCGCCCGAGCTGACGGTCCGCCGGCTGGACGAGCAGCAGCTGCACCTCGCCGTGCCCGCCGACCACCGGCTGGCGGGCCGGCGGACGATCCGGCTGGCCGAGGTGGCCGAGGAGCCGTTCGTCGCGGTGGAGCGCGGCTACGGGCTGCGCACCCTGACCGACGACTTCTGCGCCCAGGCCGGGTTCGTGCCGCGGATCGCCTTCGAGGGCGAGGAGGTGGAGACGCTGCGCGGGCTGGTCGCGGCCGGGCTCGGGGTGGCGCTGCTGCCGCTCGGGCTGGTGCCGCGCCCTGGGGTGGTGGACCTGGCGGTCACCGCGCCGCGCACCCGGCGGGCGATCGGGCTGGCCTGGCTGGCGGGCCGGCCGCTGCCGGCGCCCGCCGAGGCCTTCCGCGACTTCGTGCTCACCCGGCGGGGCCGGCTGCTCGACCACGGGTGAGACCTGGGCCGGACGCTCGATCCGCGCTTGAACGGCGGGTGAACCGACCGGCGAGCCCTTGGGATTCTACGCGCGTAGGCCTTACACTCCCGCAATGGAGAAGCAGATCCCCGTCCCCGCGGGCACCACGGCCCCGCGCACCCCGACCGCCGACCAGATCCGCCGCGCCCCCAAGGCCGTGCTGCACGACCACCTGGACGGCGGCCTCCGCCCCGAGACGATCGTCGAACTGGCCGCCGCCTGCGGCTACACCGGCCTGCCCACCACCGACCCGGCCAAGCTGGGCGTCTGGTTCCGGGAGGCCGCCGACTCCGGTTCGCTGGAGCGCTACCTGGAGACCTTCGCGCACACCTGCGCCGTGATGCAGACCCGCGAGGCGCTGGTGAAGGTCGCCGCCGACTGCGCCGAGGACCTGGCCGCCGACGGCGTGGTCTACGCCGAGGTGCGGTACGCCCCCGAGCAGCACCTGGAGGGCGGCCTGACCCTGGACGAGGTGGTCGAGGCGGTGCAGGAGGGCTTCCGGCTCGGCGAGGCCGCCGCCCGCGCGGCCGGCCACCGGATCAAGGTCGGCACCCTGCTCACCGCGATGCGGCACGCCGCCCGCTCCACGGAGATCGCGGAGCTGGCCAACCGCCACCGGGACAACGCCGTGGTCGGCTTCGACATCGCCGGTGCCGAGGCCGGGTTCCCGCCCACCCGCCACCAGGCCGCCTTCGACTACCTCAAGGGCGAGAACAACCACTTCACCATCCACGCCGGCGAGGCCTTCGGCCTGCCCTCGATCTGGGAGGCGCTGCAGTGCTGCGGCGCCGACCGGCTCGGCCACGGCGTGCGGATCACCGACGACATCACCGTCCACGAGGACGGCACCGTCACCCTCGGCCGGCTCGCCGCCTACGTCCGGGACAAGCGGATCCCGCTGGAGATGTGCCCCACCTCCAACCTGCAGACCGGCGCCGCCGACTCCTACGCCGCGCACCCGATCGGCCTGCTGGCCCGGCTGAAGTACCGGGTGACGGTGAACACCGACAACCGGCTGATGAGCGGCACCAGCATGAGCCAGGAGTTCGCCCACCTGGTCGAGGCCTTCGGCTACGACCTGGACGACATGCAGTGGTTCACCGTCAACGCGCTCAAGTCGGCCTTCCTGCCGTTCGACGAGCGGCTGGCGATGATCAACGAGGTGGTCAAGCCGGGGTACGCGGAGCTGCGCTCCGAGTGGCTCTTCGGCACCTCGGCCTGAGCTGACCCGAGGTCAGAAGCCTTTATTCATAAGGTCCGACAGGTCACCCACAGGGGTGACACGCTTTTGGCCCCGGCCAGCGGCACTGTCTACGGTGGGCCGGTCACTGCTGACACGGCGCGGCGGCGTACCCCGGGGCGGCTGCCGCTCCGGACCGAGCCGGGCGCGCCGGCCCGAGAGACCCGAGGACCCACCATGAAGCAGGCCACTCTCAAGGCCGCCGGCACCGCGGCGCTCGCCATCGCGGCGGTTGCCGCCGGTACCGCCTCGGCCGCTGCCTCCGCCGGCGGCGGTCTCAGCGCGCTGCCCACCAACGGCCTGCCCGACACCGGTGGCCTGACCGGCACGCTGAGCAAGGCCCCGGCGGTCGGCGGCCCGGTCGCGCAGACCACCGGCATGCTCAACCAGGGCGCCGGCCAGGCGGCCCAGGCCGGTGACCAGACCGCTGCCGCCCCCACCCGCGGGCTGCCGATCAGCGCCGTCTCCAGCGTCACCAAGCAGGCCGGCGGCCCGCTGGGCGGCGTGGTCGGCAGCGCGGTGCCGCTGAGCGGCGGGCTGCCGCTGGGCGGCTGAGCCGCCGCAGGTCGTGGCGAGGGCGCGGTTCCCGGTGACGGGGGCCGCGCCCTCGGCGCATCCGCAGGCGCGGCGGGGCCGGCTCGGTCAGGGCTCCTGCGGCAGCAGCAGCCAGAGCGCCAGGTAGATCAGGAACTGCGGCCCCGGCAGCAGGCAGGAGAGCAGGAAGATCAGGCGGACCGTCCACGGGGTCAGGCCGAAGCGCTCGGCGACCCCGGCGCAGACGCCGGCGATCACGCGGTTGTGACGGGGGCGGGCCAGAGTGCGCATCGTGTTCTCCCTGTCCAGGGGTTGTTCGGATGCCTCCATCCTGGCCCCGGGCGCCCCGGTCAGGCGTCCGCCCGGATGCCGATCCGCGACCCCCGGGTCTCACCGGGCCGGCCGATCCGGGAATCGGGGTCGGTCTCAGGGTCGGCCCTGAGAACGGCGGGCTCCGCCGGGTCGGCCGGCTCCTCCCGCAGAGTCGGCCCGGCCGCCGTCCGGCGCCGGCAGCAGGCCCGGGTGACCGGCAGCACCAGCAGGTGCAGCAGCGCCGCGCCGACCACGCCGAGCAGCACGTCGTCCACGTTCAGCACCCGCCCGGCCGAGGTCTCCAGCACCTCCAGGCCGGTGGCGATCAGCGCCGTGCTGCCCACCGCGTGCAGGAAGGACGGCAGCCAGCGGGTGTTGAGCCGCCCCCCGGCCAGCGGCAGCAGCACCCCGAGCGGCGCGGTCTGCGCCAGCGCGGCCGCCACCTGGCGCGCCGCCCCGCCGCCGCCGGGGCCGAAGGCCCGGTGCAGGGTCGCGAACGGGGAGAGGTTGGCGTCGTAGGCCCAGGCCACCGCGGGAAGCTGACGCAGGGTCAGCCAGCCGAGCAGCGCGAAGTGCAGCGTCAGCAGGACCAGCGCCCCGGAGCGGAGCGGGGCGGGGAGGCTCGCAGTGCCCCCGGGTCGTACCTCGGGAGCCTGTTCTCGCTCTGGAATCCGCACCCTGCCCATGCTGGTGCCATCTCGCTGCACGTCACTGGAGACGCGGCCGTGCGGCGGCCCGGTTCCCTGCCCGGTGCGGCCACCAGGTGTCCTCACTCACAGTGCGGCCGGGCGGCGGTGCCTACTGGCAGTGCGGCGTGCCGCTCGGGGTGGGCGTGGGGGACGGGAGCGCGCTGAACAGGCTGCCGGCGGGCAGCGAGGGCGCGGCCGTCACCGCGGGCCCCGGGCTGAAGGGGCGCGCCGTGCCGTGCTGCGGCACTGCCGACGGGGTGGCCGGCGCCGCGGGCGGGCGCAGCGGGCTGGGGCAGGAGGTCCGGCTGGCCGGGGCGCCGGCGTCCACCGGGATCGCCGTCGGCCGGATGCCGCAGCCGGCCGCCAGCAGGGCCACCGCCGCCGTGCCGAGCAGGGCGGCCGCCCTGCTCCGTCGTGTCCGCCTCACTGCTCCGGCCTCCGCTCGATGGGCTCGCCGCCCGCCTGCGGCGGGGCGGGCGGGCGCAGCGGCAGGCGCAGGGTGAAGACCGCGCCGTGCTCGCCGTTGCCGGCGGTGATGGTGCCGCCGTGGATCTGCGCGTTGGCCATCGCGATGGACAGGCCCAGGCCGCTGCCCTCGGAGCGGGCGCGGCCCTTGTCCGCCTTGTAGAAGCGGTCGAAGACGTGCGGCAGCACGTCCTCCGGGATGCCCGGACCGCTGTCGCTCACCCGGACCACCACCTCGCCGGCCCCGGTCGGGCCGGTGCCCTGGCGGACCGTCACCTTCACCGGGGAGCCGCCGTGCTTGAGCGCGTTGCCGATCAGGTTGGCGAAGACCACGTCCAGCCGGCGCGGGTCCACCACGGCGAGCACGCCGCGCGGCGCGTCCACCTCGACCGCGTCGTACCAGGCGCGGCCGTCGATGCAGGACATCACCAGGTCGGCGATGTCCATCTCGTCGGCGACCAGCTTGGCGGTGCCCGCGTCGAACCGGGTCACCTCCATCAGGTTCTCCACCAGGTCGGAGAGCCGGCGGGTCTCGCTGACCACCAGCCGGACGGCCGGCTCGATCATCGGGTCCAGCGACTCGGCCTCGTCCTCCAGGATGTCCGTCACGGCGGTCATCGCGGTCAGCGGGGTGCGCAGCTCGTGCGACATGTCGGCGACGAACCGGCGGCTCTGTGCCTCCCGGGCGCTCAGCTCCTCGACCTGCTCGGAGAGCGCCTCGGCGGTGCTGTTGAAGGTGCGCACCAGGTCGGAGAGCTCGTCGGTGCCGCTCACCTCCAGCCGGGTGTCCAGCTTGCCCTCGCCCAGCCGGCGGGCGGCGTCGGCGAGTTGGCGCACCGGGCGGAGCACGGTGGCGGAGGCGGCCTGGGCCAGCAGGGTCGCGGCGATCAGCGCCAGCAGGGTGGCCACGGCCAGCGACCAGCCGAGGGTGTTCAGGTCGGCCCGCTCGTTGTCCAGCGACTTGAACATGAAGGCGGTCGGTCCGCTGGGCGCCACCCGGGTGCCGCCGACCACGTACGGGTGGCCGTCCAGGTCCACCCGCTGCCAGTACAGGTGGTAGGCGTACGGGTTGCCCGGGCCCACCGGGCGCGGGGTGGTGACGGCCGTCAGCAGCGCGTGCGGCACCTGGGCCATGGTGAAGCGCGGGTCCGAGCCGGCCGCGCAGCCGGGCTGGCCGTCGTCGGTGACCACCACGTTGTAGCTCAGCCCGGAGCTGGCCACGTCGGTGGCCAGCCCGATCAGGTCGGGGCAGGCGGCGTTCAGCGGCAGGGTGGAGACATTGCGGCTGAGCGAGACCCGGAAGTCGTTCAGCGCGGTGTCCTGGGCGCGCTTCAGCACCGCGTCGCGGTTCAGCCAGTAGGCGATCCCGGAGGCGGAGACCGCCGCGGTCAGCGCCACCACGGCGAAGACGGCCGCCAGGCGGACCCGCAGTGAGCTGAGTCGGAGCCGCCGCCGCCAGGCCTGGCGGCGGCCGTTCTGATGGTCGGTCACGTCTGGGGTCAGCCGTTCGCTTCGGGGTCTCGGGTGGCGCTAGGTCGGTCGGACCGTCCGGTCAGGAGGGCGGGTCCAGACGATAGCCCACCCCGCGGACCGTGCGGATCAGCGTCGGCGCCGAGGGCACGTCCTCCACCTTGGCCCGCAGCCGCTGCACGCAGGCGTCGACCAGGCGGGAGTCGCCGAGGTAGTCGTGCTCCCAGACCAGGCGGAGCAGCTGCTGGCGGGAGAGCGCCTGGCCGGGGCGGCGGCTCAGCTCCAGCAGCAGGCGCAGCTCGGTCGGGGTGAGCTGGAGGTCCTCGCCGTCCTTGGTCACGGTCATCGCCGAACGGTCGATCACCAGCGAGCCGAAGGCGGAGGAGTCCGAGCTCTCCCGCTCGCCGCGGCGCAGCACGGCGCGGATCCGGGCGTCCAGCACCCGGGGCTGCACCGGTTTGACCACGTAGTCGTCGGCGCCGGACTCCAGGCCCACCACCACGTCGATGTCGTCGGAGCGGGCGGTCAGCAGGATGATCGGCAGCTGATCGGTGCGGCGGATCCGGCGGCAGACCTCGAAGCCGTCGATTCCGGGCAGCATCACGTCCAGCACGATCAGGTCCGGGCGCTGCTCCTTGAACAGCCGGAGACCGTCCTCGCCGGACGCGGCGGCGGCCACTCGGTGGCCCTGGCGGGTGAGCGCGAGTTCGAGGCCGGTCCGGATGGCATCGTCGTCCTCGATCAGTAGCAGGTAAGGCACATCGGCCATTCTGGCTCACCCGGTGTGCCGCCGGGAACCGTCCGGGACAGCTGGGACGTCGATGGTGGCGAGCGCCACTCAGGACGGAGCCCTGTCAGCAGGGCTCAGGCCCCGGGGCTTGTGACACCGCTGTGACAGACGGCGGACACCGCCATGACGGGCCGAGGGCAGGATTTTCCTTGTCACCGCGACCGACCGCCACAGAGCGGGCGGGACGGGGACGGTGAAAGGAACCGCTCGGACCGACCATGGGGGCGCCACGATGAACGCAACGCTTGAGACCCGGAGCTTCTGGGACGCCAAGCGCAACGCGCAGGCGTTGGCGGGGTCGGCCGAGGCCGCGGGATGCTCGGGGGGACGCCGGGGGAGCGTGGGCAACCGCAGCCACGGGGGGAACGGGGGGACGAAGGGGGCGACCCTCTACCGGGTGGGGCCGGTGGCGGAGAGCCTTCCCGAGACCGGACAGGGAGGCGCGCCGGGGGAGCCCGCGGCCGCCGAGGCGGACCACCTCACGGAGTTCACCGCGTACGTGCGCGAGCGGCGCGCCTCCCTGTACGCCACGGCCTACCACCTGACCGGTGACCGGCACGAGGCCGAGGACCTGCTGCAGAGCGCGCTCTTCAGCACCTACCGCGCCTGGGGCCGGATCGCCGACAAGGCGGCGGTCGGCGGCTACCTGCGCCGCACCATGACCAACCTGCACATCTCGGCCTGGCGCCGGCGCAAGCTCAACGAGTACCCGACCGAGGAGCTGCCCGAGACCGTCGGCGACACCGACGCCATGGGCGGCACCGAACTGCGGGCCGTGCTCTGGCAGGCGCTGGTCAAGCTGCCGGAGAACCAGCGGACCATGCTGGTGCTCCGCTACTACGAGGGCCGCACCGACCCGGAGATCGCCGACATCCTGAACATCAGCGTCGGCACCGTCAAGAGCAGCATCTGGCGCGCCCTGCGCCGGCTGCGCGACGACGAGCAGCTGAACCGCAACGGCGACACCGTGCACGCCTTCGGCGAGCTGGTCGCCTGACGCACCACCAACTCCCGTCGGGGGACGGGTGATCTGGGCGCGGGTCGCGCGGGGCTCGGGGGAGCCCCCGTCGGCAGGGAAGCCGCGTCCGTCAACCGGCAGCCGGCCGGCGTCTCGGGAGAGGACGCCGAGCCGGCTGCCGGCTTTTCGGCCGCCTCAGCCGACCGTGCCCGTGACCGGTTCCGGCTGCTCGTCGCCGCCCACCGGGCGGCTCGCCGTGCGGTAGCGCCCCGGGGAGCTGCCGTACTCGCGCTTGAAGGCCTTGGCGAAGGCGAACTCGCTGAGGTAGCCGGTACGGTGGGCGACGGTGCGCAGGGGGGAGTCGGTGCTGCGCAGGAGGTGGCCGGCGAGGGTCATCCGCCACCAGGTGAGGTAGGCGAGCGGGGGCTGGCCGACCAGGGTGGTGAAGCGGCGGGCGAAGGCGGCGCGGGAGAGGCCGGCGACGGTGCCCAGTTCCTCGACGGTCCAGGGGTGGGCCGGGTCCTCGTGCAGGGCGCGCAGGGCGGTGCCGACCGGCTGGTCGTGCAGGGCGCGGGCCCAGCCGGTGATCTCGCGGTGTTCGGCGTACCAGGCGCGCAGCACGTGCAGCAGCAGGGCGTCGAGCAGGGCCGGCAGCAGGGCGTCGGCGCCGGGGCGCTGCTCGGCGAGCTCGTCGGCGAGCAGGTCGACCACGCTGCGCAGCCGGGGGTGCCGGCCGTCGCCGGTGGTGAGCCGCAGGTGGGGCGGGAGTTCGGCGAGCAGCGGGTGCGGGCGGGCCTGGTCGAAGAGGTAGGCGCCGCAGAGGGTGGCGCTGGTGGCGTCGGCCGGGTCGGCGAGCGGCGGCTGCGGGCGCAGCCGGCCGTCGGGGGTGAGCCGGGCGGCGTGCAGCGGGGAGGCGGGCTGGTCGGAGAGGGCGTAGCCGCCGCCGTGCGGCAGCAGCACCAGGTCGCCCGGCTGCAGCCGGACCGGTGCCGTGCCGCCCGGCGGGTGCAGCCAGACCTCGCCGTCCAGCACCGCGTGGAACCCGATGCCGTGGCCCGCCTCGAAGCGGATCCCCCAGGTGCCCGCCCGGTGCTGGCGGCTGGCGTGCGGCCGGCCGGTGCGCATGGCGGTGATCGCGTCGCTGAGCACGTCCATGCCCGCGAGAGTAGCCGCCGCCGGTGTCGGGAGGAGGGGCCGAGACGATCGGACAGCGGGCCGAGACGCTGCGGCATGGGCCGCTGCGGGCCGGCTGCCTACCGTTGATCACGTCGGCAAGAGAAGGTTCCTGACGGGGAGTTGATGATGGCGAAGGCAGTGCTGTTCGACCGGCTGGGTGGGCCCGAGGTGTTCCGGGTGGCCGAGGTGGAGGTGGGTGCACCGGGCCCGGAGGAGGTGCTGGTGCGGGTCGCGGTGATCGGGCTGAACCGGGCGGAGGCGCTGTTCCGGGACGGCGGCTACTACTACCAGCCGGAGTTCCCGGACTCCCGGATCGGCATGGAGGCGGCCGGGGTGGTCGAGCGGGTCGGCCCCGCGGTGACCCGGTTCGCGCCCGGCGACCGGGTGGTGAGCACGGTGAGCGGGCACATGAGCCGGGTCGGCGTCTACGGCG
This sequence comes from Kitasatospora sp. NPDC006697, assembly GCF_042869935.1. Classification (NCBI taxonomy): domain Bacteria; kingdom Bacillati; phylum Actinomycetota; class Actinomycetes; order Kitasatosporales; family Streptomycetaceae; genus Kitasatospora; species Kitasatospora sp. NPDC006697. The sequence goes on from NZ_JBIAGU010000002.1 coordinate 333,055, forward strand.
ATCTGGTGCTGATGCCGCAGGAGGCGCTGGAGCCGATCCCGGACGGCGTGGACGAGGCGACCGCCGCCGCCTCCTGGCTCTCCTACGGCACGGCGTACGGCGCGCTGGTGGAGCACGCGCAGCTGCGGGCCGGCGACCACGTGGTGATCACCGCGGCCTCCTCCAGCGTCGGGGTGGCCGCGATCCAGGTGGCCAACCACCTGGGCGCGGTGCCGATCGCGGTGACCCGGACGGCGGACAAGCGCGCGGAGCTGCTGAAGCTGGGCGCCGCACAGGTGGTGGTCAGCGAGGAGGAGCCGGTGGCCGAGCGGGTGCGCGAACTGACCGGCGGGGCGGGCGCCGAGCTGGTCTTCGACGCGGTCGGCGGGCCGCAGCTGCCGGAGCTGGCGCAGGCGGTGGCCGACGGCGGGCTGCTGGTGGTCTACGGCTGGCTGGACCGCCGCCCGCCGCTGCTGCCGCTCAACTGGTCGATCCGGATCCTGGGCTACGCGTACGGCGCGCTGGCCAGGGACCCCGCCTTCCGGCGCCGCCAGCGGTACTTCCTGGCGGCCGGGCTGCGGGCCGGCACGCTGGCCCCGGTGGTGGACCGCACCTTCCGGGGCCTGGCGGAGACGGCCGCCGCCCACGCCTACCTGGAGGGCAACGGCCAGATCGGCAAGGTGCTGGTGACAGTGGAGGACTGACGGAGCGTCAGACCCTGGCGGGGGTGGGCTGCGGCGCCTGGACGAGGGCCCGCACCCGGCGCTCCGCGCGCGGCCCGTCGCAGGCTTCGGAGCCGAGCGCGACCTGCCGGGCCACGATGTCCCGCTCCGCCCGCATCAGCCGCCAGCCGCGCCGCAGCAGGTAGCCGACCGACTTGCGCCCCTCGCGCAGGTCGCGCCGGAACCGGCGCCAGGCGGTGGTCAGCGGGTGGTTGCGCAGGCAGAGCGCGTCGCCCAGCAGCTCCTCGGCCCGGCAGGCGGCGACCAGCTCGGCGGCGAAGATGCCCTCGGCGATGAAGGCCGGGGCGCCGTCCAGGCTGAGCTCGCGGGAGCCGGCCCGCCCGTTGGCCGGGATCGAGTAGACCGGCACCTCGGCCCGCCCGGTCTCCACCAGCCGCCGGATCGCGGCCAGCGCCTGGGCGCCGTGCCAGGAGTCGGGGGAGTCCCAGTCGGTGCCGCCGCCGTCGGGCAGCAGCGGCAGGGTGGGGTCGTCGCCGTCCTTGTAGAAGTCGTCCAGCTGCAGCACCGGCAGCCCGGTCCGCGCGGCCAGCGAGGACTTGCCGGACCCCGAAGGCCCGGACAGCAGCACCACGAGGGCGCGAGGGGCGGGGGCGGGGTTCATGGCGGGGTCACTCACGAGACACCAGTCTGACGCATCGCGGGCCCTGCCGGTAACCCGTCGGACACCATCATCCGTTGGTGACGAGACAGTTGCACTGGGCAGTCCCGCTCGGGAACGGAGGACGGGCCCGCACCAGGGGGGGGAGAGGTGCGGGCCCGTCGGCGGTCCGTCCGGGCCCTGGGGGGGGGTAGGGCACTGGGGACGGACCGGCTTGTGGGACCGGTCGTACTGCCGGTTCTGCGGACTACTGGCCCATCGGGTGCCAGACCGTCTTCGTCTCCAGGAAGGAGAGTAGCCGGTCGGTGCCCGGGGCAGTGGTCCAGTCCTGCGCCGACGGGTCCACCGCCGGGCGCAGCACTCGCTTCAATGTATCGGCCGCGGCCGCCTCCAGCGAAGCCGCCGCGCCCGGGCCGTCCGCCGCGATCGCGCCGGCCAGGTCCAGGGCGTTGACGTCCTGGTGCGAGGCCAGGGTCGGCGCCAGGTCGGCGGTGCGGCCGGAGATCAGGTTCACCACGCCGCCGGGCACGTCCGAGGTGGCCAGCACCTCGCCCAGCACCAGCGCGGGCAGCGGGGCGTCCGCGGCGGCCGCGACCACCGCGGTGTTGCCGGTGGCGATCACCGGGGCGAGCACCGAGACCAGGCCGAGGAAGGAGTGCCCGTAGCCGGCCTGCGGGGCCACGATGCCCACCACTCCGGTGGGTTCGGGCACCGAGAGGTTGAAGAACGGCCCGGCCACCGGGTTGGCGCCGCCGGCGATCTGGGCCACCTTGTCGGTCCAGCCCGCGTACCAGACCCAGCGGTCGATCGCCTGGTCCACCAGCGCGGCGGCCTTCTTGCCGCCCAAGCCCTCGGCGGCGGCCACCTCGGCGGTGAACTGCTCGCGCCGGCCCTGCAGCATCTCGGCCACCCGGTAGAGCACCTGGCCGCGGTTGTAGGCGGTGGTGCCGGACCAGCCCTTGACGGCGGCCCGGGCGGCCAGCACGGCGTCCCGGGCGTCCTTGCGGGTCCCGAGCGGGGCGTTGGCCAGCCACTGGCCCGTTGCGTCGGTCACCTCGTACACCCGTCCGCTCTCGGAGCGCGGGAACTTCCCGCCGACGAACAGCTTGTAGGTCTTGTACACCTGAATTCGAGCAGGGGCGTCAAGACGCGCAGCGACATCAGACATCGAGGTAGGCCTCCAGACCGTGCCGGCCACCCTCGCGGCCGTAGCCCGACTCCTTGTAGCCGCCGAACGGCGAGGTCGGGTCGAACTTGTTGAAGGTGTTGGCCCAGACCACGCCGGCCCGGAGCCGGTCGGCCATCCAGAGGATCCGCGAGCCCTTCTCGGTCCAGATGCCGGCGGACAGGCCGTACTGGGTGTTGTTGGCCTTCTCCACCGCCTCGGCGGGGGTGCGGAAGGTCAGCACAGAGAGCACCGGGCCGAAGATCTCCTCGCGGGCGATCCGGTGCGCCTGGCTCACGCCGGTGAACAGCGTGGGGCGGAACCAGTAGCCGGCGCTCGGCAGTTCGCAGGCCGGGGCCCAGCGGTCGGCGCCCTCGGCCTCGCCGGCCGCGGCCAGCTCGGTGATCCGGGCCAGCTGGGCGGCCGAGTTGATCGCGCCGATGTCGGTGTTCTTGTCCAGCGGGTCGCCGACCCGCAGGGTGGCCATCCGGCGCTTCAGCGCGTCCAGCAGCTCGTCCTGGACCGACTCCTGGACCAGCAGCCGGGAGCCCGCGCAGCAGACGTGGCCCTGGTTGAAGAAGATGCCGTTGACGATGCCCTCGACCGCCTGGTCGATCGGCGCGTCGTCGAAGACGATGTTGGCGGCCTTGCCGCCGAGCTCCAGCGAGAGCTTCTTGCGGCTGCCGGCCAGCTGCTTGGCGATCGCCCGGCCGACGGCGGTGGAGCCGGTGAAGGCGACCTTGTTGACGTCCGGGTGCGCGGTCAGCGCGGCGCCGGTGCGGCCGTCGCCGGTGACGATGTTCACCACGCCCTTGGGCAGGCCCGCCTGGCGGCAGATCTCGGCGAACCGCAGCGCGGTCAGCGGGGTGGTCTCGGCCGGCTTGAGCACCACGGTGTTGCCGGTGGCCAGCGCCGGGGCGATCTTCCAGGCCAGCATCAGCAGCGGGAAGTTCCACGGGATGACCTGGCCGGCCACGCCCAGCGGGCGCGGGTTGGCACCGAAGCCGGCGAAGTCCAGCTTGTCGGCCCAGCCCGCGTAGTAGAAGAAGTGCGCGGCGACCAGCGGCAGGTCGACGTCGCGGGTCTCCTTGATCGGCTTGCCGTTGTCGATCGACTCCAGCACGGCCAGCTCGCGGGAGCGCTCCTGGATGATCCGGGCGATCCGGAACAGGTACTTGGCCCGCTCGCTGCCGGGCAGCGCGGACCAGTCGGCGAACGCCTTGCGGGCGGCGGCGACGGCTCGGTCCACGTCCTGCTCGGTGCCCTGGGCGAACTCGGCCAGCACCTGCTCGGTGGCCGGGTTGACCGTCTTCAGCGCCTCGCTGCCGCTCGAGTCGGTGAACTCGCCGCCGATGAAGTGGCCGTAGGAGGTCGCGAGTTCACCGGCCGCGGCGGGTGACTCGGGAGCCGGGGCGTAGTCGAAGAGCCCGCTCGCCTTGGCGGCGGGCGCTTCCTTCGCGGGGGTGTCCTTGGTCGGGGTCTTCTTGGCCATGGGGATCAGTCCACCGTCACGTAGTCGGGACCGGAGTACCGGCCGGTGCTGAGCTTCTGGCGCTGCATCAGCAGATCGTTGAGCAGGCTGGAGGCGCCGAAGCGGAACCAGTGCGGGGAGAGCCAGTCGTCGCCCAGCGTCTCGTTGACCATCACCAGGTACTTCATCGCGTCCTTGGTGGTGCGGATGCCGCCGGCCGGCTTGACGCCGACCTGGGTGCCGGTGGCGGCGCGGAAGTCCCGCACGGCCTCCAGCATCAGCAGGGTGACCGGGGGAGTGGCGTTGACCGCCACCTTGCCGGTGGAGGTCTTGATGAAGTCGGCGCCGGCCAGCATGGCCAGCCAGGAGGCGCGGCGGACGTTGTCGTAGGTCTGCAGCTCGCCGGTCTCGAAGATCACCTTGAGGTGGGCGGCGGTGCCGTCGGGGCGCACGCAGGCCTGCTTGACGGCGGTGATCTCCTCGAAGACCGAGAGGTAGCGGCCGGAGAGGAAGGCGCCGCGGTCGATCACCATGTCGATCTCGTCGGCACCGGCGGCCACCGCGTCGGCGGTGTCGGCCAGCTTGACCGGCAGCGCGGCGCGGCCGGCCGGGAAGGCGGTGGCGACCGAGGCGACCTGGATGGCGGTGCCGGCCAGCGCCGCCTTGGCGGTGGCCACCATGTCCGGGTAGACGCAGATCGCGGCCACCTGGGGGGTGTCCGGGTCGGTGGGGTCCGGGTGCCGGCCCTTGGTGCACAGGGCTCGCACCTTGCCGACCGTGTCCGCGCCCTCCAGCGTGGTCAGGTCGATCATCGAGATGGCCAGGTCGATGGCGAAGGCCTTGGCCGTCGTCTTGATCGACCGGGTGCCGAGGCCGGCGGCCCGGGCTTCCAGGCCGACCGCGTCGACGCCGGGCAGGCCGTGCAGGAAGCGGCGGAGCGAGGCCTCGGAAGCGGCGACATCGCTCAGTCCGCCGCCGGTCCGGGGGCGGGCAGAGGCTGCAGCAGTGGACATAGTCACCAGATCAGCATATCTACGCGCGTAGGAGGACGGTAGGCGGGGGTGCTCTTTCGATGCCGGACCGAGATCTGGGCGCTGCTTCGGGTGGGACGGGGGTGCGGGTGGCACGGGTCGGACGGGGGGTACGGAGTGTGCGGAGGGCGTGCAGGCCCGCCGCTCATTCGAGAGGCCCACGGCCGGGCGGGGTCACGAGGCCGTGGGCGGACCGTCAGACCGCGACCGGCTCGGCGATCCCGTGGCGGCCGTCCGGCTCCAGGGCGGGGTCCGAGCGCAGCACTGCGCGCTGCAGCCGGCGCAGCCGGCCCGACGGCTCCAGGCCGAACTCCTCCACCAGGGCGGAGTGCAGCCGCCGGTAGACCTCCAGTGCCTGCCACTGCCGCCCGGAGCGGTAGAGCGCGATCATGTACTTGGCGTGCAGGTTCTCATGCCACGGGTACTGCGCGCACAGCCCCGCCAGCTCGCCCAGCAGGTCCTGGTGGCGACCCAGCAGCAGGTCGGCGTCGATGTGCTCCTCGATCAGCCGGGTCCGGCCCTCCTCCAGCCGGGTCACCTCGATGCTGAGCCGCGGCCCGGCCTTGACGTCGGCCAGCACCGGCCCGCGCCACAGCGCCAGTGCCGCGCGCAGCAGCTCGGAGGCGGCCATCTCCCGGCCGTCGGCCAGCGCCCGGCGCCCGGCGGCGGCCAGCCGCTCCGACTCCTGGATGTCACAGAGCTGGGGTTCGACGTTCAGCAGGTAGCTGTTGTGCCTGGTCTCCAGGATCTCCTTGGCCGTGCGCGGCGAGCCCTCCGGCACGCCGGCCTCCACCAGCCGCCGCAGCTGCAGGATGTAGGTCTGCAGGACCGAGGGCGCGCTGCGCGGCGGCTGCGGCCCCCACAGCTCCTCGATCAGCGCGGCCACCGGAACGGCCCGGCCGGCGTTGAGCGCCAGCAGCGCGAGGACCTGCCGTGGCTTGCCGGCCGTGGGGACGACGGACAGCCGGCCCTCCCGCACCTCCAGCGGGCCCAGAACCTTGATCTCCACCGGTGCTCCTCCTCCGTGCGTGGTTGTCCGACCACCCGGCCTGGACTGCGCAGGGGGACGCACCTGGCTCGCGGGCCGGCGCGGTGCCGCCGAGGGAGGCGGCCACGACGGCCACGGCCGGGCGCTGGAGCGACCGCGTCAACGGGGTCACTCCGCCCCTGCCTCAGTGTCAGCCGTTCGAACGGGAATCCCACCGGAACCAGATGGCGGCAGCGCGGTCCCGGATTGAACAACTGGTGTCAAAGAGCCCCGGTGCGCACGCTATCCGCGCGGCGCCCCGACGGGCAATGCTTCATCTGGTTTTCATGGCCGGCCATCTTGTTCCGAGACCTCGGAAGCGGCACCGCCGGGCCGGTAAGGACCGGCCCGGCGGCGATATGTGACGGAACGTCAACTTTGCGTCAATGGACTGGTGGAGGAGACCACCGGGGAATCCGCCGCCGGCGAGGAAGCAGCTGATGAACTGTCAGTGGAGGAGTCTTCACCGTGCGAGAGGTTGGGCAGCCAGTTGAGCCAACCGGGAAGGTACCAGGAGCTCTCGCCGAGCAGCGTGAGCACCGCCGGCAGCAGCAGCGCCCGGATCACGGTGGCGTCGATCAGCACCGCCACGGCCAGCCCGACGCCGACCTCCTTCATCGAAGTCACCGTCAGCGTACCGAAGATGGCGAAAACGCCGATCATGATGACGGCCGCACTGGTGACCACCCCGGCGGTGCTGCGCAGCCCGTGCGCCACCGCCTCCCGGGTGTCCAGGCCGCGGTCCCGGCCCTCCTTGATCCGGGAGACCACGAAGACGTGGTAGTCCATGCTCAGCCCGAACAGGATCACGAAGAGGAAGAGCGGCAGCCAGGAGGCGATCGCCCCCGAGGTGCGGGCACCCAGCAGCGAGGCGCCGAAGCCGTGCTGGAAGACCACCACCAGCGCGCCGTACGCCGCGCCCACTGAGAGCAGGTTGAGCACCGTGGTGACGACGGCGATCACCAGCGAGCGGAACGAGGCCAGCATCAGCACGAAGGCCAGCCCCAGCACGAAGGCGAAGACCGGCAGCGCGCTGTCGCTCAGCCGGGCGTTGAAGTCCACCGAGGCCGCCGTGGCGCCGCCCACCGACACCTGAGCCCCGGGCACCGCGCCCAGGGTGTCCGGCAGCACCGCGGTGCGCAGCTGGTGGAGCGCCGAGACGCTCGCCGCGTCCGTCCCCGTCCCGGCCAGCTGCACGCCGATCACCGCGAGCTGGTGCTCCGGGTGGAGCGCGATGCTGACCTGCCCGTGCACCGCGCCGGAGGCCGCGGCCTGCTGCTGGAAGTCGGCCAGCGCCCGCTGGGCGGTCGGGCTGTTGACGTCCGGAGCCTGGAAGACGATCTGGCTGGGCAGCGGGCTGCCGGGGAAGGCCTGTTCGATCTGCTGCCCCACCTTGACCACCGGGTTGCTCTTCGGCAGCTCGTCGGCCGGGCTGAGCTGTGCGGTGCGCAGGCCCAGCACCGGAACGGAGAGCGCCAGCAAGGCGGCACCGGCCAGCACCGTCCAGAGCAGCGGGCGCTGCTGCACCCGGCCGAGCACGGCGCCCCAGATCCGGCTGCCGCCGTCGGCCCGCCGCAGCCGGCCGATGAACGGGATGCGGCCCGCCTCCACCCGGTCGCCGAGCATCGACAGCATAGCCGGCAGCACGGTCACCGAGCCGAGCACCGCCACCACGACCACCATGATGGTCGCCAGGCCCATGGCCCGGAAGTCGGCGATCCCGGTGAGGAACATGCCGGCCATCGCCACCACCACGGTGCCGCCGGAGACCAGCACCGAGTGCCCGGAGGTGGCCGCCGCGATCCGCAGCGCGGTCGCGCCGTCCCGCCCGGCCGCCCGCTCCTCGCGCTCCCGGCGCAGGTAGAAGAGGCAGTAGTCGACCCCGACGGCGAGGCCGACCAGCAGCATCACCGAGGCGGCGTCGTCGCTGGTGTGCACCAGCGGGGTGGTCAGGGCGAGCAGGCCGAAGGCGCCGATGTAGGCGGTCAGCGCCAGCGCCACCGGCAGCAGCGCCGCCACCAGGGCGCCGAAGACCACCAGCAGGATGCCCAGGGCGAGCGGCACGGCGGTCCACTCGGCGGCGGCGAAGTCGTTGTTGAAGCTGTCCTGGAAGTGCTTGGCGGCGCTGGCGTCGCCGTACTCGGCGATGGTCAGCCCACCGTCGGCGCCCTGGGTCCGGTCGACCGCGTCGATCACCGGCTGCACCTGGTTGACCGCGTCCTTGGCGTCGCCCTTCATGGTGAAGGTGACCAGCGCGGAGTGCCGGTCGGCGGAGATCGTGCCGGTGTCGTACGGGCTGCGCACGTCCGCCGCCTTGCCGGTCGCCTGCACGGCCGAGACGGTGTCCGCGACGGCGGACTGGAAGCGCGGGTCGTCCGCGGTGAGCGAGTCGCTGCGCACCAGCACGGTCTCGGCGGCCGGCGCGGCCAGGCCGGCCGCGTCGAGCACCCGGACGGCGCGTCCGGACTCACCGACGCCGTTGTCCACGTCGGTGGTCTTGTGGCTGCCCGCCATGCTGCCGATCGTGGTCACCAGCACCACGAACAGCAGCCAGCCGAAGACGGCGGTCTTCCGGTGGCGGGCGCTCCAGTCGCCGATGGCGACGGCGAGCCCTGGCCTTGCGGTCACGGGGATCCTCCTGTGGCTGGCGGCCGGCCGGCCGCGGCGTGTTCATGTCGCCGGGGCCGGCCTCCGCCAGAGCCGGAGCGCACCTGGCAACGACGCCCCGACGCCCCGCGAGTGCGCCCACCGCCGCCGCGCAACCTCCTGCCAGGGACCTGCGGGCCGGGGCGAGCACACCGGCCCCACCCTTTCCACGGGCGCCTAAAGAACGCTAAAGCCGTGCTCCGGGGCCCCTTTCCGGCCTTGTGCGACGGCTGGTCAGCAGACCCAAGGAGGGCTTTAGCCCGGCCGACCAGGCTCGTCCCAATCGCAGCCGACACGCGTCCATCGCGATGTCTATCGCAGCCGTCACATGTCTGGAGTGCTCCATGCGCTGGGAGAACCTCTACGTCGCCGGACTCGGTGCCTACCTGCCCGAGCAGATCTACACCGCCGAACAGGCCGTCGCCGACGGGGTCTACGGGGCCGGTGAGTGCGAGGCCAACGGCTACCGCGCGGTGCGCGTGGCCGCCGACGACGAGCCCGGCCCGGTGATGGCCGCCGCGGCCGGCCGGCAGGCCGTGGCGCGCTCCGGCCTGGCCGCCGACGACTTCGACGTGGTGGTGCACGCCAGCGTCGGCCACCAGGGCCAGGACGTGTGGACCCCCGCGCACTACGTGCAGAACGAGGCCGTCGGCGGCAACGGCGCGGCCTTCGAGGTCCGCCAGGGCTCCAACAGCGGCCTGGCCGCCGCCGAGGTCGCCGCCTCCTGGATCTCCGCCCGCCCGGACGCCACCGCCGCCCTGGTCACCACCGGCGACTCCTTCAAGCTGCCCTACTGGGACCGCTGGAAGGCCGACGAGCAGGTCGTCTACGGCGACGGCGCCGGCGCCATGGTGCTCTCCACCCGCGGCGGCTTCGCCCGGGTGCGCTCCACCGCCAGCCGCGCGGACGCCTCGCTGGAGCCGCTGTACCGCGGTGAGGACTCCTGGACCGAGGCGCCGTTCTACAACGGCAAGCCGGTCGACCTGGCGGGCCGCAAGCGCTCCTGGCTGAGCCGGCACGAGGGCGGCTACGACGAGGCGATCGCCCGGATCAACAAGAACTTCGGCGCCGTGCTGCAGACCGCCCTCGCCGACGCCGACACCGACCTGGCCGGCACCCAGTGGTTCATCCACGCCAACATGTCCAAGACCATCGTCGAGTGGGGCTTCCACGGCGCGCTCGGCCTGGACCCCGACAGCACCGTGTACGACTGGGGCCTGGACTACGCCCACATGGGCGGCGGCGACCAGATCATCGGCCTCAACCGCCTGTTCGAGACCGGCCGTCCGAAGCCGGGCGACCTGATCGTGACGGCCGGCGCGGGCATCGGCTTCATGTGGACCGTGGCGGTGCTCGAGGTGCTCGACACCCCCGAGTGGAGCTGAGTCTTCATCAAACTGCCCTGTTTCGCTGCCCGGTGATGACGGTACGGTGCGCCCTGTCTGCTCTGCGGGGCGCACCGCTCCTCGCCGGGCTCGGTTGAATCGGAAGGCCGCACATGCTCACCGCTCTCAAGGGTGCCAACGCCGCGTTGGCGTTCCTGCTCGAACTCGCCGTGCTGGGCTCGGTGGGCCTCTGGGGCTTCACACTCAGCCCGCGGATGCCGGTCAAGCTGCTGGCGGGGATCGGCGGGCCGGTGCTGATGATCGTGCTCTGGTCGGTCTTCGGCGCCCCGGGTGCCGCGGTCTCGCTGCACGGGGTGGGCCGGCTGCTGTTCGAGATCGCCTGGTTCGGCGCGGGCGCACTGGCGCTCTTCGCGGCCGGCCGGGTGGCGCCGGCGGTGGTGCTGGCGGTGCTGTACGCGGTGAACGCGGTGCTCGCGCGGATCTGGCACCAGACCAACTGAGACCGGCGCCGCCGCGCTGCACGCCTGTCGGTGCGATCGAGTATCGTCCGCCGCGTGGGCATGAAGACGCTGCGAGTTGACGGCGAGTGGGTCGGACGCGTGATCGGGCTGGCCGACGGGCGTTGGGACCAGGGCGAGCTGGAGCGCGCCTTCCTCGCCCACGGTTGGGCGGAGGCGGACGAGTCCGGCGACGTGGTCGTGGGGTGGGGCGGCGGGGCGTGCGCGCCGCACTTCTTCGGTTCGGGCTCGGGTTTCGGTTGCGGTTCGGGTTCCGGGTCTGGCTCCGGCGAGGGCGAGGGCGAGGGCGACGGGGACGGCGAGGCGCTGGGCTGGCGGTTCGAGCTCGGCGACCGGCCGGTCGACGGCGGCCCGGAGGGGTCGTTCGTGCAGCTGCCGTGCGCGCTGTTCTGGCCGCCGTTCGGGGCGGAGCCGGAGGACGGCGACGAGGACGACCTGGACGAGGACTACAGCGCGGCCTGGGCGCGCCGGCCGGACGCGGGGCGCGACGAGTTCCGGGCGGAGTACGAGCGCTTGGGCGGGCTGGTGCGGGCGCTGCTGGGGGAGCCGGTCGAGGTGGTGGAGGAGGAGCTGGACTGCTGCCAGGAGGTCTGGGAGCGGAACGGGTTGCAGGTGGTGCTGCAGCGGAGCGATGACGTGAATTCGTACTCGTACTATGACGTGATCAATTTGCGGGTCGGGCCTGCGGTCGTGTGGTGATCAAGATCGAGTACCGCCGGACCGGCCCGTACACGGGCCGTGGCCGCGAGCACCGGGAGGGGGCTCGCCTCGCTGCGGTCAGTCGTGCCGAACTGCGCTGGTACTACTTCCTGTCCGACCTCTCGTTCACGGTTGATGAGACCGAGCTGGGCCCGCCGTGGTCGTGGACACCGGTGTTCGACTTCCTGTGGCAGCTGAAGGGCGTACTCGAGTACTTGGAGCGGGGCGAGCGCTCGACGATCGGCTTCACGGAGAACGCCGAGATGATCGAGTTCGCCCCGGAGGAGGACGGGAAGGTGCGGGTCTCGTGCACGTACGCGGCGTCCGAGGCGGTCTGCGAGCTCGGTGAGCTCAAGGAGGCCTGGCAGGGTTTCCGGCGGGCGGTGCTGGTGGAGCTCGGTCGCGAGTACCCGCCACTTGCGGCCAACCCGGTGCTGGCGGAGCTCCGGATCCGTTCGTAGCCGTTGGCTCGCCTGTGACCTGGGCCGTGGCGCCGTAGGCCAGCGCTACCTCCTGCTCGGGCTGCGCGCCGCGCACACGGCTCGTCATCGCGCTCTCGGGGCGAACATCGTCTCCTGTCTCAGCCATCAGGCAGTCTGGGGTAGCGCGCACGACGATGCGTTACGCCTGATCAAGATCGCCCGAGAGGGAATTGGAGGGGTGCCCGAGGGTGTGGTTCACGCTCTCCTCGCTACCAGGCAGGCTCGTGCTCACGCTCAGCTAGGCCAACTCGACGACTGCACCCGGGCCCTCGATGAGGCAGCCGGGTTGGTCGAGTTCGCCGTGGACGGCACTAGCCCTGCGTGGGCCTATTGGGTGACTCCTGCGGTTCTGGCTGCCGATGCCGGCCGAGCCTGGCTGGAGCTCGGACGTCCGGGACTCGCTGAGCGACATCTCCTGCGTGGGCTCTTCCTGTTCGGTGAGGAACAGCCCCGGAATCGGTTGCTGCACACGCTGTCGCTGGCTGAAGCCCGGCTGAGGCAGCGCGATCTCGACAGTGCGGCTGAGGCGACTCGCCAGGCCCTTGATCTCCGTTCGTATCTGGACTCCGGTAGGGCAAAGCAGCGGATGACCAGCCTGCGGGACGAGTTCGAGCGGTCCGATAGTCCGTTGGCACGTGATGTCGTAGCGCAGATCAACGCCACCCTGGTCGCCTAGCCAGGACTTCCATATGCACCTGAGGAACTCCATGCACGTCCGCGCACACGTCCCGCTGGCTCCGCTCACCACGCTGGGCATTGGCGGTGATGCCGCAGTACTCGCCGAACTGACCGACGTGGCCGAGTTCCCCGAGGTCGTCGTCATGGCCGAGCAGCACAGCGCGAGACCTTTGATCCTCGGCGGCGGCAGCAACATCCTCGTCAGCGACGCCGGGTGCACCACGCCCATCGTGCGGATGGCCACCGAGGGGTGTGGCGTTCGAGCGCGACGGTGAGACGGTCACGGTCCAGGCCGGCCACGCGCTTCAGGACTTCGTCTCGCATGCCATCGACAGCGGCTTGGCAGGAGTGGAAACCCTGATCGGCATCCCAGGCACGGTCGGTGCGACCCCGGTGCAGAACGTCGGCGCCTATGGGCAGGAGGTTGCTGACACCCTCGTCCGTGTCACCGCGTGGGATTGGGTGGCCGGTTCCGAGGTCACACTGTCAGCGGCGGATTGCCAACTCGGGCACCGCACCAGCATCTTCAAGCACTCCACCCGCTGGACCCTCCTGGCCGTGACGTTCCGGCTCCGATCGTCAAAGCTGAGCAGCCCGATCGCCTACGGAGTGGTTGCCAAGGCCCTGGATGTCCCCAAGGGGACCTGCGTCCCGCTGGCCGAGGTGGCGAGTGCGGTGCTGGCGGTGCGGCGGGGCAAGGGCATGGTCCTCGACCCCAGCGACATCGACAACCGCAACGTTGGCAGCGTGTTCCTCAGCCCGGTCGTCGACGATACGCAGGCCGCGAGGCTCCGCGCCGAGCAGGCGCCCGTGAACGACTTTACCGACGGGTCGACCAGGGTCAGCGCCAGCTGGCTGATCGGGGCAGCCGGCTTCACGTTGGGGCAGCCGATCGTCCCGGGCATCCGGATGTCGACCAAGCACTTCACCCTCGTCGCCGACGGCCACGCCACGGCTGCCGCATTCGTCGAAGCCACCCGGATCATCGCCGACACCGTGCGGCAGACCACGGGAGTCCAACTCACCCCGGAGCCCGACCTCTTCGGCGACGAAGCCGATCTGACCTCTCGGCTGAGGCAGCATTCACCGGCTTGACGGAACCGGTGGGCCTGCTCGCGCGTTGTGCCGCCTACAGAACACCGGGGGAGAACCATGTCGACCATGAACTTCCCGCCCACGCGGGCCGTCGGACGCGGGGCGGCCTGGTACCGCGGGGACTGCCACGTCCACTCCCTCCGCTCCACCGGCGGGGAACTCACGCCCGAACAACTGGTCATCCAGGCCCGCGCCGCCGGGCTCGACTTCATCGCGACCACCGAGCACAGATCCGCCGCAGCCCCCGGCACGTGGGGGCACTTGGCTGCTGACGACCTCTTGATCATGCTTGGTGAGGAAGTGACGACCAAGACCGGCCACTGGCTCGCGCTCGGCCTCGGCCCCGGCGAACTGGTCGACTGGGACTACGGGGTCCAGGACGGGCTCATAGATCAGTGCCTGGACCAAGTCCATCGCGCAGGCGGCCTCTGTGTGGCCGCGCACCCGCACGCGCCCTATCCCTCCGGTGAACTCCTCTTCCCCATGCACGGCTTCGACGTGGTCGAGGTGTGGAACGGACTCTGGTCCTCCGACCTCCCCTGGAACGCCGACAACGAGACCGCCCTGACCGACTGGGCGCGCAGCCTCACCGCAGACGTCCCCACGGGATCGTGGCGACCCGCGATGGGAAACAGCGACGTCCACTTGGACGGCCAGATCGGCACCCCCCACACCGTCGTCTTCGCCGAGGAGTTGAGCACCGAGGCGGTCCTGGCAGGCATCCGTGCCGGCCGCAGCTGGATCGCCGAATCCGCGGACGTGGACGTGTCGTTCACCGCCAGCGCCAACGACCGCATCGCCGGGGTCGGTGAACGACTCGCGAGCCGTGGCGGTCAGGTGACCGTGCGAGCAGCAGTACGAGGCATCCCCACGGCAACCGTCAGTTTCCACACCGACCGTGGCGAGGTCCACCGGTCTGCCCTCTCCAGCGACGGAGCCGGCGCGCTGCAGTGGAACACGAAGGCGGACGACTCCGCCTTCGTCCGCATCGAAGTCCGCCACCCCAACGGCCAGGTCGCCGCACTCACCAACCCGATCATCCTCACATGACCGCGGCACCGCCGGCGGCAGGGAACTGCCGGGCGGTGCCGCTGCTGCCAACCGTCATACCGTCAGGCAGTACAGGTGACCACCGCGTTGGACTGCCAGAGCGTCGGGGTGATCCGGTAGGCGATCGGGGGGTGGGTCAGCGTGCACTGGGTGGCGACGGTGTAACCCGCCGCCGCGGCGTGGGCGTAGGCGATGTTGATCGCGGAGGAGTTCGAGAGGTACGGGCTGGCGCTGAAGGCGGTGGCGGGGAAGACCTGGCTGGTGGTGGCGGCCTGGGCGCTGGCCGGCAGGGCGCCGACGGTCAGCAGGAGGGCGCCGGCGGCAAGGGTGGTGCCGAGCGCGCGCTTGAGGACGTTCATCATGTGGCCCTTCTGGGGGGAGGCTTCGAGCTTCTGTGGTGCTGTGGTGCGGCTCGGATTCTTGCCGTGGCGGATTGACACGGACAAGGGCTGCGCCTGCTTTCTGCGCGTTCTTCTCCCCCTGCGCGACTCGCAAAGAGCCTGCTCCCGTCAGGACGGGAGCAGGGCCAGGAGCGCCTGGTTGTCGACCTTGCCGTTGACGGTCATGGGGAACTCCGGCACGGCCAGCACCGCATCCGGGACCAGGTACGGCGGCAGCGTGCGGATCAGCTCCGCCGCCACGCCGGCCGGGTCGTCGCCCTCCGTTCCGGCGACCGACGGGACGTAGAAGAGCGCCAGGCGCTCCCACGCCGCCATCCGGCCCGGGACCGGAACGACCGTGCAGCGGGCGACGCCTTCGATGCGCGTGGCAGCGGTCTCGATCTCGCCCGGCTCGATGCGGAAGCCGCGGACCTTCACCTGGCGGTCGGCGCGGCCGCGGAAGTGCAGCACGCCGTTCTCGTCGTGGAAGCCGAGGTCGCCGGTGCGGTAGACGCGGACCTCGGTGTCCGTGGGCGTGACCAGGGGGAACTTCTCGGCCGTCAGCTCCGGCAGCCCCAGGTACTCCACCGCCAGCCCGTCGCCCGCGACGCAGACCTCGCCCTCCACGCCCGGCGCGCAGAGCTTGCCCTCGGCGTCCAGGACGAGCACCTCGGTGCCCGCCACCGCGACGCCGATCGGGATGCCGCCCGGCGTCTCCAGGTCCTCCACCGTGATCACGTGCTGGGTGGCGTACACGCAACTCTCCACCGGCCCGTACACGTTGAACAGCACCACCGCGGGGTGCCGCTCCAGGAACCGCCGCACGTGGTCGACCGAGATCCGCTCGCCGCCGGTGAACACCTGCCGCGTGCCGGCGAAGCAGTCCAGGTCCATGTCCACGAACAGGTTGAAGAGCCCGCAGGTGAGGAAGACCGTGTCCATCCCGGTCGACTTCACCAAGTCCCGCAGCGCGCCCGGCAGCAGGTAGTCCTCCTCGACGATCACCGTCGTCCCGCCGGTGCAGAGCATCCCCCAGACCTCAAGGCTGAAGGCGTCCCAGGCACACGGCGCCGCCTGCGGGGTGACCCCGCCCGGGCGGTAGCCCAGCAGGCCGCCGGGGCCGAACAGGCGGGTGGTCGCCCGGTGCGGGGAGACGACGCCCTTGGGGGTGCCGGTGGTGCCGGAGGTGAAGAAGACGGAGGCGGGGGAGGCGGGGTCGACCGCAGCGGCGGGGGAGGTGCCGCCCAGCCGGGCGACCGCCGACAGCGGCTCCACCGGCGGCTGCCAGACGGTGAGTTCGTCCGAGGACGGGTGCTCCGCCGTCACGAACACCGGCGGCCGCAGCTGCGCCAGCAGCCCGTCCACCCGCTCCGCCGGCCAGCGGTGGTCGAACGCCGCGTACGCCGCACCGCACTTGAGCACGCCCAGCAGCACCGCCAGCAGCTGCGGCGTGCGCGGCATCCGGACCGGCACCACGATGCCCGGGCCGGCGCCCAGCGCGGCCAGCTCGGCAGCGATGTGCTCGGCGGCGGCGTTCAGGGTGGCGTAGTCGATCCGCTCCTCGCGGAAGACGATCGCGGTGGCCTCCGGCCGCAGCTCGGCCTGGCGGGCGACCGCCTGGTGGATGAGCGGCGGCACGGGCTCGGCGGTGGTCGGCTCGGTGGCCGTCGTCATCGTCATCGCAGTCTCCTCGAACTCTCCTCGAACCCCGTCCGGTCCGAACCCGTCAGGCCTCGGTGATCCGCGCGAAGATGGCCTTCAGGCTGCGGTCCGCCATCAGCGGCCCGACCTGCAGCCGGGTGCCGGTCTCCCGCTCCACCGCCGCGACCAGGCGCATCATGTGCAGGGAGTCCCAGGCGACGGTGTGGTCGGAGTCCAGATCGGTCTCCAGGTCCGCGCCGTTCATCGGGAGGGCGAGCTCGTCGCGCGCGATCCGGACGAAGTCGTCCTTGCTGATCATGGTGAATCCTTCGGTCGGAGGGCTGGCAGGGGTCGAACGGTCAGCGCAGCCCAAGGTGGTCCGCCGTCCTAAAGGAATGCTTGCGGTCCCGCAGTGAACGGCATCGCGCGAGTTGGCAAGTGCCGCTGGAGCAGGGCTGGAGTGAGGCTTCAGCGCGGGGGGGCAAGATTGGACGCGCGACAACCTAAAAAGCCGGCGGGAACGGCGGAACCCGCCGCACCACCCCACGGACCAGAGGACGCACCATGGACACCGCGACCGCGCCGTCATCCGCCAGACCGGACTCGGCGACCCAGAAGTCCACCCCGACGTCCACCCAGCAGTCCCTGCACAACTCCGTACCCGACTACGCACCGACCACCGTGGCACCACTGATCCACCTGGTCCACCGCCCGGCCACCCGGGACGGCCTGCTGCTCGGCGCCCCTGCCGCCACCGAGCACACCTTCGTGCTCTCGGTCGAACTGCCCCAGCCGCCCCGCACCGGAGCCGGACTCTACGAACTGCAGCCGGCCATCGACGCGGTGCGCCGGGCCTGCGCCTTCGCCGCCCGGCAGTACTTCGGCGTCCCCGAGGGCCGGGTCGTGCTGCCCACCGCCACCGAGGCGGTCGTCACCGACCTGCGCCCCTGGCGGCGCGGCGGCCGGCCCGCCCACGCCACCATCGACCTGCGGCTGCGCGGCGCCGACCTGGTGGACGGCGTGCCGGGCACGCTGCGCTGCGAGAGCACCGTGAGCATCGGCGGCCGCCCCTGCGGCCGCGGGCGCAGCCGGCTGCTGCTCGGCCCACCCGCCCCCCACCCCACGGCCGCCCGCGGCTACCGGGGCGACCGCGGGGAGCGCCACCGGCAGCCGGGAAGCGCCGTCGGCGGCAAGGGCTTCCGGGCCGCCGCGCCCGCCGCCGTCGGCTGCGGCGAGCCGGGCGAGGTGGTGGTCAGCGAGCCGCTGTCGGTCTCGGCCGGCACGGTGCTGGTCGCCGTCCGCCCGACGGCCGAGCAGGTGGCGCCGGGCGTCGGCCCGTCCTCGCTGGACGCCGCGCTGCGGCAGACCGCCCTGCTCTCGGTCGGCCTGCTGCGCGGCTTCCATCCCGCCGGCTGCGCCATCACCCGCTGGTCGGCCGCCGTCACGCGGTTCGCCGAGCCGGACCGCCCGCTGGTCTGCGCCGCGGCCCCCGGCGCGGTCGGCCGGGACGCCGAGGGCCGCCCGGTGGCCCCGGTGGGCCTGCGGGTGCTCCAGGACGGCCGGACCGTCGCGACCGCCGACGTCACCGTGCTGCTCGACTGCTGAACCGACCCGATCCACCGTCAACTACGCCGTCCCGCACCACCGGCACCGGGACTCGGGGGCGTGCCCCGGTGCCGGGACCCGGTGCCCCCGCGCCGGGGCGCCGAAAGGGAAACCATGCGCTTCCGGATCCTGGGTCCGATAGAGCTCGGCTCGCACACCCCGTCCGCGGCCAAGGTCCGGACCGTGCTGGCCGCCCTGCTGGTCCGCGCCAACGAGGTGGTGGCGGCGGAGAGCCTGATCGACGAACTCTGGGGCGAGGCACCGCCGCGCACCGCCACCACCACGCTGCAGGTCTACGTCTCCCAGCTGCGCAAGGCCTGTGCGGCGGCCGACGACACCGCGGAGGAGGCCGGCCGGGAGACGCGGATCGCCACCCGCTCGCCCGGCTACCTGATGCGGGTCGAGCCGGGCGAGCTGGACCTCGTCCGGTTCGAGGAACTGCACGCCCAGGGCCGGGCGGCGGCCGTGCGGCAGGACCACCAGGAGGCCTCCCAGCTGCTGCACGAGGCGCTGCGGGTGTGGACCGGGCCCGCGCTCTCCGGCGTGCCGCGCGGGGCGATGCTGGACGCGGCCGTGGTGCGGCTGGAGGAGCAGCGGATGGAGGCGCTGGACCAGCGCGTCTCCGCCGACCTGGCGATCGGCCGCCACCGCGACCTGTGCGGCGAACTGCTGGCGCTCACCCACGAGCACCCGCTGCGCGAGTCGCTGCACGCGCAGCTGATGCTGGCGCTGCACCGCTCCGGGCGACAGGCGGACGCGCTGCGCGCCTACGACCGGCTGCGGCGGGCGCTCGGCAGCGAGCTGGGCGTGGACCCGGGGTCGGCGCTGCGGGAGCTGCACCAGGGGGTGCTGCGGTTCGATCCCCGGCTGGAGTGGTCGGCGCCCGGGGCGGGCGCGGTCGCTACGCCGCGGCCGGCCGCCGCACCGCCGGCCGCGCCGCGCGGCAACCTGCTGCTGCCGCCGGTCGCCGACTTCACCGGACGGCAGGAACTGCTCGTCTGGGCCGGCCAGTTGCTCCGGGCCGAGAAGCCGGACCGGTCGGCGCGCGGGCTCGCCGTGGTCGGCGCGGCGGGCGTCGGCAAGAGCGCCTTCGCCATGCAGCTGGCCCGGGAGGTGGCCGCCGACTTCCCCGACGGCTGCTTCTTCCTCGGACTGCGCGGGCCCGGCGGCTGCCAGTTGGAGCCGGCCCAGGCACTGCTGCGGCTGCTGCGCAAGGTGCGGCCGGACTGGCCCGAGCCGGCCGGGACGGCGGAGGGGCCGGCCGGGGAGGAGGAGCTGTCCGACGCCCTGCACCGGGCGGTGGCCGGCCGGCGGCTGCTGGTGCTGCTGGACGACGCGGCCTCGGAGCACCAGGTCCGGCCGCTGCTGGCCGCGCTCACGGACGCCGTGGTGGTGCTGACCGGCCGTCGGATGCTGACCTCGCTGGACGGGCTGCGGCACGTGGTGCTGGACGTGCTGACGCCGCGTGAGTCCCAGGACCTGCTCGGTGCGACCGGCGGGGTGCGGATCGCCGAGGACCCGGCCGCGGCCGCCCGGATCGCCCGGCTCTGCGGGCACCTGCCGCTGGCGCTGCGGGTCGCCGGGGCGAGCCTGGCGGCCCGGCCGCACTGGTCGGCCGCCTCGCTGGCCACCCGGCTGGAGGACGAGCGGGCCCGGCTCGGCCTGCTGGCCTGCGGCGACCTCGATGTGCGGGCCAGCCTGCTGATCGGCTACCGGGAGGCCGGGCCGGCCGAGCAGCAGGCCTTCCCGCTGCTCGGCCTGGCGGCGCCGGAGTTCCCGCTCTGGCGGGCCGCCGCGCTGCTCGGCGTGGCGCCGGAGGTGGCCGAGCGGGTGGTGGAACGGCTGGTGCAGGCGCACCTGCTGCAGGCGCGCTCGGTGCCCGGCGGGCAGGTGCGGTACCGGTTCCACGAGCTGCACCGGGCGATGGCGCTGGAGCTGCTGGACGAGGCCGACCCCGGGCTGGTGCGGGAGGCGACGGCCCGGCTGGCCGACGCGTACCTGGTGCTGGCGCGGTACGCGGACGCCCGGCTGGCGCCGGGGCGGGCGCTCGGGCCGGCGCCGCGGGCGCGGCGGCCGGACCTGGTGCCCGACCCCGGGCCGGTGGTCGGGGACGCCCCGCTGCGCTGGTTCCAGGAGGAGGCGCCGGCCGTGGCGGCCCTGGTGCAGCAGGCGCACGCGGCCGAACTGTGGCCGCAGACCTGGCAGCTGGCCGACAGCCTGGCCGGCTACTTCCAGGCCGGCGCCGCCTGGACGGACTGGGAGGCCACCGGCGACCTCGCCCTCGACGCCGCCCGCCGGGCCGGCGACCCGGGCGCGGAGGCCGCCGTACTCTGCTCGCTCGGCGACCTGGCCTGGCAGCGCCGGCGGGTCTACCGGGCGCTCGCCTGCTTCGAGCTGGCGGGGCGCCGGGCCCGCCAGGCGGGCGACCGCCGGGCCGAGGCGCGCAGCATGATCGGGCTCGCCGACGGCGTGCTGGACCGGGGCGACGCGGGCGCCGCCCGGCAGGCCTTCGGTGGGGCGCTGGCACTCTGCCGCAGCGCCAACGACACCCGGGGGACGACGGACGCCCTGCGCGGGATCGCCCTGGCGGAACTCCTGGCGGGGGAGTCGGAGGCGGCCCTGTCCAGCCTCGCCGAATGCCGCCAGGCGGCGGAGCGCCTGGGCGACCGCCGCTGGAGCGAGTTCGCCCGCCGGGCCGCGGAGCGGATCCGGGCGGCGGAGACGGTGGGGCACGTGGACGCGAGAGAAGTGCGGCCGGGGGTTTGGCAGTTGAGGTGAACGGGGTGGGGTGTGCCCGGAGGTTCGGCAGGTGTGCCGAGCGGGCCGGGTGTGCCCGGGGGATCGGCACGTGAGGTGCGGAGGGCGGCTTGTGCGTGGGGGCGGCCCGGGGTTTGGGGCCGCTCCTGGTGGGTGGTGCGCAGCGCCGTGCCCCGTGCGCCGCACGGGGCACGGCGGCGGCGCTGTCGCCCCGTCGCCGAGCCCCCGCGCGTCAGCGCGCCCGTGCACGCCTCACCCCGCGACCAGCACCGCCTCCCCCACGTCCGCCACCAACTGCCCCGCCAACCCCGCGAACCCGTCGTCCAGGAAGTAGAAGTGGCCGCCCGCCAGGGTGTGGTGGCGGAAGTCGACCGAGGTCTCCTTCGACCACGCCTCGAGCAGTTCCTCCGGCGCCCACGGGTCGTCCGCGCCCCCGAAGGCGCTGAGCGGTGCGCGCAGTGGCGTCCGGTGCGGGCGGGGGCGGTAGGACTCCACC
This sequence comes from Kitasatospora sp. NPDC006697, assembly GCF_042869935.1. Classification (NCBI taxonomy): domain Bacteria; kingdom Bacillati; phylum Actinomycetota; class Actinomycetes; order Kitasatosporales; family Streptomycetaceae; genus Kitasatospora; species Kitasatospora sp. NPDC006697. The sequence goes on from NZ_JBIAGU010000002.1 coordinate 354,462, forward strand.
GCGCGCAGGTCGGCGCGGGAGGTGGTGAGGAAGCGCTCCACGAAGCCCGGGACCTCGCGGATGCGTTGGGGCAGGCCGCCGAGGGCGAAGAGCTCGTCGAGCAGGGTCTCGTCGTCCAGTTCGGCCAGCCCGCGGCCGGCCGGGGGCTGCAGGCCGGGGGCCACCCGGGCCGAGACGCCGACCCAGGCGGGCTGGGCGCCCAGCCGTTCCAGCGAGCGGGCGGTCTCGACGGCGAGGACGGCGCCCAGGCTGTGCCCGAAGAGCGCGAACGGGGCGTCCAGCCAGGGGCGGGTGTCGGCCACCGCCAGGGAGACCAGGGTGTCCAGGTCGCTGAGCGGCGCCTCGGCGTGCCGCTTGCCGCGACCCGGCAGGTCGAGCAGCAGCAGGTCCCAGTCGGCCGGCAGGTGGTGGATCAGCGGGTAGTAGACGGCCGCCGAGCCGCCCGCGTGGTGGAAGCCGATCAGCCGGACGGCCGGGCGGTCCACCGGGCGCGGGCGCACGAAGGGCGTCGGGACGGCGGTCACGCGTCCTGCCCCTGCCGCTCGGAGGCGCCGGAGGAGCGGATGATGTGCTCGCCGAGCCGGCGGAACAGCGTGGCCAGCGGCACCTCCTCGGAGAACTCCTCCACCGGCAGCTCGACCTGGTACTCCCGCTCGACGGCGATGGTGAACTGCATCGCCGTGAAGGAGTCCCCGCCGACCTCCAGGTAGCTGCGGGTGCGGTCCAGCGGCTCGTCCGAGCGCAGCACGGTGGCGAGTTCGGCGGCGAGGAACTCCTCGACCAGCTCTCGGTCGGCGCCGCCGGCGGACTCCGCCGGGGCGCCCTCGGGGGCGGCCGACGCCGCCGTCACCTCCCGCTCGTCGATCCAGCAGCGCCGCTGCTGGAACGCGTACGTCGGCAGCCCGTCGAGCACCCGGGCGCCGGCCGTCCGCAGGCCGTCCAGTCGCAGGTCCGCGCCGCTGACGTGGAGCGCGGCGAGGGCGGCGAGCAGCAGCGCGGGGGTGCGGGCGGTGTCGGCGGCGACCAGCGGCACCACCCGGCCGTCCCACTCCAGCCGCGCGTACCCGTCGACGGTCGTGGCCGGCGCCTCGCCCTCGCGCACCCGCAGGCCGAGCCCGCGCAGCAGCTGGGGAAGGTCGCCGTCCAGCGCCGGGTAGGCGTCCGCCAGCGCGGCGAGGCCCGCCGCGACCTCGGCCGATCCCGGCACCACCCGCAGCACCACCGCGGGCCCGGCGCCGCCGGCCGCCACCGGTGCGCTGCGCCCGACCGCGGCGAGCAGCCGGTCGGCCAGCTCGGCGCCGGTCCGGCCGGTGACCGCCACCCGGTGCTCGAACGGGGTGCGCCCGGTCCGCAGGGTGTGGCAGGCGGAGGCCAGTTCGGCGGCGGGCAGCGCGCGCAGCCGCCCGGCGACCGCGCCGGCCAGCTCGGTCAGGCTCTCCCGGCTGCGCGCCGAGAGCACCACCAGCTCGGGAAGGTCCGAGACCCCGGCGGGTTCGGCGGCCGGCTGGTACGCCTCCAGCAGCGCGTGCGCGTTGGTGCCGCTCATGCCGAAGGCGCTGATCCCGGCGATCCGCCGCTGGTACGGCGCAGGCCAGTCGGCGGCCGTGCGCGGCACGTCCACCGCGATCCGCTCCCACGGGATCAGCGGGTTGAGCTCGCCGTCGGCGGCGCCCAGCGCGGCCGGGATGCGGCCGTGACGGAGCATCAGCACCAGCTTGATCAGGCCCGCGATGCCGGCCGCCGCCTCCAGGTGGCCGATCCGGGACTTCACGCTGCCGACCGCCAGCGGCACCGGCCGGCCGGGGGCGCCGCTGCCCAGCACCGAGTCCAGCGCGCCGACCTCGATCGGGTCGCCGAGCGCGGTGCCGGTGCCGTGCGCCTCCACGAAGCCGACCTCCTGCGGGGCGATCCGGGCATCGGCGAGCGCGGCCCGGATCACCTCCTGCTGGGCCGGGCCGTTGGGCACGGTGAGGCCGGAGGAGGCGCCGTCGTGGTTGACGGCGGTGCCGCGCAGCACGGCGTGGATCGGCCGGCCCTCGCGCTCGGCGTCGTCCAGGCGCATCAGCACCAGCATGCCGACGCCCTCGCCGCGCCCGTAGCCGTCGGCGGCCGCGGTGAAGGTCTTGGAGCGCCCGTCCGGGGCCAGCGCCCGGTTCTGGCAGAGCGAGACCATCAGGTCGGGGGAGAGCACCAGGTTGGCGCCGCCCACCAGGGCGTACCGGCACTCGCCGGCCCGCAGGCTGCGGGCGGCCAGGTGCAGCGCCACCAGCGAGGAGGAGCAGGCGGTGTCGCAGCTCAGCGAGGGCCCGGAGAAGCCCATGGTGTAGCTGATCCGCCCGGCGGCCATGCAGTGGCCGCCGCCGGTGCCGTAGTAGGGGTCGATGCCGGTCTTGTCGTCGTCGGCGGCCATCCGCTCCACGTACTCGGAGGACATGATGCCGACGAAGACGCCCGCGTTCAGCCGGTCGTGCCGGCGGACCGCGATGCCGGCCCGCTCCATCGCCTCCCATGCCGCCTCCAGCAGCAGCCGCTGCTGCGGGTCCAGCGCGTCGGCCTCGCGGCGCGAGATGCCGAAGAACGCGGGGTCGAAGCCGGCCACGTCGGCCAGGAAGCCGCCCCGGTCCACGTAGGAGCTGCCCGGCCGCTCCGGCCGCGGGTCGTAGACCCGGTGCAGCCCCGGCCGGTCCCCGGGGATCGGCCCGATCGCCTCGGCGTCGCCGAGCAGGAAGTCCCAGTACGCCTCCGGCGTGGTCAGCCCGCCGGGCAGCCGCAGGGCGGTGCCCACCACGGCCAGCGGTGCGTGCCGCTCCTCCTCCAGTTCGCGCACCCGCGCCTTGAGGGAGCGGGAGAGTTTCAGTTGGTCCTCGATCAGCTTGCGCACATCGGTCGGTTCCATGATCGCCCTCAGCTCTCCAGGTCGTTCTGCACGGCGCGGATGAGTTCTTCGAATGACAGGTCCTCAGGGGCCGCCCCGAGGGCGTCCCCGACGGCCGGGGTGGCGCTGGTCACGGGGACGGGCACCGCGGCGGGCGGCTCGACGGGCTCCGGGAAGAGCGCCCCGTCGAGGTGGTCCGCCATCGCGGCGACGGTCGGGTGGTCGATCGCCACGGTCGCGGGCAGGTCGGTGCCGGCGGCGTGGGCGAGCTGGGTGCGCAGGTCGATCACCATGATCGAGTCCAGGCCCAGATCGGCGAAGCCGACGGTGTCGCCCACCCTCGCCGGGTCGCCCAGCACCTCGCCGACCAGTTCGCGGATCGCGTCCCGCAGCTGCTCGGCGCGGACGGCCGCGCCCTGGCCGGCCAGCTGCTCCCGCAGCCAGCCCTTGGCCCGGGCGGCCGTGCCGCCGGCGGCGGGCCGGATGACGGCCGGCGCCGCGCCGGCCAGCAGGGCCGCCCGGGGGTGGTCGCCGACCCGCTCGGCCCAGCGCTCCGGGTCGAGCGCCACGGCCACCAGCTGGGCCCGCTCGCCGCCGGCCGCCAGGGCCAGCAGCCCGGCCGCTTCGGGGTCGCCCAGCGGGCGCACGCCCTGGCGCTCGGCGGCCCGGGAGACGGCGGCGGCCGCCGCCATGCCGCCCTTGTCGGCCGGCACCCACGGGCCCCAGCAGACGCTGGTGGCGGGCAGGCCCTCGGCGCGCAGCGCCTGCGCCAGGCCGGTCAGGCAGCCGTTGGCCGCCGCGTAGTTGGCCTGCCCGGCGGAGCCGAGCACGCTGGAGACCGAGGAGAAGAGCACGAGGGCGTCCAGCTCGGTGCCGCGCACGGCGGCGGCCAGCTGCTCGGCGCCGTTCGCCTTGGCGTCGAAGACCCGGTCGAAGGAGTCCGGGTCCAGGTTCTCGAAGGCGCCGTCCTCGGTGATCCCGGCCAGGTGCAGCACGCCGCGCAGCGGGGCCGCCTCGCCGGCGGTCCGCACCGCCCGGGCGCAGTCCTCGGGGTCGGTCACGTCGCCCGCGGCGACGGTGACGGTGACGCCCGCCGCGACCAGCTCCTCGATCACCGCGCGGGCGGTCCCGTCCGGCGCCGAACGGCCCATCAGGGTGAGCGCGGGCGCGCCCTGCTCGGCCAGGATGCGGGCCACGCTCAGGCCGAGTGCGCCCAGCCCGCCGGTGACCAGTACGCCGCCGGTCCAGCGCGGCGGCTCGGCCGCCTCGGCGACCGGCAGCAGCCGGGCCACCCGGACCCCGTCGGCGCCCAGCGCCAGCCGGGTCTCCGGCAGGCCGGCCGCCAGCTCCTCGGCGATCAGCTCGGCCAGCGCCGCCGGGTCGCCGGACCAGTCCGGGTCGGGCGTGATCCGCAGCAGCCGCCGCTCGGCCTGCTCGACCTCCAGCGCGGCCAGCAGGCCCCACAGCGCCTCGCGCACCGGCGCGGCGGCCGGGCGGCCGTCGCCGAGCACCGCGTACGGCAGCCCGGCCGGCGCCTGCTCGCGCAGCGTCCCGGTCAGCTCGCGCACGGCCCGCAGCGCCTCCGCGGCACCTGACGCGCCGTCGGCCGGGCCGAACCGCAGGTCCAGCAGCAGCGCGGTGTCCGGGGAGATGTCCAGCGCGTCCGGCACGAGGGCGGCCTTGCAGCCGAGGGCGGTCAGCGCCTCGGCGAGCGAGCGGGCCCAGGGCCCGTCCTCGCCCAGCAGCAGCACCGGCTGACCGGTGCCGGTGCCCGCGGGGCGGGCCGGGCGCTCGGTCCAGACCGGCTGGTAGGCGTGCGGGGTGCCGCCGCGCAGGCTCTGCTCCAGCACCGCCTTGGGGGCGTGCCGGACCCGGAAGCGGTCGGCCGCGAAGACCGTGGCGCCGGTGCCGGTGAACATGTGCAGGTCGGCGGTCTCCACCCGGAGGCGGCCGTTCGGCAGCGGGTCGGCGCCGGTCACCCGGACGTGGCCCCAGAGCTCGCCGCCCGCCTCCGGCCGGCCCGGGAAGGCGAGCCGGGCGGCGGCGAACGGGATGGCCAGCGAGGGCGCCTCGTCGGCGACCTCGTCCACCATGAAGCCGGCGATGCTCTGGAAGCAGGAGTCGATCAGGCCGGGGTAGAGCTCGTAGGCGGCCGGGTCGTCCGGCAGCTGGGGCTGCTGGTAGCGGACCAGCGCCTCGGTGCCGCTGATCCAGACGTCGGCGATCCACTTGAAGGACGGGCCGAGGGTGTAGCCCAGCTCGCGGAAGTACGAGTAGAAGGACTCGCCGCTGATGTGCCGGTCGGCGGCCGCGATGAAGGCGGCGCGGTCGGGCGCGGCGGGCAGCTCGCCCTCGGGGGCGCCGATCCGGGCCGACAAGTGGCGCTCCCAGCGGCCGCGCTCACGGTCGATCAGCGACTGCACCGTCAGCTCGCCGTCCGCGACGGTGATCTGCGCGTCGTAGGTCTCGCCGTCCTTGATCACCAGCGCCCGGGGGCAGATCAGGTCCTCGACCGCGAACGGCAGCCCGCCGCCGGCCAGCGCCGACAGCGCGGTGCCCAGGTGCGAGGCGGCCGGGGTGACCACCGTGCCGTAGAGCCGGTGGTCGGTCAGGTAGGGCGGGAAGGCGGAGGTGCGCTCGAAGGCGAAGGCCCGCCCGCTGAGCGCGGGGGAGAGCAGCTCGGCGCCCCAGTGCCGGCCGTCCGCCGCCGGGGCGGCGGCCGCCCGGGGCCGGACCGGGGTCCAGTACCGGGTGTCGGCGAAGGGGTAGCGCGGGGCCGGGCCGCGGCTGCGGCCGGTGGCGGCCTGCACCTCGGCCCAGTCCAGGTCCTGGCCCTGCTCGTAGAGCGCCTGCACGGCGGCCGCGATCACCTCGCGGTCCTTGCCGCCGCGGCGCAGCGAGGGCAGGGTGCCGCCGGCCGGGGCCAGCCCGGCGGAGGTGGCCAGGTGGCCCAGGGTGCGGTCGGGGCCGATCTCCAGGAAGACGTCGATCTCCAGCTCGGCCAGCTGCCGCACGCCCTCGTGGAAGAGCACCGGGCGGCGGACGTGCTCGGCCCAGTACTCGGTGCCGTAGGTGTCCGGTCCGGCGGGCCGGCCGGTGACGTTGGCGATCAGCGGCAGGCTCGGCGCGCCGAAGGAGAGCGGGGCGAGGGCGGCGCGCAGGTCGTCCAGCATCGGCTCCATCAGCCGGGAGTGGAAGGCGTGCGAGACCACCAGCGGCCGGGCCACCACCCGCTGCTGCTTGACGTGGGCCGCGAACCGGTCCAGCTCCTCCCGGGTGCCGGCCACCACCACGGCCTGCGGGCCGTTGACGGCGGCGATGTCCAGGGCGAAGCCGTCGAGCCAGTCGGTGACCTGCTCGGGCGTGGCGGAGACGGCGAGCATGCCGCCCGGGGCGGTCTCCTGCATCAGCCGGGCGCGGTGGGTGATCAGGGTGAGGCCGGTCTCCAGGTCCATCACCTCGGCGTGGATCGCGGCGGCGATCTCGCCCACGCTGTGGCCGAGCACCGCGGTGGCCGTCACGCCCCAGGACTCCCAGAGCGCGGCCAGGCCCAACTCCAGCGCGACCAGGGCCGGCTGGGTGTACCGGGTCTGGTTGATCAGCTCCTTCTCGGTGCCGTGGAACATCAACTGGTGCAGCGAGATCCCGAGTTGACGGGAGGTGACCCGGTCGCAGTCGTCGATCACCCGGCGGAAGACCGGCTCGGTCTCGTACAGCTCCCGGCCCATGCCGAAGTGCTGGCCGCCCTGGCCGGAGAAGAGGAAGGCGATCCGGGGCGCCCGCTCGGCCGGGCGCGGCGCGACGGGCGTGCGCAGCGCGGCCAGCAGCTCCTCGCGGTCCCGGCCGCGGACGGCCCGGCGCACCGGCAGGTGGGCCCGGCCGGCGCCCGCGGTGGCGGCGGCGGCAGCCAGCCCGTCGGCCGGCAGCTCGGTCAACTGCCGCTCCCAGGCGGCGGTCAGGCGCTCCAGGCCGGCCGCGTCCGGGGCGGAGAGCGGCAGTAGCAGCGGGCCGTCGGCGGTGGCCGGCGCGGCGGGCACGGGGGCGGGGGCCTCGCCGATCACCAGGTGGGCGTTGGTGCCGGAGAAGCCGAAGCCGGAGACGCCGGCCAGCCGGGGCCGCTCGCCGGCCCGCCACGGCACGGTGCTGTCGCAGACCCGCAGGTTCATCTCCCGCCAGGACAGGTGCGGGTTGAGGCTGTCGCAGTGCAGGTTGGCCGGCAGCTGCTGGTGGCGCAGCGCGAGCACGGTCTTGATCACGCTCGCCATGCCGGAGGCCGACTCGCAGTGGCCGATGTTGCTCTTCACCGAGCCCACCAGCAGCGGCTGGCCCGGGTGCCGGCCCGCGCCGAGCGCGGCCCAGGCGGCCCGCAGCTCGATCGGGTCGCCCAGCGAGGTGCCGGTGCCGTGCGCCTCCAGGTAGGAGATCTCGGCGCCGGCCACCCCGGCGTCGGCCAGCGCCGCGCCGATCACGGCCTGCTGGGCGCGGCCGCTGGGGGCGGTGAGGCCGGAGGAGGCGCCGTCCTGGTTGACCGCGCTGCCATGCAGCACGGCCAGCACCCGGTCGCCGTCGCGCTGGGCGTCGGAGAGCCGCTTGAGCACCAGCACGCCGCAGCCCTCGGCCCGGACGAAGCCGTCGGCCTCGGCGGAGAAGGTCTTGCAGCGGCCCTCGGGGGAGAGCATGTGGGCCCGGCTGACCGCGACCGAGGCGGCGGGCGCGGTGATCACGTTGACGCCGCCGCTGAGCGCGCAGTCGGTCTCGCCGGAGCGCAGCGAGCGGATCGCCAGGTGCAGGGCGACCAGCGAGGAGGAACAGGCGGTGTCCACGGCCAGCGCCGGGCCGTTCAGGCCGAGCAGGAAGGCCAGCCGGCCGGCCGCCGCGTTGAGCGCGGTGCCGGTGCTGAAGTAGGCGTCCAGCTGGTCCAGGCCGCCCTGTTCGAGCAGGCGGGCGTAGTCGGAGTTGGAGATGCCGACCCAGACGCCGGTGCGGCTGCCCTTGAGGCTGCGCGGGTCGATCCGGCCGTCCTCCAGGGCGTGCCAGGCGGACTCCAGCAGCAGGCGGTGCTGCGGGTCCAGGCTCTCGGCCTCGCGGGCCGGGATCTCGAAGAAGCCCGCGTCGAACTCGGCCGGGTCGCGCAGGAAGCCGCCCTGGTCGGTGGTGACGGTGCCGGGGCGCAGCGGGTCGGCGTCGGTGAGCGCGGCGCGGTCCCAGGCCCGGGGCGGCACCGGGCCGACGCCGTCGCGGCCCTCGACCAGCAGCTGCCACAGCTCCTCGACCGAGTCGGCGCCGGGGAAGCGGCCGGCCATGCCGACGATGGCGATCGGCTCGTTGGGCTGCACGGGAGCGGGCACGGTCGCGGCGGCGGCCGGGGCGAGGGCCGGGGCCGACTGGGCCGCCGGAACGGGCAGGGCGGCGGGCGCGGCCACCGGGGCCGCGGCCACCGCGGCGGTCGCGGGAGCTGTGGCGACGGCCGCTGCGCGCGGGCTGAGCAGGTCCACCAGGTGCGCGGAGAGGGCGGCCACCGTCGGGTGGTCGAAGATGTCCGAGACCCGGACCGGCACGCCGAACTCGGCGGTCAGGTCGCGCTCCAGGTCCACCGCCATGATCGAGTCCAGGCCGAGGTCGAAGAACCCGGTCTCCTCGCGCAGCTGGTGCCCCTCGGGGTGGCCGAGCACGGTGGCGACCATGCGGGCCACCCGCGCCCGGGCCGCGCCCGGCCGGGCCTTCTCGGGCAGCGCCAGCAGGCCGGCGGCCGCGGCGGGCCGGGCCTGCTCGACCGCGGCGGGAGCCTGCGGGGCGAGCGCGTCGAAGAGCGGGCGGCGCCGGCGCACGGCCGTCACGGCGGTGAACCGCGGCCAGTCCACCGGGCAGGCGACCAGCAGCCGGGCCGGGCCGGCCGCCGGGGTGACCAGGCTGGCGCAGCCGGTCCGGGCGTCCAGCGCGCCGACGCCCAGGCGGGCCAGCTGCTCGCGCTCGGCGGCGTCCGCCATGCCGTCCAGCGCCCACGGGCCGAAGGCGATGCTGCCGGCGGGCAGGCCGGCGGCGGCGCGGTGCTCGGCCAGCGCGTCCAGCCCGCCGTTGGCGGCCCCGTAGGCGCCGTAGCCCTCGGTGCCCCAGAGCGCGGAGACCGAGGAGGTGGGCAGGAAGAAGTCCAGCGGCCAGTCGCGGCTCAGCAGGTGCAGCCACCAGGCGCCGCTGAACTTGCCGCGCAGCGCGGCGGCGAAGGCGTCCGCACCGGCCTCGGCGAGCGGCAGCCGGGGCAGTGCTCCGGCGGCGTGCAGCACGCCGCGGATCGGCGGCAGGTCGGCCTCGGCCCGGAGGGCGGCGGCCAGTTCCTCGTAGGAGTCGCAGTCGGCGGCGCGGTAGCGGGCCCGCACGCCCTCGGCGCGCAGCCGGGCCAGCAGGGCGGTGCCCTCGGCGCTCAGCCGGTCCTCCGGCGTGCGGCCGATCACCAGCAGGTGGCGGGCGCCGCGGCGGGCGAAGTCGGCGATGATCTCGCGGCCGATCGCACCGAGGCCGCCGGTGACCAGGTAGGCACTGTCCTGGCGGATCGTCAGTTCACTTCGGCTGTCCGTCAGTTCGCGCAGCCGGGCGGTCAGGGCCGCACCGTCCCGCACGGCCGTCAGGTCCTCGCCGCTGCCGCTGAGCACCAGGCGGAGCAGTGTGGCCGCGTCCTCGGCGGACGGGGCGGCGGGCAGGTCGCTGACGCCGCCCCAGGTCTCGGGGAACTCCAGGCCGAGCGCGGGCGCGAGGCCGTGCAGCAGGCCGTGGCCGGTGGCGGCGACCCGGTCGGTGCCGGTGGCCTGGCGGGCGCCGCGGGTGACGGCGAAGACGGTGCCGCGCGGCAGGGCCCGGACGGCGGCCGTGACCTCGGCGCAGAGCCGCGCGCCGTCGGCGGCGGGGTCCGCCTCGCCGGGCTGCTCGGGGAGGAGGGCGGCCTTGGCGGCGAGCACCAGAACGGGGTTGGCGATCTCCCGGGCGGACCAGAACGCGGCCCAGTCGTCGGGGAGTTCGGCGTGCTCCCAGCCGGCCGGGCCGGTGGCGGGGCCGAGCAGCAGGCCGCGGTGGCCCTGGCGGTCGGCCGCACCGGCCAGCAGGCCGAGGAGTTCGGCGTCGTCGCCGGCCAGCACCAGCGAGCCGGTGGCCGCCGGCTGCGGGAACTCGGCCGGCTGCCAGGTGAGTTCGTGCAGGGGAGGAGTGACGGCGGCCTCCGGCGCGCCGGCCTCGGCGCCCTCCGGCGCGAACCGCTCGCGCTGCCACGGGTAGGCGGGCAGGTCCGCCACCCGGCGCGGCAGCGCCTCGAACCCGCCGGTGTCGCCCGCCTCGGGGAAGGCCACCGCCGCCGACTCCTCGCCCGCGGCCAGCGCGCCCAGCGCCGCCCCCGCGGCCGCCGGGTCGGCGGCCGTCACCCGGGCGCGCACGGCGAACCGCGCCCGCCCCTCGGTGGCGGTGTAGGCGAACGCCGGGTAGTCGCCGCCGCCCGCCAGGTGGGCCTGGTACCGGCCGGCCAGCTCCCGCAGCGCCTGCGGCGTCCGCGCGGAGAGCTCGAACCCGGCCACCGGCTGCTCCGGGGCGGCCGCCCCGGCGGGCTCCGGCGGCCCGAGGATCACATGCGCGTTGGTCCCGCTCATCCCGAAGGAGCTGACGCCCGCACAGGCCCCCGCCTTCCCCCACGGCGCGAGCTCGCCGCTGAGCGCGATGCCGGTGCCGTCCAGGTCGATCCGCGGGTTCAGGGTGCGGAAGTGCACCAGCGGCGGCACCTGCCGCTCGCGCAGGCAGAGCACCGCCTTCAGCAGCCCGGCGATCCCGGCGGCCGACTCCAGGTGGCCCAGGTTCGCCTTCACCGAGCCGACGTGCAGCGCGGCCCCGCCGTTGCGGCGGCCGAGCGCGGCCAGCAGCGCCTCCATCTCGATCGGGTCGCCGAGCGCCGTGCCGGTGCCGTGCGCCTCGATCAGGCCCAGGTCGGCGGGCGTGAGTTCGGCGTCGGCCAGGGCCGCCTCGATCAGCGCGATCTGGGCGAGCACATTGGGCGCGGTGAAGCCGGTGGAGCGCCCGTCCTGGTTGACGGCCGAGCCGCGGATCACCGCGTGCACCCGGTCGCCGTCGCGCACCGCGTCGGCCAGGCGCTTGAGCACCACCACGCCGGCGCCCTCGCCGCGGGTGAAGCCGTTGGCCCGGGCGTCGAAGCTCTTGCAGAGGCCGTCCGGTGCCAGCGAGCGGGTCTGCTCGACCAGCCGGGTGGAGCGCGGCGAGAGCACCAGGTTGACGCCGCCCGCGATCGCCAGGTCGCACTCGCCGCGGCGCAGCGCCTGCCGGGCCAGGTGGACGGCGACCAGCGAGGAGGAGCAGGCGGTGTCCACGGCGACCGCCGGGCCGGTCAGGCCCATGCTGTAGGCGATCCGGCCGGCCGCGAAGCAGTGGCCGTTGCCGGTGGCCCAGTAGGCGTCCGGCTCGCCGGCCATCCAGTCGCGGTAGTCCTGGCCGGTGATGCCGACGTAGAGGCCGGCCCGGGCGTCCGCCAGGGTGTCCCGGGGCAGCGCGGCGTCGTCCAGCGCCTCCGCGGTCACCTCCAGCAGCAGCCGGTGCTGCGGGTCCAGCCCGCGGGCCTCGCGGGGGCTGATGCCGAAGGCCTCGGCGTCGAACTCCAGCACCTCGTCCAGGAAGCCGCCGCGCTGCGGCAGGCCCTCCCACTGGGCGGTGAACGGGCCCTTGCGGTGCTCGGGCAGCTGGTGCACCAGATCGCGGCCGGCGGCCAGCGCCGTCCAGTAGCCGTCGAGGTCGTGGATCCCGCCGGGAAGGCGCAGGCCCACGCCGACGACCGCGAGCGGCTGCGAGCCGGCGGCCGCGTCGAGCTGGGCGCGCAGACGCTTGATCGTCTCCATGGCGCGGGTCAGGGGGGTCTGAGTGGTCACGGCAGTGCTGCTCGCTTCCATCGGTCGCAGGTGCGGGCGGTGGTGGAATCGGGGAGGGAGGCCGCGTCCGCCCCGATGGGTGGGGCGGACGCGGCCGGGTCAGGCGGTCTACTGGGCGGCGGCCTCGGTCAGCCGCTCGCAGAGCACGCCGGAGAGCGCCGCCGTGGTGCCGAAGCTCCACAGCAGGGTCGGCGAGAGCTTCAGCCCGAAGGCCGCCTCCAGCCGGTTGCGCAGCTCCAGGCCCATCAGCGAGTCGAGCCCGAGCGCCTTGAACGGGGTCTCCCGGTCGATCGCGCCGGCCTCCAGCCGGAGCACCCGGCCGGCCAGTTCGCGCACCTTGGCCTCGACCAGCGGCGGCCACCCGTCCTGCGCGGTGGCGGCCAGGCCGGCCAGGAACTCGCTGCCCGCGGTGGCGGCGCCGCCGTCCTGGGAGAGCTCGCGCAGCACCTGCCAGCTGCGCTGGGCGGCGGTGTCCGGGTAGGCGTCGAACCACTGGCGCAGGTTGAGCGGCACGTAGCCGAGCACCTGCTCCTCGCCGCCCAGGAAGCGGGTGAGCGCCGTCCAGGCCTCCTCGGCGGTGAAGCCGCCCATGCCGCGCTCGGCCAGCCGGGCGCCGCGGTTGGCGTCCAGCGCCGCGAGGCCGATCTGCTCGAACGGGCCCCACTGCACGCTCAGCCCGGGCAGGCCGCGGCGGCGGCGGTTCTCCGCCAGTGCGTCCAGGAAGGCGTTGCCGGCCGCGTAGGCGGCCTGGCCGGCGTTGCCGAGCAGCGCCGCGGCGGAGGAGAAGAGCACGAACAGGTCCAGCGGGTCGTCGGCGGTGGCCGCGTCCAGGTGCCGGGCGCCGTCGATCTTCGGCGCCAGCACCCGCTCCACCTGCTCGGCCGTCAGGTTGAGCACGGTGGCGTCGTCCAGCAGGCCGGCCGCGTGGAACACCCCGCGCAGCGGCGGCAGTTCGGAGCGCAGTTTGGCCAGCGTGCCGTCCAGCGCCTCGGCGTCGGTGACGTCCACCCGGGCAGTGGCCACCTGCACGCCGCGGGCCCGGAGTTCGGCGATCCGCGCCTGGGCCTCGGCGGTCGGCTCGGAGCGGCCGAGCAGCGCCACCGCGCCGGCCCCGCGGTCGGCCAGGAAGCCGGCCAGCGAGAGGCCGAGCGCGCCCAGGCCGCCGGTGATCAGGTAGCCGCCGTCGGCGCGGAACCGGCCGCCGGGCAGCGGGTCCGGGGCGATCTCGGTGACGGTGGCCGGGTCGCTCAGCACGAACTTGCCGATGTGGTCGCCGTGCGACATGGTGCGCAGCGCCTCGGCCGCCTCCGCGAAGGAGTACGGCAGCACCGGCAGCGGCGCGATCCGCCCGGCCGCCACCTCGGCCCAGACCTCGGCGAAGAGCCGGGCGAACCGCTCCGGCCGGCGGTCCATCAGGCCGGCCAGGTCCACCGCGCTGAGCGAGATGCCCTTGCGGAAGGCGGAGAGGCTGACCGGGCGGGCGCCGTAGATGTCCTTCTTGCCGACCTCGACGAACCGGCCGTCCTCGGCCAGCAGCTCCAGGCCGAGCGGGATCGCCGCGCCGGTCAGCGAGTTGAGCACCACGTCGACGCCGCGCCCGCCGGTGGCGGCGCGCGCCCCGTCGGCCCAGGACAGGTCCCGGGAGTCGAAGACGTGCTCGACGCCCAGCTCGCGCAGGTACTGCCGCTTGGCCTCGCTGCCCGCGGTGGCGATCACCTCGGCGCCGAGCGCCCGGGCGATCCGCACCGCCGCCAGGCCCAGGCCGCCGGTGGCGGAGTGCACCAGCACGGTCTCGCCGGCGGTCAGCCGGGCCAGCTCCACCAGCCCGTACCAGGCGGTGGTCAGCACCAGCGGCAGCGCGGCCGCGTCGGCGTCGGAGAGCTCGGCGGGCACCGGCCGGGCGTGGTCGGCGCGGACCGTCACGTGCGAGGCCATCGAGCCGAAGGCGCAGGCCACCACCCGGTCGCCGACCTGGAAGCCGGTGACCTCCGGGCCGATGGCGCTGACCGTGCCGGCGCACTCGCCGCCGAGCAGGTCGGCGCCGGCCGACTGGTCCGGGTAGGTGCCCATCGCCTTCATCACGTCGATGAAGTTGGCCGCCGCGGCGCTCACCGCGATCTCGATCTCACCGGCGGCCGGCACCCTGCGGGCCAGCGGCAGGTAGTGCAGGCCGTCCCAGAAGCCGGGCCGCACCGGGCTGAGCCGGAACGGCTGGGCGGGCGTGCGCCAGGGGGCCGGCGCCTGGTCGGTGTCGGTGTCGGACAGCTCGCCGCGCAGCAGCCGGCCGACCAGCCGCTGCCCGCCGCGCAGCACCACCTGGTCCTCGCCGTCGCCGGCCAGCAGCTCGGCGGCGGCGTCCGCGGCCCAGTCGTGGTCGAAGGGCTGACCCGGCAGCAGGTCCAGCACCAGCGGCTGCAGTTCGGGGTGCTCGCGGCGCAGCACCCGGGTGAAGCCCCAGAACAGCGCCGCGCCCGGGTCCGGCCGGTCGGCGGGGGTGACCGCCTGCGCGCCGGTGGTGGCCACCGCGAGCCGGACCGGCGCGCCGGGCGCCAACGCGGCCCGGACCACGGCGGTCAGCGCCAGCAGCGCCCCGCGCTGCTCGGCCAGGCCGGCCTCGGCGGCCGGGGCGACGAAGACGATGCCGTCCAGCTCGCCGGCCGAGCGCAGCCGTTCGGCCCAGGCGGCCTGGTCGGCGGCCGCCGCGCCGGTGACCCGGAGCAGCTCGGCGCCGAGCGCCGCGGCCAGCCGCTCGCCGGTCTCCCCGCCCTGGTGGCCCTCGCAGACCGCCCAGCGGCCGGCCGGCCCGGTCGGCTCGGGGCGCGGCACGGCGCGCAGCCGCAGCCGGTGCACCCGCTCGGCCTCCTCGCCGGACTCCTCGGTGAGGTCCAGCTCCTGCAGGGCCAGGCCGGCCAGGGTGAGCAGCGGGCGCCGCTCGGTGTCGAAGAAGTGCAGGTCCACCCGGCCGTCCTCGCGGCGCACCGCGTGCGACCAGAGCTCGGTGACCGGCTCGGCCAGGTCGCCGGCCAGCTCGATCCGCTCGACGGCCACCGGCACCACGGCCTTGTCACCGGCGCCGAGCGCCAGCGAGACCTGCAGCGCGGCGTCGAAGAGCGCCGGGTGCAGCCCGTGCGGGCGCAGGCCCGCGCGGCAGCGCTCGGGCAGCCGGATCAGGCCGAGCGCCGAGGTCTCGTCGATCCGCAGCTCCCGCACGCCCTGGAAGGAGGGGCCGTAGTTGAGGCCGCGGGCGGTGCAGGAGGCGTAGAACTCCTCGGCGCCGGTCGGCTCCACGGCGGCCAGGGCGGCGGGGAAGGCGGCCGGCTCGGCGGCCGGACGGCGCCCGTGCACCCGGGCGGTGGCGTGCGCGGTCCAGCCGGTGGCGCCGGCCGGCAGCGAGAGCAGGGTGAAGCTGCCGCCCTCGGCCACGTCGTCGCGCCAGAGCACGCCCAGCCTGGCCGGCTCCTCGGTCAGCGTCAGGTCGCTGGTGAAGGCGAAGCCGGTCAGGGCGGCGGGCAGCGAGCCGGTGCGGGTGCGGGCGGTGGAGAGCGCGAAGGCCATCATGGCCGCGCCGGGCAGCACCACCGCGTCGTGCACCTGGTGGTCGCGCAGCCACGGGTGGTCGGCCAGGTCCAGCTCCAGCGCGCCCTGCCAGGCGTCCTGCTCGGCGGCGGCCGGGGTCAGCGCGAACTCCAGGCCGCTCGGGCCGGCGGCCTTGCGGCGGCCCGGGTTCGGCCAGTAGGCGGTGCGCTGCCACGGATAGCCGGGCACCGCCACCGGCGCGCCGGCCGGGCCGGTGCCGAACGGCGCCAGGCCCTTCACGTAGCCGAGCGCGAAGGCCCGGGCCAGGTCGGCCGGGCTGCCCGCGTCGCGGCGCAGGGTGCCGAGCACCGCGGGCGGCTCCGGGCGCAGCGCGGCCAGCTGCTCGATCGCCGGGACCAGCACGGTGTGCGGGCTGATCTCCACCACGTGGGTGACGCCCTCGTCGAAGAGCGCGCTCATCGCGTCGGCGAAGAGCACCGGGCGGCGCAGGTTCTCCACCCAGTACGCGGTGTCCATCTCGGGGCCGTCCAGCCGGGCCAGCCGCACGGTGGACATCAGCGGCACCGCGCCGGTGCGCGGGCGGACCGGCGCCAGGGCGGCCAGCAGGTCCTCGCGCAGCGGGTCCATCTGCGGGCTGTGCGAGGCGTAGTCCACGTTGACCAGGCGGCAGAAGACGCCCTCGGCGTCCAGGATCTCCTTGAGGGTCAGCACCGCGTCCTCGTCGCCGGAGAGCACGCAGGAGCTGGGACCGTTGTTGACGGCCAGTGAGACCAGCTCCTCGAAGCCCTCCAGCGCCTTCTCGGCGCCGGCCACGTCGAGGTCCACGGCCAGCATCCGGCCCTTGCCGGAGGTGCGGCGGGCGATCGCGCTGCGCCGGGCCATCACCAGGGCGCCGTCCTCGTAGGAGAGGATGCCGGCCAGGGTGGCGGCGGTGACCTCGCCCTGGCTGTGGCCGATCACCACGTCGGGCTCGACCCCGGCCTCCCGCCACAGCTCGGCCAGGCCCAGCGACATCGCCCAGAGCACCGGCTGCAGCATGTCGATCCGGGTCAGCCACTCGTCGCCGGCCTCGCCGGAGACGATGGCCGGCAGGTCCCACTCGAAGTGCGGGGCCAGCGCGGCGGCGCAGCGGTGGATCACCGCGGCGAAGGTCGCGCTGTGGGCGAACAGCTCCCGGCCCATGCCGGCCCACTGGGAGCCCTGGCCGGGGAAGACGAAGGCCGTGCGGCCCCGGGGGCGCGACCGGCCGGTCACCAGGCCGGGCAGCTCGACCGCCGGGTCGGCGGCGAACTGGCGCAGGCCGTCGGAGAGTTCGGCGCCGCTGGCGGCGACGAAGGCGGCCCGGACCGGGAAGTGGTCGCGGCGGCGGCCCAGCGTGGCGGCCAGTGCGCGCGGCTCCGGCGCCGACTCCGAGGTCAGCAGGTCGGCGACCTCGGTGGCGCGGGTGCGCAGCACCTCCTCCTGCTGGGCGGAGAGCGGCAGCAGCACCGGACCGGTGGCCGCGGCCGGCTCGGCCGGCTCGACCGGCGGGGCGCTCATCAGCACCACGTGGGCGTTGGTGCCGCCCCAGCCGAAGGAGTTGACGCCCAGGTAGACCGGGCCGTCCTGGGGCAGCGGCAGCGGCTCGCGCACCACCCGGACGTTCAGCTCCTCGAACGGGATGTCGGGGTTCAGCCGCTCCGAGTGCAGGCTGGGCGGGACCACGCCGTGCTCCAGCGAGAGCAGCGCCTTGACCAGGCCGGCGATGCCCGCGGCGGCCTCCAGATGGCCGATGTTGGTCTTGGCCGAGCCGATGCCGAGCGGGCCGAGCGCCCGGTCCCGGCGCAGGCCGATCACCCGGCCGATGCCGCCGGCCTCGATCGGGTCGCCGCGCCGGGTGCCGGTGCCGTGCGCCTCCACGTAGGCCAGCCGGTCCAGCGGCACGGTGCCGTCGCCGTAGGCCTCGACCAGCAGCGCCTCCTGGCCGTCCGGATTCGGGGTGACCAGGGACTCGCCGCCGCCGTCGTTGTTCACCACGGTGCGCACGATCACGCCGTGCACCCGGTCGCCGTCGGCCAGCGCCTTGTCCAGGGTCTTCAGGTAGAGCGCGACCACGCCCTCGCCGCGCACGAAGCCGTCCGCGTCGGCGGAGAAGGCGTGGCAGCGGCCGGTCGGGGAGAGGCCGCCGAAGTGGGTCAGGCCGATCGACACGTCGGGGGCCATGATCAGGTTGACCCCGCCGACCACCGCGCCCTCCACCTCGCCGGCCCGCAGCGCCTGGGCGGCCAGGTGCAGCGCCACCAGGGCGGAGGAGCAGCCGGTCTCCACGGTCAGGCTCGGGCCGGTCAGGCCGAGGAAGTAGGAGACCCGGGCGGCGGCCACGTCCAGCGCGTTGCCCACCGCGCTGTGCTGGCTGGCACCCGCGCCGCGCTCCTTGCGGAGGATCTCGTAGTCGTGCCAGGAGGCGCCGACGTAGACACCGGTGCGGCTGCCGCGCAGGTCGGCGGCCGGCCGGCCGGCGTCCTCCAGCGCCCGCCAGCTCGCCTCCAGCATCAGCCGGTGCTGCGGGTCGATGTCCTCGGCCTCCCGCGGGGAGATGCCGAAGAAGGTCGGGTCGAACTGCTCGACCTCGGCCAGGAAGCCGCCGACGGCCTGCACCGGCTTCTCCGGGTCGAGCTGGGCGGCGGCGTCCCAGCGGTCGGCGGGGACCGGTCTGATCGCATCGCCGCGGTCCATCAGCAGTCGCCAGAAGCTCTCGATGTCCGGGGCCCCGGGGAAGCGGCCGGCCATGCCGACGACGGCGATGAGCTGACCGGGATCCTGGGTGACTTCGTCTGCGTGCATGGTGGTCGTCCTCGGGGTTCGCGGTGTCGGGCCGTCAGGCGGAGGCGGGAGCGGGCTCGGCCGCCCGCAGGTCCACCGGGTCGATCGGGTGCGGGGCGTTGATCACCTTGTCGAAGATCCGGTACTTGGCCGGCAGGCTGTTCAGGGTCCGGTAGCGCAGCCGGCGCAGCGCGGTGCGCAGCGGGGTGCGCTGGGCCAGCGCGGACTCCTGCAGCCGCTGGAAGCGGGTGACGAAGGCCTTGTGCTTGCGCCGGCTCGCGGTGAACTCCGCGAAGGCGGCGGCCGGGACCACGCCGTCCTGCCCGGGCGCGGCCAGTGCGGCGGCGATCACCGGCACCAGGCAGACCGCGTCCTGGATGGCCAGGTTGACGCCCTGTCCGAGGATCGGGGTGCAGGTGTGCGAGGCGTCGCCGATCAGCACCAGGCCGTCCCGCGACCACTGCGCCACCTCGGCGGTGAAGATCTCCAGGAAGCTGGTGTCGTCCCAGGAGAGCAGGTGCTCCTTCAGCAGCGGGGCGAGCCGCGGGTCGATCGCGGCGAGGCTGTCGCGGAACGCGCCGAAGCCCTCCTTGCGCAGGTCGCCGAGGCCGCGCTTGGGCAGGTTGGTGCCCACCCGCAGGAAGTCGGGGAAGGTCGGCAGCACCACCAGGTGCTTGTCCCGGGAGACCACCAGCTCGGCGCCGTTGCCCCAGTCCGCCGGGCGGGGCAGCTTGAAGGAGAGGAAGTCGCGCTGCATCGGCTGCACGTCGGCCGAGATCCCGGCCGACTTGCGGACCTTGGAGAACCGGCCGTCCGCGCCGACCAGCAGCCGGCAGCGCACCTCGGCGCGCGAGCCGTCGGCCAGCTTCAGCACCGCGCCGCGCACCTGGCCGCCCTCCTCGATCAGCGAGTTGAAGGCGGTGCCGGACAGGTAGGTGTAGCCGGGCAGTTCGGCGGCGGCGTCGTTGAAGATGCCGATCAGCGCGGGCTGCGGGATGTCGATCGGCAGCACGCCGACCGGGAACTTGTCGTAGTCGACCCGCAGGACCTGGCGGCCCTCCATCCGCATGGTGACGCTGGTGGTCTCCAGGTAGCCGTGCTCGGTCAGCGCCGGGCCGAAGCCGAGCCGGCGCAGCGTCACCGCCGAGGGCGCGGCCAGGGTCTCGCCGCGGAAGTCGCGCTCCAGGCCCTGCTGCTTCTCGACGACCAGCACCTCGATGCCGCGCCGGGCCAGCAGGCAGCCGAGCAGCGCGCCGGCGGGACCGCCGCCGACGATCAGGACGTCCGTGGTGACCGGGACGGTCATGACATCTCCCAGTTCTCGAGCAACTGCTTGGTACGGGCGAGGACCTCCGAGGCCAGGGCGCCGTCCAGCACCCGGTGGTCGAAGGCCAGGGACAGGGTGAAGACGGGGGCGACGCGGATCTCGCCGTCCACCACCACGGCGGCGTCGGCGATCCGGCCGACGCCGAAGCCGAGGGTGCCGGAGATCATCGGGAAGATCGCCCGGACCGGCTCCTGACCGACCGAGGTGACCGAGAAGACGCCCTGCAGCGCGGCCCGCCGCAGCGGGTTGCGCATCGCCAGCCGGTAGACCAGCCCGGCCACCGGCAGCGGCAGCCTCTGCATCCGGCGCAGCTGGGCGAACGGGCCCTCGGGGTCGTCCAGCGAGGCGTTCTTATAGGTGTCGATGGCGTCCTGCACCTCGAGCACCGAGCGGTCCTGGACCGACTCCACGGTGCCGGAGACCACGCAGCGGGTGCCGTCCGCGGTCTTGTCGAAGAGCACCTTGGCGTGGATCTCGTCCAGCACCGCGATCCTCGGCCGCAGGCCGTCGGTGAGGACGGAGCGGGCGGCCGGGACCTGGGCGACCACCTCGGCGGCGGCCTTGACCACGAAGCTGATGTAGCTGGCCTTGCCGTCGGTGGCGGCCCGGGCGGCCTTCAGCGCGGTGGCGTCCACATCGGCCATCAGGAAGACGTGGCAGGTGTTCCGGGCGTCCCGCAGGAAGGTGTAGGTGCCCTTGCGCGCGGTCGGCAGCGGGTGGACGGCGGGGCTCACGGGGCCGCCTCCGGCTCGCCGGCCAGCGCGGCCAGGTCGGCCAGCGACTCGGCGGCCATGAACCGCTCGTAGTCGATCGAGGTGCCCAGCTCGCGCTCCAGGAAGACCAGCACCCGCAGCGCGTTCACCGAGTCCCAGCCCTCCAGCTCGGCCAGTGGCCGGGCGGCGTCCAGGGTCTCCTCGTCCAGGTCGAGCAGCTGGGCGACCACGTCCTTGACGGCCTGTTCAGAAAGCACGGAAGGTCTCCTCGTCCTCGGTGACCCGGATCCAGCGCGGCAGCTCGGCCGGGCCCTCCAGGTCGTGGTGGTAGTCGGCGGAGCCGGCGGGCGCGCCGGCCTGCTCGGTGAAGCCGAGCGCGGGGAAGAAGCCGGCGAACTTGCCGTTCCTGGGGGTCTCGGTGAAGCGGGCCCGGACGGCCGGCGCCCCGGCGGCGCGGGCGGCGCGCAGCACCAGGCCGACCACGGCGTCCTCTACGTTGCGGGAGAAGACCCGGCAGCTGAGCACCATGTTCTCGATCCGCCAGGCGCCGTCCGCCTCCCGGCCGATCGAGACCGCGCAGATCAGCCCGTTGTCGCCGAAGCGGTCGGCCAACCGGGCACCGAACAGGGCCAGTGCGCCGCCGGCCGTGCGGTCGGCCACCTCGGCCTCGGTGTACCGCAGGCCGGTCAGGTTGAACTGGTTGGTCTTGCCGAAGAGCTGGACGATCCGGGCGGAGTTGAGCGGGCCCAGCGGCTCCACCACCAGCTCCGACTCCAGGCCGAGCAGGTAGTCCTCCAGGCTTCCCGCGCTGCGCTCCAGGTCGGCGCGCTGCACCTGGGCCCGGTAGAGCGCGGTGCGGCCGCGGTCCTCGGCGGTCAGGCCGAGCAGGTTGAAGTCGCCGCGGGCGGCCAGCAGGGCCGCGTACCCCGCCGGGTCGGCGGGCAGCTCCACGGTGGCCACCTGCGGCAGCAGCTCCCGCATCAGGCCGCGCTCCACCGGGTTGTCGTCGACGAAGACCATGGCGTCCACGCCGATGTTCAGCGCCTGCGCCTGCGCCTGGACGGCCTCCGGCTTGGGGTTCCAGCCGGCGCTGACGGCGACGAAGGAGTCCGGGCCGAGCACCATCTCGGGGTGGGTGGCGATGGCCTCGCGGGCCAGCTCCTCGTCGTTCTTCGAACAGACCGTCAGCAGCACCCCCTGGGTCATCAGGTCCTTTGCCAGCGACTGGAGTTCGCGGTGCGCGGAGCCGGGGTAGCTGTTG
Source organism: Kitasatospora sp. NPDC006697 (assembly GCF_042869935.1). Classification (NCBI taxonomy): domain Bacteria; kingdom Bacillati; phylum Actinomycetota; class Actinomycetes; order Kitasatosporales; family Streptomycetaceae; genus Kitasatospora; species Kitasatospora sp. NPDC006697. Next base: position 375,886 of record NZ_JBIAGU010000002.1, read on the forward strand.
CCGAGCCTGAGGCCGGCGATGCCGTCGTCGCCGACCACGCCGCCCCACAGGGTGTTGTCCAGGTCGAGCACCAGGGCCTTGGCGGCCCGGCCCGCCTGGGCCCGCACCACCCGGGTCAACTCGGCCGCGTATGCGCGTAGATACTCGGCCGCGAAAAGGTGCCCGGCGGCGTGGCGCATCCGGTGGGCGGCGAAGACGGTGCCCGCGTGGGCGGCCACGCCGTCGGCGGAGAGCACCACGGTGGCCTGGCGGGAGGCGGCCAGCTCCAGGATCTCCGCGTTCATCCGGTGCCAGGCGGCGTCGAGGCGGGCCTTGCCGCGGTAGTCGATGATCCGGTCGCGGCGCAGCGGGGTCAGCGGCACGGTGCAGAGCACCACGGTGCCGCCCAGCGCCTCCCGGCAGGCGTCGGTCCAGCCGGCCAGCTCCTGCGGGAAGGCGGCGCAGCGGGCCTCGACCTCGGCCAGGTCCAGCGGGTCGGCGACGCCCTCGAAGACCGCGGCGTCGTCCAGCAGCAGGCCGGTCAGGTCGGGCTGGTGGTCCTTCAGCTCAGGGCCGCCGGCCAGGATCTCGAACCGCCACTGGTTGAAGCCCGCGCAGCGGATCTCCGGCAGGATGCCGCCGCGCACCAGCTCGGCGGTGAGCAGGGCCGGCAGCGAGTCCAGGGTGGAGCTGCCCAGCAGGGCCAGGCGCTGCGGGCGGTAGCCGCCGGCGGCCGCCAGCTGGGCCCGCTGCTCGGTGCCGAGCAGCAGCGCGCCGGCCGCCTCCAGGTCCAGCGCGTCGCCGTCCCGGTCGAGTTCGGCCAGCAGCTCGTGCACCCGGTCGCGGGAGCCGGTCAGGCCGGCGCGCTTGAGCGCCCGGAGCTCGCCCAGCGGGCTGCGGCGCTTGGCGGTGGGCTCAACGGACATCGGACACCGCCGAGTTGCGCAGCGCCAGGCCGGAGATGACCCACTTGGAGGACTCGATGGTGGCGACGAAGACCCGGTCGTCGGCGCCGGTGATCCGCTGCTGGGCGCGGAAGAGCTGGATGAACGGCAGGGCGTTGCCGTTGTTGCCGGTCTCGGCGACCACCGAGACGTTCTGCTCCTCGGAGACCCCGAGGGACTGCCGGATCTGCTCCGACATCGAGCCGTTGAGCTGCGGGGTGAGCACGTGCTCCACCTCGGCCAGCGGCCAGCCGGTGGCGGCGACCAGCTCGTCCAGCACGGTGGCGGCCAGGCCCGGCACGTGCTCGGCGATCGCCTTGTAGTCCTCCTCGCCCATCGGCTCGCGGATCTCCTTGCCGCCGGCCGTGGTGATCATCGGTGCGCCGTCGGCGCCGTACCAGCGGACCACCTGGGCGGGCTTGCGGCCCTTGCCGACGGTGCGCAGGAACAGGTGCTCGACCAGCAGGCCGGGGCCCTCCTCGCCGGCCTCGACCACGGCCGCGCCGGCACCGTCGCCGAAGAGCGCGAAGTTCGCCAGCTCGGCGGAGCTGATCTTCTGGATGTCGCGGTCGGCGGGCCAGAGCTTGACCACGCTGTCCGCGCCGATCACCAGGCCCCGGCGCAGGCCGCTGAGCAGCATCGCCCGGGCGGTGAAGAGGCCCTGCAGGGCGCCCGCGCAGCCGGAGGTGAGCTGGAAGGTCGGCAGGTCGTTCATGCCGAGCCGGTCCGCGACCAGGTTCGCCGTGGAGGGCATCAGGTGGTCGGGCGAGCCGGTGGTCAGGATCAGGAAGTCGATCGACGCCGGGTCCGCCCCGGCGGCCGCGAGCGCCCGCTCGCCGGCGGCGGTGGCCAGGTCCCCGGTGTTCTTCGGGGCGTCCCCGGCACCGTCCGGCTCGCAGAAGTACCGGCTGCGGTTGCCGGTCATCCGCTCGAGCCACTTCTCGTGCAGACCGAAGCGCTCCGCCATGTCCCGATTGGTGACGGGCTCGCCCGGCAGCACCTCGCTGAGGCCGATGATTCTCAAGGGTTCGGGTCCTTGTCTTCGAGTCCGGGGCGTGGAGGGGGGTGAACTCCATGGCGGGCGCGCGACGTTGACGGTCCGCCGGGGCGAGGGAGCGCCGGGAGCCCGCATGGCGAAACGTTTCCGCGCCCGGCGGTGCACGGTGCCGCCCGCACACCGCCGGCCGCGGTGGTTCGGCAGGTACCGGGGCACCGATGACAACCGCTCCACCGGCAGCGACGCTAGGAGCGCGACCTTTGGGGGGGCTAAAGGCGCACGGCCGGGGGGCCTGAAGGGCGGTGCGGAAAAGCCGCGGCGCGGGGCGCGGAGTGCGGTCGCCCGCACCCCGTGCCCCGCGCCGTCAGGACGCGCAGTGCGGGTTCTCCGCCCAGAAGTAGAGGACGCCGGTCCCGGGGTCCAGCAGGTAGTCCGGCGCCGAGGGGCCGGAGCCCGGCGGGGCGTCCTGCTGCACCCAGCCGCCGTCGTCCTGGCCGAGCAGGGCGGAGAGCTGCGCGGGCACCTGGACCACGGGGGCGTGCCAGGTGCCGCTGCCGTGCAGCCGGGCGGCCTCGCCGTCGGCCAGCCAGGCGATGCCCTCCAACCGGAAGTCGGTGGGGCCGACTTCCCGGGAGCCGGTCGCGCCGAGCGGGTGGGAGGTCCAGCTGACCTTCTGCGCCTTGGCCGGCAGCGCCACGCAGGTGGCCAGCGCGGCCGCGTCGGTCCTGAGCACCGGGGCCGAGGGTGGGGCCGAGGCCCGGTCCCGCGCAGCGCCGCCGGCTGTGCAGGCCGTCGCGGCCAGGGCGACCAGCAGCAGCATCCCGGCTCCGGCAGCGCGCATCCGACGTCCCCCCGACTTCCCGATCAAGGCCCGTCCCTGCCACATGACGCACCGTCGGACGGAGCGGTTCCACCCCGGGCCCGACACGAACGGGTGATGATCACGCGTCACGGTTCGCATCCGGAGTGTTGCGGCCGAACAGGCGACCCCGGTCGCTACGTTGGGGGTCATTCCAGCACGTGACCGGGTGTCTGCAGCCCCGGTGCCGCGTGCTGCCCCCGCGCACCTCCACGAGGAGAACCCGTGATCTCGCAGACCAAGAGGGCCTTCGGCTCGGCGATCGTGGCACTGGCCGCGGCCGCCACGCTCACCGTCAGCGTGCCCAGCACCGCCGCCTACGCCATCGACCACATCCCGTGCGTCGGCGGCCGGGACGACTACCTGAAGATCTGGTCGCACCTCAACGGCACCGACAGCGTCGACTGCTACGCCAACGCCGGCCGGACCGACTTCGGCGGCTGGTGGGTGGACCGGATCTCCACCGGCAACAACGATCTCATCTACAACGACGCCAACGGCGATTCGGTGCGGATCGACCGCTGGCACGACATCACCTTCCCGAACCGCCCGCCGAAGGTCGCCTCGATCCAGATCCTCTGACCGACCCGGCGTCAGCAAGCGCTCCTCCGCCGCACGGCGGAGGAGCCTCAGCGGCGCAGATCGGTGATCACCCTGCGGCGCTCGGCCAGGCCGTGGGGGTAGTGCACGGCCACCACCTCGCCCCTGCGCCAGAGTTCGATCCGGTAGGGCAGCACGCCGACCAGCCGCAGCACCGCGGCGAACGGGGCGAGCAGCAGCCGCAGCACGAACTCGACGGTCCAGGCGGCGCTCAGCACGGTGATCACGACCAGGCCGGGCAGGGCGATCAGGAAGGAGATCGGGTCGTCCCCCAGCCCGCTCGGGAAGAGGTCCAGGGCGATGCCCGGGTCGACCCGGCGGAACCAGGCCAGCCGGCGCTTCTTCAGCCGCCACTTGACGCCCTGTCCGTCCTGCCACTTCATGCTCGCTGCCTTCCCCCGGCCCCCGCAGTCCCGGCGAATATGCCAGAGCCGGGCAGGGCTGTCACCGTTTCGCTCGGCGAAAGCTCAAATCCCGCACAGATCCGCCTTCTGGCAGGTACGGGTCGGCCTCCCGCGGGTACCGTCCCCGTCAAGGGGAGAGAGCGGCTGGGGGAGGTTGCACCGTGCCGGAGTCGACACAGTGGCCCTTGGTGTGGGCCGGGTTCCTGCTGATCGCCGTGAGCGTGCGGCTGTCGGTGACGGTGCGGTCGCACCGGCACCGCCGGCTGGGCGTCGGGCAGCGGCCCAGCCACCTGGAGTGGCTGCCGGGGCTGGCCGGCCTGATCGCGGTGGCCGACGAGGGGCCGCGGATCCTGCGCGCCGACAGCGCGGTGCAGGCCGTCGCCGGCGGGCTGGCCCGGGTGGCGCTGGCCGGGGTGCTCGGGCTGCTGCTCTACGGCGGGATCGTGCTGGTCCGGCGGCTGCGCGGCTGACCGGACCGGCGGGAGCGGGACCGATCGGGTCCGAAAAGTGATGCCGCCGTCTCCGGGGCCACCAGGGGCGATGCGGCAGAATCGTCAGCATGACCGATTCCGACGGCGCGCCCGACCCCGGCAGAGCCGCCCCCAACGCCGAGCCGAACTATCCCGACCAGGTGTTCCGCTCGACGCCCGGCATGATCTCCGGCGTCCTGCTGCTGGTCGTGGCCGGCTGGCTGATCGTGGACGCCATCGCGTCCAGCACCGGCAAGACCCCGTGGGTCGCGCTGGCCGCCGCCCCGGTGTTCGCACTCCCGGTGATCGCCTACACGCTGCGCCCGGCCGTCTCGGTCGGCGTGGACCGGCTGCTGGTGCGCAACCCGCTGCGGACCGTCACCATCCCGTGGGCCCAGGTGGAGGCGCTGCGCGCCGGGTACTCGGCGGAGGTGGTGGCCGCCGGCCGCACCTACCAGATGTGGGCGGTGCCGGTCTCGCTGCGCCAGCGCAAGAAGGCCAGCCGCCGGGCCATGATGGAGACCGCGGCCGGCGACCCGCGGCTGGGCCGGATCTCCCAGGCCGGCAAGGGCCGCCGCGGCGCAGTGCCCGGCGCGCCGGACCCGAACCGCGCCTGGTCCGACCAGGTGGTCGACATCATCCGCGAGCAGGCCGAGCGCAACAGCATCCGCCCGACCGCCAAGGGCGAGGTCACGGCGAGCTGGTGCTGGTGGATCATCCTGCCGACCCTGGCCGGGCTGGCCGCCCTGATCACCCTGATCGCCGTCTGACCGCGGACACGAGGAGGGCCCGCACGGTGCACCGTGCGGGCCCTCCTCGTGTCCGCGGGGCGGCGGCTCAGATGCCCGCCGCCACCGCCAGGTCGCGCTTCAGCCCCGCCAGCAGCTCCGCCGCCCGCTCACGCGCCCCGGCCAGCTCCGCCGCCGAGCCGACCGGCAGCACCACCTCCAGGTAGCACTTCAGCTTGGGCTCGGTGCCGGACGGCCGGACCACGATCCGCGCCCCGCGCACCGCGTCGCCCGCCAGGTGGTAGCGCAGCCCGTCGGTCGGCGGCAGCTCCGCCGAACCGGCGGCCAGGTCGTCGGCCCGGGTGACCGCCAGCCCGGCCAGCCCGGTCGGCGGCCGCTCGCGCAGCCGGCGCATCGCGGCGCCGATCAGCGACAGGTCCTCGACCCGGACCGAGAGCTGGTCGGTGGCGTGCAGGCCGTGCGCCACCGCCAGCTCGTCCAGCAGGCCGGTCAGGGTGCGCCCGTCCCGCTTGAGCCCCGCGGCCAGCTCGGCGACCACCAGGGCGGCGGTGATGCCGTCCTTGTCGCGCACGCCCGCCGGGTCCACGCAGTAGCCCAGCGCCTCCTCGTAGCCGTAGCGCAGGCCCTCGGCGCGGGAGATCCACTTGAAGCCGGTCAGCGTCTCGGCGTAGTCCAGCCCCGCCGCCGCCGCGATCCGGCCGAGCAGCGAGCCCGAGACGATGGTGGTGGCGAAGGTGCCGGCCACGCCCTTGGCGGCCAGCGCGGCACCGAGCAGCGCGCCCACCTCGTCACCGCGCAGCATCCGCCAGCCGCCCGGCGCGGCCGGGTCCGGCACGGCCACCGCGCAGCGGTCGGCGTCCGGGTCGTTGGCGATCACCAGGTCGGGGGCGGCCTGCCGGGCGGCGGCGAAGGACAGGTCCATCGCCCCCGGCTCCTCCGGGTTGGGGAAGGCCACGGTCGGGAACTCCGGGTCCGGCTCGGCCTGCGCCGGGACCACGGTCGGGGCCGGGAAGCCGGCCTGCTTCCAGGCGGCCAGCAGGGTGTCCCGCCCGACGCCGTGCAGCGGGGTGTAGACGACCTCCAGGTCGCGCGGCCCGGCCGGGTCCAGCACCGTGGCGGCGCGGGCCAGGTAGGCCTCCAGCACCTCCTCGCCGAGCAGCTGCCAGCCGTCCGCGGCCAGCGGCACCTGCGCCAGCGAGGCGATGGCGTCGATCTCGGCGGCGATCAGGCCGTCGGCCGGCGGCACGATCTGCGAGCCGTCGCCCAGGTAGACCTTGTAGCCGTTGTCCTGCGGCGGGTTGTGGCTGGCGGTCACCATCACGCCGGCCGCCGCACCCAGGTGGCGGATCGCGAAGGCGAGCACCGGGGTGGGCAGCGGGCGCGGCAGCAGCGCGGCGCGCAGGCCGGCGCCGACCATCACGGCGGCGGTGTCCCGGGCGAACTCGGCGGACATGTGGCGGGCGTCGTAGCCGACCACCACCAGGTCGCCCGCGCCCTCGGCCCGCAGGTGGGCGGCCAGGCCGGCGGCGGCCCGGATCACCACGGCCCGGTTCATCCGCATCGGCCCGGCGCCCAGCTCGCCGCGCAGCCCGGCGGTGCCGAACTGCAGGCGGTCGGCGAACCGCTCGGCGAGCGCCGTCCAGTCGCCGTCCGCCTCGGCGGCGGCCAGCAGCTCGGCCAGCTCGGCGCGGGTGCGGGGGTCGGGGTCCTCGGCCAGCCACTGCTGGACGCGGGGCCTGAGGGTGGTGGGGTCGGCCATCGCTCACTCCGCTTCTAGGGGTCGTTCGGGGGCAGGGAACGGCCCGGGCACCCCGACCGCGGGGTGCCCGGGCCGACGGGGGATCAGATCCGCTCCAGCACCTTCGCCAGCAGCGCGCCCATCCGCTCGGCGGATGCCTTGCCGGCCTCCAGCACCTCGGCGTGGTTCAGCGGCTCGCCGGTGATGCCGGCGGCGAGGTTGGTGACCAGCGAGATGCCCAGCACCTCGGCGCCGGCCTCGCGGGCGGCGATCGCCTCCAGGGTGGTGGACATGCCGACCAGCTCGCCGCCGATCGCCCGGGCCATCCGCACCTCGGCCGGGGTCTCGTAGTGCGGGCCGCGGAACTGCACGTAGACGGCCTCGTCCAGGGTGGAGTCCACCTCGCGGCAGAGGTCGCGCAGCCGCTGCGAGTAGAGGTCGGTCAGGTCGACGAAGTTGGCGCCGACGATCGGGGAGTCCGCGGTCAGGTTGATGTGGTCGCTGATCAGCACCGGCTGACCGGGCACCCAGCCCTCGCGCAGGCCGCCGCAGCCGTTGGTGAGCACGATGGTCCCGCAGCCGGCCGCGGCGGCGGTGCGCACGCCGTGCACCACGGTGGCCACGCCGTGGCCCTCGTAGTAGTGGTTGCGGCCGAGGAAGATCAGCGCGCGCTTGCCGCCGATCTCCACCGAGCGGATCTTGCCCGCGTGGCCGGCCACGGCGGGGGCCGGGAAGCCCGGCAGGTCGGTGACGGAGATTTCCGCCACCGTCTCGCCCAGCGCGTCGGCGGCCGGCACCCAGCCGGAGCCCATCACCAGGGCGACGTCGTGGCGCTCGGCACCGGTCAGCTCGCGCAGGCGGGCAGCGGCGGCCTGGGCGGCGGCATAAGGGTCGGCGGACACGGCGGTCAGAGGAGAAGCGTTCACACGGCGAAGGATAGACGGCAAACCCCTACGCGCGTAGAACAACCTGCCGGACCACGCCGGATCGTTACCAGGTTGACCCGAAAACACCGGGTTCGGCCGGTGTCCGACGGGTGGACTTGGAGGAAACTCCAGTTGTCCGGCGGACGCCCTCCCGGATTCCGGCTCAGCAGGGGCGTCGGCGCAGGTCCAGCACGTAGTCGTCGGGGGCGCCGGCGCTCTCCGCGGCGTCCGCGATCAGGCCGAGGTAGCGGGCGGCGGGCAGGCCGCCCTCGTAGTCGTTCAGCACGTAGGTCCAGACCGGCACCTCGCCGTCCAGGGTGTGCGCGCGCAGCCGGATCTTGCGGTAGATCCCGAGCTGCAGGCCCTCCCAGCGGTCCAGGCCCTCCTGGTCCATCGGGGCCACGTCGTAGAGCGAGACGAAGACCTGCTCCTTCTCGTCCTCCACCACGGTCGCCAGCGAGCCCTCCCAGCCCAGGTGCTCGCCGCCGAAGGTGAGCCGCCAGCCGTCCAGCCAGCCGGTGCCGCGCAGCGGGGAGTGCGGGGCGCGCCGGCTCATCTGCCGGGCGTCGAGGTTGGTGGCATACGCGGCGTAGAGCGACATGGGCGCCAGCCTACGGGAGCCGCCGCTGCGATCGGCCGCCGCCCGGGCGCCGCCAGGTCGGCGGCCGGTGGTGTGACGCGTCACACCCGCGGCCGACCGGCCGAACCCGAGGGCCGCTGTTCGCGCCTGACGCGCTGTGCGGGACAATGGTGCTCGTGACTCGGATCGTGATCATCGGTGGCGGACCCGGCGGCTACGAGGCGGCCCTGGTGGCCGCCCAGCTCGGCGCGGAGGTGACCGTCGTCGATCGCGACGGCCTGGGCGGAGCGGCGGTGCTGACCGACTGCGTGCCGTCCAAGACACTGATCGCCACCGCCGAGGTGATGACCGGTTTCGACGCCTCCTACCAGGAGCTCGGCATCACCCTGGACGGCGAGAGCGACCGTCCGATCAGCGTCGACCTCGGCAAGGTCAACCGGCGCGTCAAGCGGCTGGCGATCGCCCAGTCGCACGACATCACCCAGTCGGTCACCCGGGCGGGCGTCACGGTGCTGCGCGGCACCGGCCGGCTCGGCGGCGGCGGGCAGGCGGCGGACGGCTCGCGCGAGGTGGTGGTCACCGCCGCCGACGGCTCCACCCAGTCGCTGCGCGCCGACGCGGTGCTGGTCGCCACCGGCGTGCACCCGCGGGAGGCGCCGGACGCCCGGCCGGACGGCGAGCGGATCCTCAACTGGACCCAGGTCTACGACCTGGAGGAGCTGCCGGCCGAGCTGATCGTGGTCGGCTCCGGCGTCACCGGCGCCGAGTTCGCCGGCGCCTACCAGGCGCTCGGCTCCAAGGTGACCCTGGTCTCCAGTCGCGACCGGGTGCTGCCGGGCGAGGACCCGGACGCGGCCGCCGTGCTGGAGGACGTGTTCCGCCGCCGCGGCATGAACGTGATGAGCCGGCTGCGCGCCGAGTCGGTGAAGGTCGTCTCCGCCAAGACCGAGGAGGGAGCCTCCTCGCCGAAGGCGGGCAAGGAGGGACGGGCCGGGGACCGGGTGGAGGTGACCCTCTCCAACGGCGAGGTGATCAGCGGCACCCACTGCCTGATCGCGATCGGCTCCATCCCCAACACGGCCGAGCTCGGCCTGGAGGAGGCCGGGGTCAAGCTGAACGACTGGGGCCAGATCAAGGTGGACCGGGTCTCCCGCACCTCCGCCCCGGGCGTCTACGCGGCCGGCGACTGCACCGGCGTCTTCATGCTCGCCTCGGTCGCCGCCATGCAGGGCCGGATCGCGATGTACCACGCGCTGGGCGACGCGGTGCAGCCGCTCAACCTGAAGACCATCGCCTCCAACATCTTCACCGACCCGGAGATCGCCACGGTGGGCTACACCGCCGCCGACGTCTCCTGCGGAAAGATGGACGCGGTCGAGGTCAAGCTCCCGCTGCGCGGCAACCCGCGGGCCAAGATGCAGGGCATCCGGGACGGCTTCGTGAAGCTCTTCTGCCGCCCGGGCACCGGCATCGTGGTCGGCGGCGTGGTGGTCGCGCCGCGCGCGAGCGAACTCATTCACTCGATCTCGCTCGCGGTCGACAACAGCTTGACGGTCGAGCAGGTGGCGAGCGCCTTCACGGTCTACCCCTCGCTGTCCGGTTCCACCGCCGAAGCGGCTCGCCAGCTGCACATTCGCAAGCGGGCCGAGAGCGAATCCTGATCGTTTCACCCCGCCGGACGGGTGGTTCGCCCGGACGGCGGGGGTGCGCCGGAGCATGCCGGCGCGCATTGTACGGGTGTGCGCCGCGTGTGGGCGAGCAGTTCCAGTTACTAGCGGCAAACGCCTGAAAGCCGACCGTCAGGAGAGTTACCGTCGGTTCTGTGTTTGCTGCAGAACGTCGCCAGTTGATCCTCGAAATGGTGCGGGCCAACGGAGCCGTGTCGCTCCGTGAGCTGGCCCGTGTCGTCCAGACCTCCGAAGTCACCGTCCGGCGGGACGTGCGGGCGCTGGAGGCCGAAGGGCTGCTCGACCGCCGGCACGGCGGCGCGGTGCTCCCCGGAGGCTTCAGTCGCGAGCCCGGCTACCCACAGAAGACCCACCTCGCCGCCGCCGAGAAGAGCGCCATCGCCGACCTCGCGGCCACCCTGGTCGAGGAGGGCGACGCGGTGGTGATCGGGGCCGGCACCACCACCCAGGAGCTCGCCCGCAGACTGGCCCGGGTGCCGGGCCTGACCGTGGTGACCAACTCCCTGCTGGTCGCCCAGGCCCTCGCGCACGCCAACCGGGTGGAGGTGGTGATGACCGGCGGTACCCTGCGCGGCTCCAACTACGCCTTGGTGGGCAGCGGGGCCGAGCAGTCCCTGCAGGGGCTGCGGGTCACCAAGGCCTTCATCTCGGGCAGCGGCCTGACCGCCGAGCGCGGCCTGTCCACCGCCAACATGCTGTCCGCGAGCGTGGACCGGGCACTGGTGCAGTCGGCTGCCGAGGTCATCGTCCTCGCCGACCACACCAAGCTCGGCACGGACAGCATGTTCCAGACGGTGCCCACCGACGCGGTGACCCGGCTGGTCACCGACGAGCAGGCGGCCGGGCACGACCCGACCGCCCGGGAGCTGGACGCGCTGGCCGACTGCGGGGTGCAGATCGCCCTGGCCCCGCTCGGCCTGGCCGCCGAGCCGCCGGGCCACCCGGGCCTGGACCGCCAGCCGCAGCAGGGCCAGCAGCCCGGCCTGCGGCGCGGCCCCGGCGGCGCCCCGCTGCCCGGGCAGCGCCGGCCCGGCACCCACGGCGGACCGCCGCCCGGCCACCTGCCGACCAGGCTGGCCGGGGCCCGCTGACAGCGGTGGCCCGCCGGTCGCAACCAGCGGGCCACCAGGGGGATGTCTTCCGGATCGCGCCGGGCGGGCGCCGCCGGGGCAGGCACCCCGACGACGCCCACTGTCCGGCGCGACCCGGAGGACACCCCTCGGGACTACGACGGACGGACCGTCAGTCCTTGATCTCGCACAGGGCGGCGCCGCTGCTGACGCTCGCGCCGACCTCGGCCTTCAGACCGACGACGGTGCCGGCCTTGTGGGCGTTGAGCGGCTGCTCCATCTTCATGGCCTCCAGGACCACGATCAGCTCGCCCTCGGCGACGGTCTGGCCCTCGGCCACGGCCACCTTGACGATGGTGCCCTGCATCGGCGAGGCCAGGGTGTCGCCGGAGACGGCCGAACCGGCCTTCTTCGGGCCGACCCGGCGCTTGGCCTTGCCCGCCGCCGGCGCGCCCGCGACCGGGCCGGAGGGCACGCCCAGCGAGGCGGGCAGCGAGACCTCGATCCGCTTGCCGCCGACCTCGACCACCACGGTCTCCCGGCCGTCCGGCTCCTCGCCGTCCACCGCACCGCCGGCGAACGGCGGGATGGTGTTGACGAACTCGGTCTCGATCCAGCGGGTGTAGATGCTGAACGGGGCGTCCGAGCCGTGCGTCTCCGGCGCGAACGCCGGGTCGGCCACCACGGCCTGGTGGAACGGGATGGCGGTGGCCATGCCCTCCACCTTGAACTCGGCCAGCGCCCGCTTGGCCCGCTCCAGGGCCTGCTTGCGGTCCCGGCCGGTGACGATCAGCTTGGCCAGCAGCGAGTCCCAGGCCGGGCCGATCACCGAGCCGGTCTCCACGCCGGAGTCCAGCCGCACGCCCGGGCCGGACGGCGGGGCGAAGAGCGTCACGGTGCCGGGGGCGGGCAGGAAGTTGCGGCCCGGGTCCTCGCCGTTGATCCGGAACTCGAAGGAGTGCGCGCGGATCTTCGGGTCGTCGTAGCCCAGCTCCTCGCCGTCGGCGATCCGGAACATCTCCCGGACCAGGTCGATGCCGGTGACCTCCTCGGTGACCGGGTGCTCGACCTGCAGACGGGTGTTCACCTCCAGGAACGAGATGGTGCCGTCCAGCGCGACCAGGAACTCGCAGGTGCCGGCGCCGACGTAGCCCGCCTCGCGCAGGATCGCCTTGGACGCCCGGTACAGCTCGGCGTTCTGCTCCTCGGTCAGGAACGGCGCGGGGGCCTCCTCGACCAGCTTCTGGTGCCGGCGCTGCAGCGAGCAGTCGCGGGTGGAGACGACCACCACGTTGCCGTGCTGGTCGGCCAGGCACTGGGTCTCGACGTGCCGCGGGTTGTCCAGGTACCGCTCGACGAAGCACTCGCCGCGCCCGAAGGCGGCGACCGCCTCGCGCACCGCGGACTCGAACAGCTCCGGGATCTCCTCCAGCGTGCGGGCGACCTTGAGGCCGCGGCCGCCGCCGCCGAAGGCGGCCTTGATGGCCACCGGCAGGCCGTGCTCGGAGGCGAACGCGACCACCTCGTCCGGCCCGGAGACCGGGTCGGGGGTGCCGGCCACCAGCGGCGCGCCGGCCCGCTGGGCCACGTGCCGGGCGGTGACCTTGTCACCGAGGTCGCGGATGGCCTGCGGCGGCGGGCCGATCCAGATCAGCCCGGCGTCCAGCACGGCCTGGGCGAACTCGGCGTTCTCGGAGAGGAAGCCGTAGCCCGGGTGGACCGCGTCCGCCCCGGAGTCGGCGGCCGCCTTCAGGACCTTGGCGATGTCCAGGTAGCTGGTCGCCGGGGTGTCGCCGCCGAGGGCGTAGGCCTCGTCGGCCACGCGGACGTGCAGCGCGTCCCGGTCCGGCTCGGCGTAGACCGCGACACTGGCGATACCGGCGTCCGAGCAGGCCCTGGCGACGCGGACGGCGATTTCGCCTCGGTTGGCGATGAGCACCTTGCGCACTGTGGCTCCCTTCTTGAACCTCGATGAGTTTAGGGACGACGGAGTGGTACCGGCGAGTAGACCCTGGTGGTGAGCTTGCCCACACGGAGCGTGACGCGGATCGTGACCGTCCGCGCACCCAGCGGGAACATCGCAGGTGGCAACCGTACGCCCCGTGCCGACCCGCCAACTCCCGGCGGGGCGGTCACGGTCGTGGCATTCGCCACATCAGCCCGTGCGGGCCGGCGGGACCGCACCGGCGGGTGCGGTCGCGGCCGCGGTCAGGTCGGCCGCGAACTCGACCACGTCGGGTCCGTACCGGTCCGGACCGATCACCCGAAGCACCACCGCGAAGGTACCGTGCGTGCCGTGCCGGCGGGCCAGTTCCCGCTGATGCCCGGTCAGGTACCGCACCGCGGCCTGGTTCGCCACCGCGGTCTGACCGGCTATCAGGAAGACCGGGCGGCCGCCGCCGTCCGGCTCCAGCCGGGCCAGCAGGGCGTAGCAGCAGCCGGGGGTGGCCGGGCCGGCCGCCTCCTCGCGGAACTCCCGGTCGCCCACGGAGATCGACAGCGCGTCCGGCCGGTCGGCCTCGCAGCCGAACCGGACGGCCGGCAGCCGCCAGGCCAGGTGGGTCACCGTGCGCTCGTTGCTGGCCGGCCCGCCCAGGCAGAACTCCGCCTCCCGGCCGAGGCCGCGGCGGACCTCGTCGTGGTTGACGATCTCCGGCCGGGCGGCGCAGGAGCTGACCAGCACGGCCAGCTCCATCAGCGCGCTGACGTCGCCGCGGTGCACGCTCTTGTGGTGCGGGCTGGCCGGGTGCCGGTTGACCACCAGCAGGCCCTGGGAGCCGCCGGGCAGCCCGAAGAACGCCTGCCGGCGGGCGGCCGCCCGGCGCCGCCGCAGCGACTGCAGCAGCCAGCCGGCCACCGCGCCGATGGCGCTGGTCAGCAGGCCGATCGAGATGTTCAGCAGCACGTCCGCCATCAGGCCCCCTCCCAGGACGGCGTCAGCCTAGCGGTGCGACCCGGTGCTCAGGCAGCCCACAAATCGGTGATCCGCAGCCCCAACTCGCCCAGCAGGGTGCGCAGCAGCGGCAGCGAGAGGCCGATGACATTGCCGTGGTCGCCCTCGATGCCGGTGACGAACGGCGCCGAGCGGCCGTCCAGGGTGAAGGCCCCGGCCACGTGCAGCGGCTCGCCGGTGGCCACGTAGGCCGCCAGCTCGGCGTCGTCCGGTTCGCCGAAGTGCACGGTGGTGGAGGCGGTGGCCGAGCTGCTGCGGCCGCTCGCGGTGTCGATCACGCAGTGCCCGGTGCGCAGCACCCCGCTGCGGCCGCGCATGGCCCGCCAGCGGGCCAGCGCGTCGGCGGCGTCGGCGGGCTTGCCGAGCGCCTGCCCGTCCAGCTCCAGCACCGAGTCGCAGCCGATCACCAGCTCGCCGCCGGTCAGGCCGCCGGCCACTGCGGCCGCCTTGGCCTCGGCCAGCACCAGGGCCAGCTCGCCGGGGGTGTCGGCGGTCAGCGCGGACTCGTCCACCCCGCTGACGATCACCTCCGGATCGAGGCCGGCCTGGCGGAGCAGGCCCAGCCGGGCGGGGGAGGCGGAGGCGAGGACCAGGGTCCGGCGATCAGTCATGCGTCCCACGATAGGGGGTCCGCCGGTCCTCAACGGATCATCAGGACGAGTGCGAGCAGCACCACCCCGAGGGCCAGCAGCCAGGCGGTGCGGCGCAGTTTCGCCGCGGTCCGGCGGGCCTGGGGGGAGGACTCGTCGGGCGGATCGGACCAGAGCATTGCGCCAGTCTGCCCCGATCCGCCCGGATCTGCCTGAGTACGGGTACTCAGACCGGGCTCAGCGCGCCCAGCCGGAGGTGCGCCAGGCCTGCGGGCCGGGCGCGGGCAGCCGGCGCATGGCGCGCGAGCGGTCGGTCCACGGGGAGGCCGGGCCGCCCGCCGTCCGGCGGGCCGCCTCGGCGGCGGCCTGCCCGGCGGCGGCCCGGGAATGGACCACCGCCAGGACGGTGGCCAGCTCCTCGGGGGTCGGCTGCCCGTGCAGCACCTGGATCCCGGACATCTGCTGTCCTTCCTCGAACGCTTACCGGCCTACAGGGGGATGTTGCCGTGCTTCTTCGGCGGCAGCACCTCGCGCTTGCCGCGCAGCGCCCGCAGGCCTCGGACGATGTGCCGGCGGGTCTCCGAGGGCGCGATCACCGCGTCCACGTAGCCGCGCTCGGCGGCCAGGTACGGGTTCAGCAGGGTGTCCTCGTACTCGGCGACCAGCTCCGCCCGGCGGGCCTCCACGTCCAGCCCGGCCGCGGCGGCCTCGGCCAGCTCCCGGCGGTAGACGATGTTGGCCGCGCCCTGCGCGCCCATCACGGCGATCTGCGCGGTCGGCCAGGCCAGGTTGAGGTCGGCGCCCAGGTGCTTGGAGCCCATCACGTCGTAGGCGCCGCCGAAGGCCTTGCGGGTGATCACGGTGATCAGCGGCACGGTGGCCTCGGCGTAGGCGTAGATCAGCTTGGCGCCGCGGCGGATGATGCCGTCCCACTCCTGGCCGGTGCCGGGCAGGAAGCCGGGCACGTCCACGAAGGTCAGCACCGGGATGTTGAAGCTGTCGCAGGTGCGGACGAACCGGGCGGCCTTCTCGCTGGCCGCGATGTCCAGGCAGCCGGCCAGGTCCATCGGCTGGTTGCCGACCACGCCGACCGGGTGGCCCTCGACCCGGCCGAAGCCGGTGACGATGTTGCCCGCGTAGAGCGGCTGGGTCTCCAGGAACTCGCCGTCGTCGAGCACGTGCTCGATCACCTTGCGGATGTCGTACGGCTGGTTGGCCGAGTCCGGCACGATGGTGTCGAGCTCGAGGTCCTGCTCGGTGACCGCGAGGTCGGCCTCCTCCGGGTAGGCCGGCGGGTCGCTGAGGTTGTTGGAGGGCAGGTACGAGAGCAGGCTCTTGACGTACTCGATCGCCTCCTTCTCGTCCGCGGCCAGGTAGTGGGCGTTGCCGGACTTGGTGTTGTGGGTCCGGGCGCCGCCCAGCTCCTCCATCCCGACGTCCTCGCCGGTGACCGTCTTGATCACGTCGGGGCCGGTGATGAACATGTGCGAGGTCTGGTCGGCCATCACCACGAAGTCGGTGATCGCGGGGGAGTAGACCGCGCCGCCCGCGCACGGGCCCATGATCAGCGAGATCTGCGGGATCACGCCGGAGGCGTGCACGTTGCGGCGGAAGATCTCGCCGTACAGGCCGAGCGAGACCACGCCCTCCTGGATCCGGGCGCCGCCCGAGTCGTTGATCCCGATCACCGGGCAGCCGGTCTTCAGCGCGAAGTCCATCACCTTGACGATCTTCTCGCCGAAGACCTCGCCGAGCGAGCCGCCGAAGACCGTGAAGTCCTGGGCGAAGACGGCGACCTGACGGCCGTCCACGGTGCCGTAGCCGGTCACCACGCCGTCGCCGTACGGGCGGTTCTTCTGCTGGCCGAAATTGGTGGAGCGGTGCCGGGCGAACTCGTCGAACTCGACGAAGGAGTCCTCGTCCAGGAGTTCGAGCACCCGCTCACGGGCCGTCAGCTTGCCCTTGGCGTGCTGCTTCTCGACCGCGGCGGCGGAGCCTGAGTGCACCGCGGCGTCGATCCGGTGCCGCAGGTCGGCGAGCTTGCCCGCGGTGGTGTGCGGGTCCGGCTGGGTGGAGGGGTCGGTCATCCCGGGGAGTTCCTCACGTGAGCGACGTGGTGGAGGGTGGCGGCGGCCTAGGGCAGGACGGTGCCCACGGTCTACCGCTGGGTAGCCTAACCAGCCGTCCGCCCCCCGCGTTATGGCCAGCGACACAGTGTGTCAACCAACCGTTCTGCGGGACGATGGAGCGGCCTACGGCCGTGCGCCGGACCAGCACCTAGGGTGGGAGGCATGACCGACGCCGACCGTCCCCGCCGCAGCGGGCTGCGTGGCTTCGGCCACGACGGCCCGTCCCCCTGGACCGACCTGGACCGCCCGCCGCTGGACGCCGCGGCGCTCCGTCGCGACCTGCTGGTCGACGGCGGCCTGTGGACCGCGCTGGATGTGGTCGAGCTGACCGGCTCCACCAACACCGACCTGACCGGCCGGGCGGTGGCCGGCGCGGCCGAGGGTGCGGTGCTGGTCGCCGAGCAGCAGGACGCCGCCCGCGGCCGGCTGGACCGCCGCTGGTCGGCTCCCGCCCGCTCCGGCCTCTTCCTCTCGCTGCTGCTGCGCCCCACCGTGCCCCGGGAGCGGCTCGGCTGGCTGCCGATCCTGGTCGGCGTGTCGGTGGCCGCCACCGTCCAGCGGGTGGCCGGGGTGCAGGCCGGCCTGAAGTGGCCCAACGACCTCCAGGTGGAGATCGACGGCGCCGAGCGCAAGATCGGCGGCATCCTCACCGAGCTGACCGGCGACGCCGTGGTGGTCGGCCTGGGCCTCAACGTGACGCTGCGCCAGGAGGAGCTGCCGGTGCCCGCCGCCGCCTCGCTGGCGCTGGCCGGCGCCGAGGTGACCGACCGGGCCACCCTGCTGCGGGCGCTGCTGCGCGAGTTCGCCGAGCTCTACGGCGAGTGGCAGCGCGCGCACGGCGACCCGCAGGCCAGTGGACTGCTGCCGGCCTACACCGCGCGCTGCACCACGCTCGGCCGCCAGGTGCTGGTGCAGCTGCCGGGCGAGCGCGAACTGCGCGGCGAGGCGGTGGCGCTGGACACCGACGGCCGCCTGGTGGTGCGCACCGCCGACGGCGCGCGGCAGGCGGTCGCGGCGGGCGACGTGGTGCACGTGCGGCCCGAGCCGCGCTGAGACGCGCCCGGTCCGGCACGCGCCGGACCGGCAGCAACCGCGGCTCCGACGGCCCGGATGCTCCGGATCGGCGGATTCCGTGCGACGATTCCCCCTGCACGGTGTGAGACGCGCCACTGTCCGCTCGGCGGCGGCCGGCTCACCGCAGATGGGACCTACGGCAAGTGCGGCGACCGCACGGGGACGGACCGGTGGCAGAGGACGACGGGCAGGCGCCCGAGGGCGGCACGCGCGGCAGCGGCTCCGGCGCGGTGGAGGACCCCACCGTCGCGCTGGACCTGGAGGAGCTGATCCTCGGGGCCCCGCGCCGCTACACCCCCTACCAGGCCGCCCGCACCGCCGAGGTGCCGATGGAGCTGGCCACCCGGTTCTGGCGGGCCATGGGCTTCCCCGACATCGGGCAGTCCCGGGCGCTGAACGACGGTGACGTGATCGCGCTGCGCCGGCTGGCCGGCCTGGTGGAGTCCGGGCTGATCAACGAGGCGATGGCGATCCAGGTGGCCCGGTCCACCGGCCAGACCACCGCGCGGCTGGCCGGCTGGCAGATGGACACCTTCCTGGAGAACCTGACCCAGGCGGCCGAGCCGGGCCTGACCCGGGCCGAGGTGGCCTACCCGCTGGTCGAGCTGCTGCTGCCGGAGCTGGAGCAGTTCCTGGTCTACGTCTGGCGCCGGCAGCTGGCCGCCGTCACCGGCCGGGTGGTGCAGGCCGCCGAGGACACCGAGATCACCAGCGGCCGGCTCGCGGTGGGCTTCGCCGACCTGGTCGGCTTCACCCGGCTCTCCCGGCGGCTGGAGGAGGAGGAGCTCGGCTCGCTGGTGGAGACCTTCGAGTCCACCTGCGCCGACCTGATCGCCGGTCAGGGCGGCCGGCTGATCAAGACCCTCGGCGACGAGATCCTCTTCGTCTCCGAGGACCCGGTGACGGCCGCCGAGATCGCGCTCAGCCTGGTGGAGACGCTGACCCAGGACGAGGCGATCCCGGCGCTGCGGGTCGGCATGGCCTTCGGCACCGTCACCTCCCGGATGGGCGACGTCTTCGGCACCACGGTCAACCTGGCCAGCCGGCTCACCTCGATCGCCCAGCGCGACGCGGTGCTGATCGACGGCGAGTTCGCCGCCGCGCTGGAGCAGGCCGGGGCCGCCGCGCAGGGCGCCCAGGACGGCACCGGCACCACCCAGTCCCAGCTGGCCGAGGCGCTGGCCGCGCACTCCGGCGCGCCGCTCGGCGTGGTCGGCCCGCCGCCGCCCGGCCCGGGAGCGCCCCGGTTCCACCTGCAGGCGATGTGGCGGCGGCCGGTGCGCGGGCTCGGCCTGGTCGAGCCCTGGCTGCTCACCCGGTGGATCAAGTCGCCGACGAGCTGACTTTTTCGCCGTATTTCGGGCGAATCACCTCCCGTCCGCCCTAGTCTGGAGCCGTGATGGCGGACCTGGAACACCCTCATAGCCCGGCCCCCGACCAGCTGACGGCCAGTGGGCTGGACCGGCGGCTGCAGGCCGTGGTGGAGCTGGCCCAGGACATGGCCGTGGCGCAGAGCGCGCTGGAGGCGGTCCGGGCGGCCGCCTCCCGGGCCAACGCGGCGCTGGACGCCACCATGGCCGCCGTCTCGGTCTGGGACCGCGAGTCGGGCCGGCTGCGGGTGCTGGTCAACCACGGCCTGCTGGCGGCCGGCGAGGAGGAGATCCCGGAGGACGAGTCCTACCCGGTGGCCGACTTCCCGGAGATCGTCACCTACCTGGACGAGCACTGGACCACCGGCAAGCTGCCCCGGGCCTGGGTGCAGACCGCCGAGGAGCCCGCGCCCGGCGAGCCGGTCGGCCCGGCCGGCTCCGGCGCCTTCGCCCAGCAGCGCGCCGCCGGGCTGCGCCGGCGCGGCCGGTCCAGCTGCCTGGTGGCGCCGATCGTGCTGCACGGGCAGGCCTGGGGCGAGCTCTACCTGGCCCGCGGCGCCGGGCTGCCCGTCTTCACCGAGACCGACGCGCAGTACGCCACCCTGCTGGCCGCGCAGATCTCGGCCGGCCTGGCGCAGACCGAGCGGCTGGCCGACCTGCGCCGGCTGGCCTTCACCGACCCGCTGACCGGCCTGGCCAACCGCCGCGCCGTGGACGCCCGGCTGGAGGCCGCGCTGGAGGCCCACAACCGGGACGGCACGGTGGTCTCGCTGGTGGTCTGCGACGTCAACGGGCTCAAGCGGATCAACGACCGGCACGGCCACGAGATGGGCGACCGGCTGCTGGAACGCTTCGCCAACCAGCTCTCGATGGCCGGCGCCAAGCTGCCCGGCTCGCTGGCCGCCCGGCTCGGCGGCGACGAGTTCTGCCTGCTGGCGCAGGGCCAGAAGGCCGACGAGGTGGTCGTGGTGGCCGAGGAGCTGTGCGCCCGGGCGCTGCTGCTGGCCGACGGCGAGGGGGTGGCCTGCGGGATCGCCTCCACCGGCGACGCGATCGGCCCGGTCTCCACCGCCGACCGGCTGTTCCGGCTGGCCGACGCCGCGCAGTACCGGGCCAAGGCCGCCCGGGCCGCCCACCCGGTGGTGGCCGGCCGCAGCCACGGCCCCGGCACCGCCCCCGACCCCACCGTGCTGCTGGCCGACTCCGCCGACCCGCAGCATCGGGCCGACGGCCGCGGCCGCCCGGCGGCCGGCGCCGCCCGCGGCCCGCACGGCGACCGGCGGCGGTTCCGGGGCGCCGCGCACAGCGCCGACCCGGGCCAGCTGCTGGCCGCGGTGCTGGCCGCGCTGGACCAGGAGGGCGGCGACCGCTCGCTGCACCCCGCCGACACCCTGGGCCGGCTCGCCGTGGTGGCCGGCACCGCGAGCCGGTTGCTGGACGCGGTGGCCTGGTGGATCTCCTACGTGCCGCCCGGCTCCCGGCTGATGCACACCGCCCAGCACGCCGTCTACCGGATGACCAGCGGTCCCTCGGTGCGCGGCGAGGGGGCGGTCACGGCGGCCGCGGCCCGGCGGGCGGAGAGCCAGCGGGCCCGGATCGAGGCGCCGGACGCGGTCTTCGACCTGGACCACTACCCGCTCACCCGGCGGGCGGTGCTGGGCGGCAGCTTCGCGCTGCGCACCGGGGCGGCGGGCAACGACCCGGCCGAGGAGGCGGTGCTGGTGGTCGGCGGCTACCGGGGCATGGTGGCCGCGGGCGGCGCCAACCCGGCCGGCGGCTGGCTGGTCGAGCTGTTCGCCGACGACGCCACGCTGCCGCTGGGCCAGGTGGCCCCCGCGCTGCGCGCGCTGGTCGCGGTGGCGCTCTCCGGGCCGGCCTCGCCGCCGCCGTCCTGACCGCGGGTCAGCCCTCGGCGCGGATCCGGTCCGGTCGGGTGTAGACGTTGGCCTGCTCGCCGCGGAGGAACCCGACCAGGGTCAGGCCCAGCTCCTCGGCCAGGTCGGCGGCGAGCGAGGAGGGTGCCGAGACGGCGGCCAGCAGCGGGAGGCCGGCCAGCGCGGCCTTCTGGGTCAGCTCGAACGAGGCCCGCCCGCTGACCAGCAGCAGGTGCCCGGCCAGCGGCAGCCGGCCCTCGCGCAGCGCCCAGCCGACCACCTTGTCCACCGCGTTGTGCCGGCCCACGTCCTCCCGGGCGCAGAGCAGCTCGCCGTCGGCGGTGAAGAGGCCGGCCGCGTGCAGCCCGCCGGTGGAGTCGAAGGCGCGCTGGGCGGCCCGCAGCCGCTCCGGCAGCGCGTAGAGCACCTCGGGGTCGACGGCCAGCGGGTCGGCGGCCACCGGCCAGCGCACGTGGGTGCGGACCGCGTCCACGGTGTCCCGGCCGCAGAGGCCGCAGGCGCTGGTGGTGAGCAGGGTGCGGTGGGCGGAGAGCGGCAGCGCGTCGGCGCCGCGCAGGGTCGCGTCCACCACGTTGTAGGTGTTGGCGCCCGACTCGTCGGTGCCCGCGCAGTAGCGCAGTGCGGCCAGCTGCTCGGTGCGGTGCAGCAGGCCCTCGCCGACCAGGAAGCCGGCCACCAGGTCGAAGTCCTGGCCCGGGGTGCGCATGGTGACGGTCAGCGGCTCGCCGCCGATCCGGATCTCCAGCGGCTCCTCGGCCGCCAGCGCATCCGGCCGCTCGCCGCGTCCGGCGCCGCGCAACCGCACCACCCGCCGCCGTGCCGTGGCCCGCGTCATCCCGTTCCGCCTCCCGTCGTGCCTGCGCACCCACTATGGCTGCCGGGACCAGAATGAGGCACGGGAGGAGCTTCTGGACACATAGTTGTCATATCTTCATTCAGCTGATCTGATAGTGCATATGGATATGCACAGTGCTCCGGCCGCCGACGCGCCGGTCGTTCAGGTCGGCAAGGCCGACGTCACCGCCGAGGACGTGCTCGCCATCGCGCGCGGCAACGCCCGGATCGAGCTCGGCCCGGACGCGCTGGCCGAGATGGCCGCCTCCCGGGCCCGGATCGACGCGCTGGCCGCCGAGCCGCGCCCGGTCTACGGCGTCTCCACCGGCTTCGGCGCGCTCGCCGTGCGCCACATCAGCCCCGAGCTGCGCGCCCAGCTGCAGCGCTCGCTGGTCCGCTCGCACGCGGCCGGCATGGGCCCGGCGGTGGAGCGCGAGGTCACCCGGGCGCTGATGTTCCTGCGCCTGAAGACCCTCGCCTCCGGCCGCACCGGCGTGCGCCCGCTGGTCGCCGAGACGATGGCCGCGATCCTCAACGCCGGGATCACCCCGGTGGTCCGCGAGTACGGCTCGCTGGGCTGCTCGGGCGACCTGGCCCCGCTCTCGCACTGCGCCCTGGTGCTGATGGGCGAGGGCCTGGCCTACGGCCCGGACGGCGCCGAGCACGAGGCCGGCGAGCTGCTGGCCGCCGCCGGCATCACCCCGGTCGAGCTGCTGGAGAAGGAGGGCCTGGCCCTCATCAACGGCACCGACGGCATGCTCGGCATGCTGGTGATGGCCATCGCCGACCTCTCCCGGCTCTTCACCACCGCCGACATCACCGCCGCGATGAGCCTGGAGGCGCTGCTCGGCACCGAGAAGGTGCTGGCCCCCGAGCTGCACGCGCCGATCCGCCCGCATCCCGGCCAGGCGCTCAGCGCCGCCAACATGCTGGCCGTGCTCAAGGGCTCCGGCCTGACCGGCCACCACCAGGACGACGCCCCCCGGGTGCAGGACGCCTACTCGATCCGCTGCGCCCCGCAGGTGGCCGGCGCCGGCCGGGACACCCTGGCGCACGCCCGCACCGTCGCCGAGCGCGAGCTGGCCGCCTCGGTCGACAACCCGGTGGTGCTGCCGGACGGCCGGGTCGAGTCCAACGGCAACTTCCACGGCGCCCCGGTCGCCTACGTGCTGGACTTCCTGGCGATCGCCGCCGCCGACCTCGGCTCGATCGCCGAGCGCCGCACCGACCGGCTGCTGGACAAGTCCCGCTCGCACGGCCTGCCGGCCTTCCTGGCCGACGACCCGGGCGTGGACTCCGGTCTGATGATCGCCCAGTACACCCAGGCCGCCCTGGTCAGCGAGAACAAGCGCCTCGCCGTGCCGGCCTCGGTGGACTCCATCCCCTCCTCGGCGATGCAGGAGGACCACGTCTCGATGGGCTGGTCCGCGGCCCGCAAGCTGCGCCAGGCGGTCGACAACCTGGGCCGGATCCTGGCCGTCGAGCTGACCGCCGCCGCCCGCGCGCTGGAGATCCGCGCCACCGACTCCGCGGCCGCCCTGGCCCCGGGCACCGCGGCCGCGCTGGCCGCCGCCCGGGCCGCCGGCGTCGGCGGGGCCGGCCGGGACCGCTTCCTGGCCCCCGACCTGGACGCGGCCGAGGCGCTGGTCGCCTCTGGCGCGCTGGTCACCGCCGTCGAGGCCGTCACCGGCCCGCTGGCCTGATCCCTGACGGCGGGTGGGCCCGACCCGGGGTCAGGCCCACTCGCCGCGGGTGTCGGTGCGGCGCCGCTCCTGCTCGCGCTCGCGGCGCTCGCCGAAGGCGGCGGCGAAGTTGACGCCGACGATGCCGGCCCAGGCGATCACCACGCCGAAGCCGTGCATCACGGTGGTGCCGATGCCGGTCAGCGGGATCGCCATCACCAGCGAGACGGCCGGGAGGTAGCCGAGCCGGCCGCGCTTGGACTCCCGCCGGGGCCGGAAGTCCGGCTCCACGCGGGACAGCCCCTCGGCCACCCGCTGCTCGACCCGGGCGTCCAGCCGGGCGTCGATCCGGGACAGGAAAGCGTCCACGAGTTCCGACTCGTACTCCGGACCGAGCTCCCGGCGGGTCTCGATGGCGGCGTCGAGGTCCTTGCGGAGCTCGGTGCGGGGCGCTCCGGCGGGCTCGGGCGCGGCGGGGTGAGGCTGCATGGCACCAGCCTGCTGCCCGTCGCCCGGACCGGTCCACCCCGCACCGCGCCAGTCAGGGGGAAATCAGGGTGCGACCCTGAGACACCCCGGCGGCGGGGTGAGTCCGGGGGACGAGACATCATTGCCGCCGTGCCGCCGCTGCTGCACAGTCGACCGCACGCACCACCACCGCCCGAAGGGACCACCGCAGATGACCGAGCCGTCCCTGGGTCCGTCCGCCCGGCTGCTGGAGCTCTTCGACGGCCACCGGCTGACCCCCACCCAGCGGCGGATCGCGCACGCCCTGGTCCGGCACGCCGCCGAGGCGCCCTTCCTCTCCAGCGTGGAGGTGGCCGAGCTCGCCGGGGTCAGCCAGCCCTCGGTCACCCGCTTCGCGGTCGCCCTCGGCTACGACGGCTACCCGGCGCTGCGCCGCCGGCTGCGCGAGCTCGGCGGCGAGCCGGCCCCGCCGGAGACCCCGGGCGAGGCGGTGCGCAACGAGCACCAGAAGGCGGTGCTGGCCGAGATCGCCCACCTGCGCCGGCTGGCCGAGCTGCTGGCCGACCCCGAGCCCATCGTCCGGGCTGCCCGGCTGCTGGCCGCCTCCCGCCCGCTCCCGGTGCTCGGCCTGCGCGCCGCCTCCGCCCAGGCGCACGGCTTCGCCTACTTCGCCGCCAAGGTGCACCCCGACATCCGGCTGCTCGACGAGGGCGGTTCGATGCTCGCCGACCGGATCGAGCAGTGCGCCGCGGCCGGCTCCGGCGCGCTGCTCTGCTTCGCGCTGCCGCGCTACCCCCGCGAGCTGATGGACGCCCTCACCGTGGCCCGGGACTGCGGCCTGACCGTGATCACCGTGGCCGACAGCGCCTTCGCGCCGGTGGCCAAGCTCTCCGACCTGATGCTGCCCGCCGAGGTGGGCACCGGCCTGGTCTTCGACACCGCCTGCGCGCCGATGGTGCTGGGGCGGGTGCTGCTGCAGACGATGTGCGACGAACTCCCGGACGCCGAGGCCCGGCTGGAGGCGATCGAGCAGTCGGCGGCGGCCCGAGGACTGTTCCTGGAGTAAACCGGGCATCCCCCTGGCAGGACCATCGGGGGGAGTCGCCGTGCGAGTGATCCACGAGATGAAGCAGGTCGGGCGCCTCGCCTCCGGCGCCCAGGAGTGGGCCTGCCCCGCCTGCGGCCGCCGGGTCGCCCTGGCCGGGCCGCCCGAGCCGGCCGTCACCGTGCTCGACCCCGGCGACGAGACCGCCGTCCACATCGGCCTGACCACCCCTGGCACCGCCGTCCGCAACCCCGGCGAGCCGTACGGCCTCGGCCCGGTCCAGCAGATCCCGCGCCCCCCGAACCTGCCCATGCTCCCGGCCGATCCGCCCGACACCGAGGCCGCCGACCGCGCCTGGCTGGCCGAGATCGGCATCGACTGGGACGGGGACGCGGCGGCCTGACGTATCGTCAGACGATTCGGAGCGGCCTCCCGCGGATCGTTCGCCCCCGCCTCTGGTCGGCCTCGGACTGATTGGATATATTCAGACTGCTCAATCCTGAATGAATCCATCCGCAAGGAGGCCGCCATGGCGGAGCAGCAGATCAGCGGGGCACGCGAGGTGCGCGCGGCGCGCGGGACCAACCTGACCACCCAGGGGTGGCAGCAGGAGGCCGCCCTGCGGATGCTGATGAACAACCTCGACCCCGAGGTGGCCGAGCACCCCTCCAAGCTGGTGGTGTACGGCGGCACCGGCAAGGCGGCGCGCGACTGGCGCTCCTTCGACGCCATGGTGAAGACCCTGCAGGGGCTCAAGCAGGACGAGACCATGCTGGTGCAGTCCGGCCGCCCGGTCGGCGTGATGCAGACCCACGAGTGGGCGCCGCGGGTGCTGATCGCCAACTCCAACCTGGTCGGCGACTGGGCGAACTGGGAGGAGTTCCGGCGCCTCGAGTCGCTCGGCCTCACCATGTACGGCCAGATGACCGCCGGCTCCTGGATCTACATCGGCACCCAGGGCATCCTCCAGGGCACCTACGAGACCTTCGCCGCCGTCGCCAACAAGCGCTACAACGGTTCGCTCGAGGGCACCATCACCCTCACCGCCGGCCTCGGCGGGATGGGCGGCGCCCAGCCGCTGGCCGTCACCATGAACGGCGGCGTGGCGATCTGCGTGGACTGCGACCCGTCCCGGATCGCCCGCCGGATCGAGCACCGCTACCTGGACGTCGAGGCCAAGGACCTCAGCCACGCGCTGGAGCTGGCCACCGCCGCCCGGGACAAGAAGCAGCCGCTCTCCATCGGCCTGCTGGGCAACGCCGCCGAGGTCTTCCCGCAGCTGCTGGCGATGGACGCGCCGATCGACATCGTCACCGACCAGACCAGCGCCCACGACCCGCTGAGCTACCTGCCGGTCGGCGTCGCCTTCGACGACATGGCCGCCTACGCCGCCGAGAAGCCCGCCGAGTTCACCCAGCGCAGCCGCGAGTCGATGGCGAAGCACGTGGAGGCGATGGTCGGCTTCCTGGACCGCGGCGCCGAGGTCTTCGACTACGGCAACTCGATCCGCGGCGAGGCCCAGCTGGCCGGCTACGACCGCGCCTTCGCCTTCCCCGGCTTCGTGCCGGCCTACATCCGCCCGCTGTTCTGCGAGGGCAAGGGCCCGTTCCGCTGGGCCGCGCTCTCCGGCGACCCCAAGGACATCCACAAGACCGACAAGGCCGTGCTCGACCTCTTCCCGGAGAACGAGTCGCTGCACCGCTGGATCAAGATGGCCCAGGAGAAGGTGCACTTCCAGGGCCTGCCGGCGCGGATCTGCTGGCTCGGCTACGGCGAGCGCGACAAGGCCGGCGAGCGGTTCAACGACATGGTGGCCGCCGGAGAGCTGTCCGCCCCGATCGTGATCGGCCGCGACCACCTGGACTGCGGCTCGGTCGCCTCCCCGTACCGGGAGACCGAGGCGATGCTGGACGGCTCGGACGCGATCGCCGACTGGCCGCTGCTGAACGCCATGGTCAACGTGGCCTCCGGCGCCTCCTGGGTCTCCATCCACCACGGCGGCGGCGTCGGCATCGGCCGCTCGATCCACGCCGGCCAGGTCACCGTCGCCGACGGCACCGCGCTGGCCGGCGAGAAGATCCGCCGGGTGCTCACCAACGACCCGGGCATGGGCGTGATCCGGCACGTGGACGCCGGCTACGACCGCGCCGCCGAGGTGGCGGCCGAGCGCGGCGTCCGCGTCCCCATGGGTGAGCTGTGACGGCGTCCTTCGAACAGATGTGGGCGGAGCTGCTCCCCGTGGGCCGCTCCGCCTCGTCCGGCGGCTACCGCCGGCACGCCTGGAACGGCGCCGACGCCGAGTGCCGGGCCTGGTTCGAGCAGCAGGCCCGGGACCGCGGCCTGCAGTACGAGCGGGACCGCAACGGCAACCAGTGGGCCTGGCTGGGCGACCCGGCGGGGGAGGGCGCGATCGTCACCGGCTCGCACCTGGACTCGGTGCCGGACGGCGGCGCCTTCGACGGCCCGCTCGGCGTGGTCTCCTCCTTCGCCGCCCTGGACGAACTGCGCGGGCGGGGAGCGCGGTTCGCCAGGCCACTGGCGATCGTCAACTTCGGCGACGAGGAGGGCGCCCGGTTCGGCGTGGCCTGCGTCGGCTCCCGGCTCAGCGCCGGGGTGCTGACGCCCGAGCAGGCGCGCGAGCTGCGCGACGCCGACGGGGTGCGGCTGCCGGACGCGATGGAGCGGGCCGGCCAGGATCCGACCGCGATCGGGGCCGACCCCGGGCGGCTGGCCCGGATCGGCGCCTTCGTCGAGCTGCACGTGGAGCAGGGCCGCTACCTGGCCGAGGACCAGCCGGTCGGGGTGGCCTCGGCGATCTGGCCGCACGGCCGCTGGCGGTTCGACTTCCACGGCGAGGCCAACCACGCCGGGACCACCCGGATCGAGGAGCGCCGCGACCCGATGCTCACCTACGCCACCACCGTGCTGGCGGCCCGCAAGAAGGCCCGGCTGGCCGGCGCGCTGGCCACCTTCGGCAAGGTCGCGGTGGAGCCCAACGGCACCAACGCGATCGCCTCCCTGGTGCGCGGCTGGCTGGACTCCCGGGCGGCCGACGAGGCGGTGCTCACCGAGCTGGTCGAGCAGATCCGCCAGGCCGCCGCCGAGCGCGGCGAGCGGGACGGCGTCAAGGTCGAGCTGGTCCGCGAGTCCTACACCCCGGTGGTGGACTTCGACGGCCCGCTGCGCGACCGGATCGCCGCCACCCTGGGCGGCGCCCCGGTGCTGCCCACCGGGGCGGGACACGACGCCGGGATCCTGGCATCGGCCGTGCCGACCGCCATGCTGTTCGTACGTAACCCGAGCGGTGTCTCACACTCCCCGGCCGAGCACGCCGAGCTGCCCGACTGCCTGGCGGGCGTCTCGGCCCTCGCGGACGTCCTGGAGGACCTGGCATGTCAGTAGCGCAGACGTACTGGGCCGAGCACGCCTGGCTGCCGCACGTCAACGGGCCGGTGGTGGAGCCGGACGTGCTGGTCGAGGTCGGCGCGGACGGGCGGTTCGCCCGGGTGGTGCCGGACAGCGGGCCCTGCCCGCCCGGCGCCGTCCGGCTGGCCGGCCTGATGCTGCCCGGCCAGGCCAACAGCCACTCGCACGCCTTCCACCGGGCGCTGCGCGGCTCGGTGCAGGTCGGCTCCGGCACCTTCTGGACCTGGCGCGACACCATGTACCGATTCGCCGGCGCGCTCGACCCGGAGAGCTACCTGGAGCTGGCCACCGCCGTCTACGCGGAGATGGCGCTGGCCGGGATCACCTGCGTGGGCGAGTTCCACTACCTGCACCACGCGCCCGGCGGCGCCCGCTACACCGACCCCAACGCGATGGGGGAGGCGCTGATCGAGGCCGCCGCGCGGGCCGGCGTCCGGATCACCCTGCTGGACACCTGCTACCTCTCCGCCGGCTTCGGCGCCGAGCTGACCAAGCCCCAGCTGCGGTTCGGCGACGGCGACGCGGAGGCCTGGGCGGTCCGGGCCGACGCCCTGACGGCCCGTCCGCACGCCCGGATCGGCGCGGCGATCCACTCGGTGCGGGCCGTGCCGGCCGAGCAGCTGGGCACCGTCGCGCACTGGGCCGCGATGCGCAAGGCCCCGCTGCACGTGCACCTGTCCGAGCAGACCGCCGAGAACGACGCCTGCCTGACCGCGCACGGGGTCACCCCGACCCGGCTGCTGCACGACCACGGCGTGCTCGGCCCGCGCACCAGCGCGGTGCACGCCACCCACCTGACGGGGGAGGACGTCAAGCTGCTCTCCGACTCCTCCACGGTGATCTGCATGTGCCCGACCACCGAGCGGGACCTGGCCGACGGCATCGGCCCGGCCCGGGAGCTGGCCAGCGCCGGCTGTCCGGTCACCCTGGGCAGCGACAGCCACGCGGTGATCGACCCGTTCGAGGAGGCCCGGGCGCTCGAGCTGAACGAGCGGCTGCGCACCCGCACCCGCGGCCACTGGACGGCCAACGCGCTGCTGCGGGCCGGCACCGAGGACGGGCACGCCTCGCTCGGCTGGCCCGAGGCCGGCCGGATCGAGGCCGGGGCGCTGGCCGACTTCACCGTGCTGGCGCTGGACACCGTGCGCACCGCCGGGCCCAGCCCGCGGCTCGGCGCCGAGACCGCCGTCTTCGCCGCCTCGGCCGCCGACGTGCGGCAGGTGGTGGTCGGCGGCCGGCGGATCGTCGCCGACGGGGAGCACACCCAGGTGCCGGACGTCGCCGCCGCGCTGCAGCGCGCCATCTCCTCCCAGAAGGTGTCATGACCAGCACGCTC
The DNA here is from genome assembly GCF_042869935.1 of Kitasatospora sp. NPDC006697. Classification (NCBI taxonomy): domain Bacteria; kingdom Bacillati; phylum Actinomycetota; class Actinomycetes; order Kitasatosporales; family Streptomycetaceae; genus Kitasatospora; species Kitasatospora sp. NPDC006697. The sequence goes on from NZ_JBIAGU010000002.1 coordinate 405,692, forward strand.
ATCACCAACATCGGCACCCTGGTCACCAACGACCCGTCCTGCCCCGGGCTGCTCGGCCTGGTCGAGGACGCGGCGGTGGTGCTGGACGGCTCGGTGGTCACCTGGACCGGGCGGGCCGCCGACGCGCCGGCGGCGGACCAGCGGGTCGACGCCGGCGGCCGGGCGCTGCTGCCCGGCTTCGTGGACTCGCACGCCCACCTGGTCTTCGCGGGCGACCGCACCGCCGAGTTCAACGCCCGGATGTCCGGCCAGTCCTACTCCGCGGGCGGCATCCGCACCACCGTGGCGGCGACCCGGGCCGCCACCGACGCCGAACTCGACGCCAACGTGGCGCGCTTCGTCGGCGAGGCGCTGCGCCAGGGCACCACCACCGTGGAGTGCAAGTCGGGCTACGGCCTGACGGTGGCCGACGAGGCCCGGGCGCTGCGGATCGCCGCCGCGCACACCGCGGAGACCACCTACCTGGGCGCCCACGTGGTCGCCCCGGAGTTCGCCGACGACCCGGCGGGCTACGTGGACCTGGTCACCGGCGAGATGCTGGACGCCTGCGCCCCGCACGCCCGCTGGGTGGACGTCTTCTGCGAGCAGGGCGCCTTCGACGGCGACCAGGCCCGGGCCGTGCTGACCGCCGGCATCGAGCGCGGCCTGACCCCCCGGGTGCACGCCAACCAGCTCTCGCACGGCCCCGGCGTGCAGCTCGCGGTCGAGCTGGGCGCGGCCTCGGCCGACCACTGCACCCACCTGACCGACGCGGACGTCGCCGCGCTGGCCGGCTCCGCCACGGTGGCCACCCTGCTCCCCGGCGCCGAGTTCTCCACCCGGGCCCCCTACCCGGACGCCCGCCGCCTGCTCGACGCCGGTGCCACGGTGGCGCTCTCCACCGACTGCAACCCCGGCTCCTCCTTCACCTCCTCGATGGCCTTCTGCATCGCCGTCGCGGTCCGCGAGATGGGCATGACCCCCGACGAGGCCGTGCACGCCGCCACCGCCGGCGGCGCCCGCGCCCTGCGCCGCACCGACGTCGGCCACATCTCCCCGGGCGCCCGCGCCGACCTGCTGCTGCTCGACGCGCCGTCCCCGGTCCACCTGGCGTACCGCCCGGGCGTCCCGCTGACCGCGGCGGTCTGGCGGGCGGGGGTGCGGGAGGTCTGACCCCGCGACGGCCTGGGGCCGGTACCCGTGTCACACGGGTACCGGCCCCAGGGGGTTCATCCTGACGGGTGATCAGCGCGGTGCGTAGCGCTTGAACTCACCGGAGCCGATGGTCCGGTCGCCGACCTCGACCTGGTCGCCGAACCGTTCCGGCAGGCCGGCCGCCGAAGCGCCGGTGGCCCGGCCCGCCGAAGCGAGCCGGGCCACCGCGAGCGCCGTGCGTCAGTGCACGTCGCCCATCAGCTTGATCACGTTCTTGCGGTACATCCACAGCGCCGCGCCCGCCAGCAGGGCGGCCACGCCCTGGATGGCGAAGTACCAGGTGGAGCCGGTGGCGTCGCCGAGGCCCAGCTGGATGACGGCCGCCACGCAGTCGCCGGCGGTGACGGCGAGGAACCAGATGCCCATCATCTGCGAGGCGTACTTGGCCGGGGCCAGCTTGGTGGTGACCGAGAGGCCGACCGGGGAGAGGGTCAGCTCGCCGACGGTCTGGACCAGGTAGACCACGGCCAGCCAGAGCGGGCTGGCCTTGTGGCCGCCGGTGGCCGCGGCCATCGCGAGCATCATCACGATGAACGAGAAGCCGATCATCAGCAGGCCGATGGAGAACTTCACCGTGGTGCTGGGGTTCTTGCCGCGGCGGGCGAGCCAGACCCAGAGCCAGGCGAAGACCGGGGCCAGCGCCATGATGTAGAGCGGGTTGAGCGACTGGAACCAGCTGGACGGGAAGTGCCAGCCGAAGACCGACAGGTTGGTGCTGTTGTCGGCGAAGACGCTCAGGGTGGAGCCGGACTGGTCGTAGATCATCCAGAACACGGCGGCGACCGCGAAGAACCAGATGTAGCCGCGGATCTTGGTGTGGTCGGTCGGCGAGAGGTCCTTGTCCCGCTTGATCCGGGTGAAGACCACGACCGGGATGGCGATGCCGGCGATCGACAGCGGCCAGACCGCCCAGTTCACGTTCAGCTGGCCGGTGGCCGCCAGGACGCCGTAGAAGACCGCGGCGGCGGCCAGCCACAGGCCGGCCTTGCGCAGGATCGAGCGCTTCTCCTCGGCCGAGATCGGCGAGGTGACCACGTCGCTCCTGGCGCTCAGGTGGCGGCTGCCGAGCAGGTACTGGCCGAGGCCCAGCGCCATGCCGAGGCCGGCCAGGGCGAAGCCCAGGTGCCAGTCGATCTTCTGGCCGACCGTGCCGATGACCAGCGGGGCGGCGAAGGCACCGAGGTTGATGCCCATGTAGAAGATGGTGAAGCCGCCGTCCCGGCGCGGGTCGTTCGGGCCCTTGTAGAGGTGGCCGACCATGGTCGAGATGTTGGCCTTCAGCAGGCCGGAGCCCAGCGCGATGAAGGCCAGGCCGACGAAGAACGAGGCCTTGAACGGCACGGCCAGCATGAAGTGGCCGACCATGATGATCCCGCCGCCGATCGCGACGGTCCTGCGGGCGCCCCAGAAGCGGTCGGCGATCCAGCCGCCGGGCAGGGCGAGCAGGTAGACCATGGCGTTGTAGACGCTGTAGATCGCGGTGGCGGCGGCGACCTTCATGCCGAGGCCGCCGGAGGTCGCGTTGGTCATGTAGACGACCAGCAGCGCTCGCATGCCGTAGAAGCTGAACCGCTCCCACATCTCGGTCATGAAGAGCGTGGCGAGTCCTCGGGGGTGCCCGAAGAAGGTCTTGCCGCCAGAAGGAGCGTCCGGCCGTACGCCGGCGTCCAGGGTGGTGGGTGACGCCATCAGTGGTGTTCCTTGCCTGACTCTGGGAGGCCCCGGGTCCGCCTGGGGGTGGTGTGGCGGGGGGCCTCCGAGCATCACGCGGTCCTGCTCGCTGCTCGGGCAGGAGGTGTCGCGCTCTGTGCCATGGGGACCGGACCACTGTACGTGGCGATATTCCCCGACTTGGTCGGACAAAAGGTGCCAATGGGATAACGGAAGAGTCAAAGGAATCCCAAGCCTGAACGGTATTCGATGGCAGGGCCGCGAAGAATCCTTCGAACCGAAGGCCAGGCCGGAGGATTCGCATCCAGAGCCGGTGTATCGCAGAAGAGTTGGGCGTGACCGCCGCGCCGTCCGCCCGCTACCCGCTGTGAAAGAGTTCACAGCGCGGGTCACCCGCGAGCCCGCTCCGTTGCGCCGGACGCCGGAACCGGCGCACCCGGCGCCCGACCGGCGCGCAGCACGGCCCCGGGGCCGTCGGGGACTGATCACCGGGCCCCGGGCGGACTACCATTCGCCCCATGACCTGTGTGCTGCTCGCCGAGGACGATCCGGCCATCTCGGAACCGCTGGCCCGCGCGCTGCGCCGAGAGGGCTACGAGGTGCTGGTCCGCGAGGACGGCCCGGCCGCGCTGGAGGCCGGTCTGGAGGAGGAGATCGACCTGATCGTCCTCGACCTGGGCCTGCCGGAGATGGACGGGCTGGAGGTCTGCCGCCGGCTGCGCGCGGACGGGCGCAGCTGCCCGGTCCTGGTGCTGACCGCCCGGGCCGACGAGGTGGACACCGTGGTCGGCCTGGACGCCGGCGCGGACGACTACGTCACCAAGCCCTTCCGGCTCGCCGAGTTGCTGGCCCGGGTCCGGGCCCTGCTGCGGCGCGGCAACGTCGACTCGCTCTCCACCGGCGCGCACGGCGTGCGGATCGACATCGAGTCGCACCGCGCCTGGGTCGGCGAGGAGGAGCTGACCCTCTCCGCCAAGGAGTTCGAGCTGCTGCGGGTCCTGGTCCGGGACGCCGGCCGGGTGGTGACCCGCGAGGACATCATGCGCCAGGTCTGGGACACCACCTGGTGGACCTCCACCAAGACCCTGGACATGCACATCTCCTGGCTCCGCAAGAAGCTCGGCGACGACGCCACCAACCCGCGCTACATCGCCACCGTCCGCGGCGTGGGCTTCCGCTTCGAGAAGAACTGACCCCGGCTCCCCAGCCGGCCTATCCCCGAGAGCAGGACCCGCCCGCGTGAAGCGCCGCATGATCAACTCGCTGCTCGGGGTGGTGCTGGTGGTGGTGACGGTGTTCTGCGTGCCGCTCGCGCTGGTGGAGAAGCAGAGCATCGTCAACAACGCCCAGAACCGGGTGGACGCGGCGGCGGTGCGGCTGCTCGGGCTGGTGGAGACCAGGCTGGCAGCCGACGAGCCGGTGACCGGGGAGCGGATCGGCAGCGGGGTGGTGGAGGGCGACTACGCCGAGATCGCCATCCCCGGGCAGGCCCTGGTGACGATCGGCGGGAAGCCGGCCGGGGACAGCCTGCTGACCGCCACCGAGACCGGCCCGCACGGCGAGACCGTCACCGTGCAGCAGTCCGGCAAGGACGTGGACCACGAGATCGCCAACATGCTGCTGCTGCTCGCCCTGGTCGCGCTGCTGGCGGTGCTGGCCGCGGTGGCGCTGGCGCTCTGGCAGGCCCGCCGGCTGACCCGCCCGCTGATCGACCTGGCGGAGACCGCCGAACGGCTCGGCTCCGGCGACCCGCGCCCGCGCGACCGCCGCTACGGGGTGCCCGAGCTGGACCGGGTGGCCGAGGTGCTGGACGCCAGCGCGGAGCGGATCGGCCGGATGCTCACCGCCGAGCGCCGGCTCGCCGCCGACGCCTCGCACCAGCTGCGCACCCCGCTGACCGCGCTCTCCATGCGGCTGGAGGAGATCACCGCGCTCTGCGACCAGCCGGAGACGGTGCGGGAGGAGGCCACCATCGCGCTACAGCAGGTGGAGCGGCTGACCGATGTGGTGCAGCGGCTGCTCACCAACCAGCGCGACACCCACGGCCCGGCCGCCGCCCGCGGCTTCGACCTGGACCAGGTGATCCGGCAGCAGGCCGCCGAGTGGTCGGCCTCGCTGCGCGGCACCGGCCGCCGGCTGGTCACCGCCGGGATGGGCCAGGTCACCGCGACCGGCACCCCCGGCACCGTCTCCCAGGTGCTGGCCACGCTGATCGAGAACTCGCTGATGCACGGCGGCGGCACGGTGACCCTGCGGGTGCGGCGCTCGGGCAGCTCGGTGGTGGTCGAGGTGCAGGACGAGGGCCCGGGGGTGCCGGCCGAGCTGGGCAACCGGGTCTTCGAACGGGCCGTCAGCGGGCGCAACTCCACCGGCATCGGCCTGGCGGTGGCCCGCGACCTGGCCGAGGCGGACGGCGGGCGGCTGGAGCTGCTCTCGCTCAGGCCGCCGGTCTTCGCGCTCTTCCTACCGCTGAGCGGGGCGCCGGAGGCGGACTAACGCCCGGTGTACTCCACCTGCGGCTGCGGCTCGCCGACCAGGAACCGCTCCGCCTGCTCCACCATGGCGGCCGGCTCCGGCAGCTCCGGCATCGCCTTGAAGACCCAGGTGCGGTAGGAGAAGAAGCGGAACAGCGTGGCCACCCCGGTGCCCGCGACCTTGGCGCCGTTGTAGGCGAGGGTGCTGGTCAGGCCCAGGGTGTAGGTGGTGAACCAGACGGTGCCGTTCTCGATCAGCAGGCCGATGCCGCTGAAGACCAGGAAGAGCGTGATCTCCCGGCGCCGCGAGGCCGCGTCGCTGTCCCGGTAGACCCAGTAGCGGTAGCCGAGGTAGTTGGCCACGATCGCGACCAGGGTGCCGATCACCGAGCAGCGCACCGGCGCCCAGTGGGTGGCGTGCAGCACGGCGTTGGAGACGCCGAAGTTCACCGCGATGCCGACCAGGCCGACCACGGCGAACTGGACCACCTCGCCGGAGACGCCGCGCAGCCGCTGGGCGAGGGAGGGGCGTCGGTGCGCAGCGCTCTTGGCCATCCGGGGAGTTCTCCTGATTCCGGTCACTGGGCCATCCAGGCTACCGGCTCGGCGCGGCGCCGCCGTCCGGCGAGGGCCGGGCGGCAGGCCGCCGCGGCTCCCGGCTCGCCGGTGCACCCGCCTTGACCGGCCCGGATATCCTGGCAGCGTGACTCTCCCGGGCAGCGCGAAATTTCCAGTAGTGGGCATGGTGGGCGGCGGACAGCTCTCCCGCATGGCACACCAGTCCGGCATCCCGCTCGGGGTGCGGTTCAGGATCCTGGCCGACACCCCGCAGGACTCGGCCGCCCAGGTGGTGGCCGACACGGTACTCGGCGACTACCGCGACCTGGAGACGCTGCGCCGGTTCGCGGCCGGCTGCGACGTGGTCACCTTCGACCACGAGCACGTGCCCACCGAGCACCTGCGGGCGCTGCAGGCCGAGGGCGTGGTGGTCCGCCCCGGGCCGGACGCCCTGGTGAACGCCCAGGACAAGGGCGTGATGCGGGCCAAGCTCGACTCGATCGGCGTGCCCTGCCCCCGGCACCGGCTGGTCGCCGACCCGGCCGACGTGACCGCCTTCGCGGCCGAGGGCGCCGGCTACCCGGTGGTGCTCAAGACGGTCCGCGGCGGCTACGACGGCAAGGGCGTCTGGGTCGTCGACGACGAGCGGGAGGCCGAGGCCCCGTTCCTGGCCGGCGTGCCGGTGCTGGCCGAGGAGAAGGTCGACTTCGTCCGGGAGCTGGCCGCCAACGTGGTCCGCTCGCCCAGCGGCCAGGCCGTCGCCTACCCGGTGGTGGAGAGCGTCCAGGAGAACGGCGTCTGCGCCGAGGTGACCGCCCCCGCCCCCGAGCTCGACCCGGCGCTGGCCGCCGAGGCCCAGGCGCTGGCCCTGCGGATCGCCGGCGAGCTGGACATCACCGGCCACCTGGCGGTGGAGCTGTTCCAGACCCGGGACGGCCGGATCCTGGTGAACGAGCTGGCGATGCGCCCGCACAACTCCGGCCACTGGTCGATCGACGGCGCCGTCACCTCGCAGTTCGAGAACCACCTGCGCGCGGTGCTGGACCTGCCGCTCGGCGACCCGCGCCCGCGCGCCAGGTGGACCGTGATGGTCAACGTGCTCGGCGGCGACTACCCCGACATGTACCACGCCTTCCTGCACTGCATGGCCCGCGACCCGGGTCTGCGGATCCACATGTACGGCAAGGACGTGAAGCCCGGCCGCAAGGTGGGCCACGTCACCGTCTTCGGGGACGACCTCGAGGACGTGCGCGAGCGGGCGCGCCACGCGGCCGCGTACCTGAGAGGCACGATCACCGAGTGATTGGCAACAGCGACACCCCCCTCGTCGGCATCGCCATGGGCTCCGACTCCGACTGGTCGGTGATGGAGGCGGCGGCCCAGGCGCTCGACGAGTTCGAGGTGCCCTACGAGGTGAACGTGCTCTCCGCGCACCGGATGCCGCGCGAGATGATCGCCTACGGCGAGCAGGCGCACACCCGCGGCCTGAAGGCGGTCATCGCCGGGGCCGGCGGCGCCGCGCACCTGCCGGGCATGCTGGCCTCGGTCACCCCGCTGCCGGTGATCGGCGTGCCGGTGCCGCTGCGCTACCTGGACGGCATGGACAGCCTGCTCTCCATCGTGCAGATGCCGGCCGGCGTGCCGGTGGCCACCGTCTCGGTGGCCGGCGCGCGCAACGCGGGCCTGCTGGCCGTGCGGATGGTCGCCGCCTTCGACCCGGAGCTGACCGAGAAGATGGTCGACTTCCAGCACGACCTCAACGCCCAGGCCACCGAGAAGGGCAAGAAGCTGCGCGCCAAGGTGGCGGGTTCCTCCTCCTTCGGCTTCAGCAAGTAGTTCCATGGGGGGATGACTCCTCCCTCCACGGACCACCTCGCCCGGGCCCGGGCCCTGCTCGCCACCGCACCGGTGGTGGACGGGCACAACGACCTGCCCTGGGCGATGCGCGAGCTGGCCGGCTACGACCTGGACGCCGTCGACCTGGCGGACGACCAGCGGCACCACCTGCACACCGACCTCGACCGGCTGGCCGCCGGCGGGGTCGGTGCGCAGTTCTGGTCGGTCTACGTCCCCGCCCGGCTGGCCGGGGACGCGGCGGTGAGCGCCACCCTGGAGCAGATCGACTTCGTCCGGGCGCTGGTGGACCGCTACCCGGAGCGGCTGGCGCTGGCGCTCACCGCCGACCAGGCCGAGGCGGCCCGGGCCGAGGGGCGGATCGCCTCGCTGATGGGCGCCGAGGGCGGACACAGCATCAACTCCTCGCTGGCCACCCTGCGGGCGCTGCACCGGCTGGGTGTGCGCTACCTGACGCTCACCCACAACGACAACGTGCCGTGGGCCGACTCCGCCACCGACGAGCCGTCAGCCGGCGGGCTGACCCGGTTCGGCGAGGAGGTGGTGCGGGAGATGAACCGGCTGGGCATGCTGGTGGACCTCTCGCACACCTCGCCGGACACCATGCGGCACGCGCTGCGGGTGAGCGAGGCGCCGGTGGTCTTCTCGCACTCCTCCGCGCGCGCGCTCAACGACCACCCGCGCAACATCCCGGACGACGTGCTGGCGCTGCTGCCGGCCAACGGCGGGGTGGCGATGGCCACCTTCGTGCCGCAGTTCGTCGACGCCCGGGTGGCCGCCTGGGTGGCGGGGGCGACCGAGGAGCTGGCGGCGCACGGCTTCCACCCGCTGGCGCACACCCCGGCGGCGATGAAGGTGCTGCACGCCTACCAGGAGCGGGTGGCGCGGCCGGTCGCCACCGCGGCCACGGTGGCCGACCACCTGGACCACATGCGGGAGGTGGCCGGCATCGACCACCTCGGGGTGGGCGGCGACTTCGACGGGACCGCCTTCACCCCGGCCGGGCTGGACGACGTCTCCGGCTACCCGAACCTGCTCGCCGAACTGCTGGGCCGCGGCTGGACGGAGGCGGAGCTGGCCAAGCTCACCTGGCAGAACCCGCTGCGGGTGCTGCGGGCGGCCGAGGAGGTGGCCCGCCAGCTGCGGGCCACCCGGGCGCCCTCGCTGGCCACCCTGGAGGGGCTGGACGGCGTGGACGGCGAGGAGGGCGTGCAGGGCCTGGAGGACGTGGAGGGCGCCGCCTAGTCGGCCAGCTGGGGGATCTCGATGGCCGGGCAGCGGTCCATCACCATCGACAGCCCGGCCGCCGTGGTGCGCTCGAAGGCGGCCTCGTCGACCACGCCGAGCTGGAACCAGACCGCCTTGGCGCCCGCCGCCACGGCCTGGTCGGCCACCTCGCCGGCCAGCGAGCTGTTGACGAAGACGTCCACCACGTCGACCGGGAAGGGGATGTCGGCCAGGCTGGCGTAGCCCTGCTCGCCCAGCACCGCCTCCGCCTTGGGGTGCACCGGGACGATCCGCTTGCCGAACCGCTGCAGCACCTTGGCCACGCCGAAGGCGGCGCGCCGCTCGTTGGTGGACAGGCCCACGACGGCCCAGGTGTCACCCGAGCTGGTGAGGATCCGGTGGGCGGTCGCCTGGTCGCTGAAATCAGTCATGACGGTTCCAACGGGCCCGCGGCGGCGGGCATTCCGGCCCCGGCATCAACCGATCGGTTGATGCCGGGACCCGTTTCGGTTGATGCCGGAACTCATCCGATCGGCCCGCCGGGAGGAGCCGGGTGGTCGATCCGCGGCAGGGGTCCCGCGCGGGAGGGTGGAGGCACGGCGACAGCAGCGCCAACCACCGAAGGGGGAGCAGGCCATGGCGGTCATCGAGGTCGAGCACCTGGAGAAGCGGTACGGGCGGTTCACCGCCGTGCACGACGTCTCCTTCCAGGTCGAGCGCGGCGAGGTGTTCGGCATCCTCGGGCCGAACGGCGCCGGCAAGACCACCACGGTGGAGTGCCTGGCCGGGCTCCGCGCGGCGGACGGCGGGCGGATCTCGGTGCTCGGCCTCGACCCGGTCCGGCAGCGGGACGAGCTGCGCCAGGTGCTCGGCGTCCAGCTGCAGGAGAGCGGGCTGCCGGACAAGCTGACGGTCCGTGAGGCGCTGCGGCTCTTCGCCTCCTTCTACCGGCACCCGGCCGATCCGGAGGAGCTGATGGCCCGACTGGGCCTGGCCGAGAAGGCCGGCGCCCGCTACAAGAAGCTCTCCGGCGGCCAGAAGCAGCGCCTGGCGATCGCCCTGGCGGTGATCGGCAACCCCGAGGTGGTGGTGCTGGACGAGCTGACCACCGGCCTCGATCCGCACGCCCGCCGCACCACCTGGGAGCTGGTCGAGCAGCTGCGCGACACCGGGGTCACGGTGCTGCTGGTCACCCACTTCATGGCGGAGGCCGAGCGGCTCTGCGACCGGGTGGCGCTGATCGACGGCGGCCGGGTGGTCGCCGTGGACACCCCGGCCGGCCTGGCCGCCCGGGCCGGGCAGCAGCGGATGCGGTTCCGACCCTCCGCCCCGCTGGACGAGGAGCTGCTGCGGGCGCTGCCCGAGGTGACCGCGCTCTCCTGGCACGGCCCGGTGGTCGAGCTCAGCGGCACCGGGAACCTGGTGCAGGCGGTCACCGCGCTGCTGGCCCGCCGTCAGATCATCGCGGCCGACCTGCGGGTGGAGCAGGCCAGCCTGGACGACGCCTTCATCAGCCTGACCAGCCACGAGCCCCAGTCCGACTGACTCCCCCTCATTTCGGTACTTCCTCCCTGACCTCACCGACCTCCGCGCCACGAAGGGCTCGCCGCCATGACCAGCTTCCTCCTCCCCGCCATGCCCCGCCGGGGCTTCCGCACCCTCACCGCCACCCAGGCCAGGCTGCTGCTGCGCGAGCCCGCCTCGCTGGTCTGGCTCGGCCTGCCTGTCCTGCTGGTGGTGGTCTTCGGCAACATCCCGGCCTTCCAGACCCCCGCCGCCACCCTGGGCGGCAAGCGGGTGATCGACGTCTACGTGCCGACCCTGGCCGCGATGGTGCCGCTCTTCCTCGCCTGCACCGCGCTGCCGGCCACCATGGCCGGCTGGCGGGAGAAGGACGTGCTGCGCCGGCTCTCGGTCAGCCCGGTGCCGGCCTCGGGCATGCTGGCCGGGCTGGTCACCGTGATCGCCGGGCTGGCGCTGGCCGGGTCGGCGGCGATCGTGGCGATCGGCGCGATCGCCTTCCACGTCTCCACCCCGGCCAGCCCCGGAGCGGTGCTCTCCTCCTTCCTGCTCGGCGGGGCGGCGGTGCTGGCGCTCGGCCTGCTGATCGCGGCCCGGGCCCGCACCCAGGGGGCGGCCAGCGCGATGGGGGTGCCGCTGATGATCCTCAACTTCTTCGCCACCGGCCTCTACTTCCCGGTCGCGCAGATGCCCCACCTGATGCAGCAGGTCTGCCAGTTCATCCCGTTCGGCGCGGTGACCGCCGCCTGGTCGGGCCAGGGCCCGCTCTGGCAGCACCTGCTGGTGCTGGCCGGGTACACCGTGGGCGCCGGCGCGCTGGCCGCCCGGACCTTCCGCTGGGAATGAGGCCGGACCTTCCGCCGGGGCCGAGGGAGCCACCATCATGATCACCATGCACCAGGAGACCGCCGGCGCCCAGCGGCCGGACACGCGAGAGACCAGGCTGGCCCGGATCCAGTCCTACGTGCCCTACCTTGGCCTGGTCCTCTCGGCGATCCTCTCGCTGGCCCTCGGCCCGGGCAGCGGCCCCGGCTTCCGGACCGCCGTGCTGGGGCTCTCCGCACTGGCCGCGCTCTGGCAGTGGCTGATGGCGGTGGAGGCCGGGGAGTCCGAGCGGCAGCGGGCCAAGGCGGTGGCCTTCTACACCGGGCTGCTGGTGCTGATCGCGCTGCTGGTGGTGGTCAGCCCGTTCTTCGGCTTCTTCGCCTTCACCGGCTACCTCCAGGTGGCGGTGCTGCCCCGGCAGCTCTGGCCGGTGGCGATCGTGCTGACCGCGGCGATGATGTCCACCACCCAGGTCGGCGGGGTCGGCAACCTGCACGGCGGCATGTGGCTGCTCTACGGCGGCCTGGTGCTGGTCAACATGGTGACGGCGGGCGCGATCACCTACCAGTCCATCGAGGAGGACCGGCGCAGCCGCCAGCGGGCCGTCCACATCGACGAGCTGGCCGAGGCCAACCGCCGGCTGCGGGAGACCATGGCGGAGAACGCCGGGCTGCACGCCCAGCTGGTCGCCCAGGCCCGGGAGGCCGGTGTGCTGGACGAGCGGCAGCGGATGGCCGGCGAGATCCACGACACCATCGCCCAGGGGCTGACCGGCATCGTCACCCAGCTCGAGGCCGCCGAGCGCTTCGACCGGGACGCCGAGCGGCGGCTGCACCACCTGGCCAACGCCCGCCGGCTGGCCCGGGAGAGCCTGGCCGAGGCCCGCCGCTCGGTGCAGGCGCTGCGGCCCGGTCCGCTGGCCGAGGCCCACCTGCCGGAGGCCGTGCAGGACCTGGCCGAGCGCTGGAGCAGCACCGCCGGGGTGACGGCCCAGGTGACCGTTACCGGCGCCGCGTTCCCGCTGCTGCCGGAGCTGGAGGTGGTGCTCTTCCGCGCCGCCCAGGAGGGGCTGGCCAACATCGCCAAGCACGCCCGGGCCGGCCGGGTCGGGCTGACCCTCAGCTACACCCACGAGGTGGTGCTGCTGGACGTGCTGGACGACGGGGTGGGCTTCGACCCGGCCGCCGCCGGTTCGCCGGGCGGCGAGAGCTACGGGCTCACCGCGATGCGGCACCGGCTGAGGCAGGTCGGCGGGAGCCTGGCGGTGGAGAGCGGGCCGGGGGAGGGCACGGCCCTGAGCATCAGCGTGCCGGCGCTGCGGGTGCCCGGGGCTGGTGTCCCGGTGCCGACCGGGCCGGTGGAGAATGCACCGTGACCATTCGTCTGCTGATCGTCGATGACCACCCGATCGTCCGGGACGGCCTGCGCGGAGTCTTCGAGGGCGACCCCGACTTCGAGGTTGCCGGCGAGGCGGGCGACGGCGCGGAGGCGGTGGAGCGGGCCCTCGCGCTGACCCCCGACGTGGTGCTGATGGACCTGCGGATGCCGGGCACCGGCGGCGTCGAGGCGATCCGCCGGCTGCGCGAGCTGGCGCCCGCCGTGCGGGTGTTGGTGCTCACCACCTACGACAGCGACGCCGACGTGCTGCCCGCCGTGGAGGCCGGCGCCACCGGCTACCTGCTGAAGGACGCGCCGCGCGAGGAGCTGGTCCGCGCGGTCCGGGCCGCGGGGGACGGGCAGTCGGTGCTGGCCCCCTCGGTGGCGCAGAAGCTGCTCGGCCGGATGCGCGAGCCGGTGCCGGCCGCCCCGGTGGAGGGGCTGACCGAGCGGGAGCTGGAGGTGCTGCGGCTGGTCGCGGCCGGCAGCACCAACAAGGAGTCGGCCCGCCGGCTCTTCATCAGCGAGGCGACGGTGAAGACCCACCTGCTGCACCTGTACGCCAAGCTCGGCGTGCGGGACCGCGCGGCGGCCGTGGCCGAGGGCTACAAGCGCGGCCTGCTCGTCTGAGGCTCCTGCCCGACTACTCCGCGAACGGGCGGCCCATCGCCCGGTAGCTCCAGCCGGCCGCCCGCCAGCGGGCCCCGTCCAGCACGTTGCGCCCGTCCAGCACCCGCCGCTCGGCCACTACCGCGCCCAGCGCGACCGGGTCCAGCTCGCGGAACTCCTGCCACTCCGTCAGGTGCAGCACCACGTGCGCGCCGACCGCGGCCTCGGTGGCCGAGGCGGCGTAGGAGAGCGAGGGGAACATCTTGCGGGCGTTGTCCATCGCCCGCGGATCGTAGACGGTGACCTGGGCGCCCTGCAGCTGGATCTGCGCGGCCACGTTCAGCGCGGGGGAGTCCCGGATGTCGTCCGAGTCCGGCTTGAAGGCCGCGCCCAGCACCGCCACCCGGCGGTCCAGGAAGCCGCCGCCGCACTGCTCGCGGGCCAGCTCCACCATCCGGGAGCGGCGGCGCATGTTGATCGAGTCCACCTCGCGCAGGAAGGTCAGCGCCTGGTCGGCGCCCAGCTCCCCGGCCCGGGCCATGAAGGCCCGGATGTCCTTGGGCAGGCAGCCGCCGCCGAAGCCCAGCCCGGCGTTGAGGAACCGCCCGCCGATCCGCTCGTCGTAGGAGAGCGCCTTGCTCAGCAGCGTGACGTCCGCGCCCGAGGCCTCGCAGACCTCGGACATCGCGTTGATGAAGGAGATCTTGGTGGCCAGGAAGGAGTTGGCGGCCGCCTTGACCAGCTCGGCGGTCGGGTAGTCGGTGACCACCATCGGCACGCCCTCGGCCAGCGGGGTGGCGTACACCTCGCGCAGCAGCTCCTCGGCCCGGCCGCCCTCGCGGACCCCGATCACGATCCGGTCCGGGTGCAGGGTGTCGCCCACCGCGAAGCCCTCGCGCAGGAACTCCGGGTTCCAGGCCAGCTCCACCGCCGCGCCGGCCGGGGCCAGCCCGGCCAGCCGCTCGGCCAGCCGGTTGGCGCTGCCCACCGGCACGGTGGACTTGCCGACCACCAGGGCCGGGCGCACCAGGTGCGGGGCCAGCGCGTCCATCGCGGCGTCCACGTGCGACATGTCGGCGGCGAACTCGCCGCGCCGCTGCGGGGTGTTCACACAGACGAAGTGCACGTCGGCGAAGGCCGCGACCTGCTCGAAGGAGTCGGTGAAGCTCAGCCGTCCGGTCGAGCCGGGGTGCCCGGCGACGTGCTTGACCAGCAGCTGCTCCAGCCCGGGCTCGTACATCGGCACCCGGCCGGCGGAGAGCGCGGCCAGCTTGTCCTGGTCCACGTCCAGCCCCAGTACCTCGAACCCGAGCTCGGCCAGGCAGGCCGCGTGGGTAGCACCGAGGTAGCCGGTGCCGATCACCGAGATGCGCAGGGCCACAGGGGTTTCCCCTTCACGGGTCGCCGGGGTAGGACCGGCAGTGGGCGAGGTGCAGGCACCGATGGTATCCGGCCAATGGTGTGTCACCCACGTCACGTCCTCGCTCTTGGCCTGCTAGGCCTAGAATGTTGACTTACTTAACGGTAACTAACCTCGGAAAGCCCCCATGGCGGGCGAAATCCGACACATCCACCGCAGAGGGGCGCACACCATGGCCAGCAGTGCCGAATTCGACCTCTTCCGGCTCTCCGAGGAGCACGACATGCTCCGCGAGACCGTTCGGGCCCTCGCCGAGGCCAAGATCGCCCCGTTCGCGGCCGACGTCGATGAGCACAGCCGGTTCCCGCAGGAGGCCCGCGACGCGCTGGAGGCCAACGACCTGCACGCCGTGCACATCCCCGAGCAGTACGGCGGCGCCGGCGCCGACGCCCTCGCCACCGTACTGGTGATCGAGGAGGTCGCCCGGGTCTGCGCCTCCTCCTCGCTGATCCCGGCCGTCAACAAGCTCGGCTCGCTCCCGGTCCAGCTCTCCGGCTCCGAGGAGCTGAAGGCCAAGTACCTGGGCGCGCTGGCCCGCGGCGAGGGCATGTTCTCCTACTGCCTCTCCGAGCCGGACGCCGGCTCGGACGCGGCCGGCATGAAGACCCGCGCGGTCCGCGACGGCGACTTCTGGGTGCTGAACGGCGTCAAGCGGTGGATCACCAACGCCGGCGTCTCCGAGTTCTACACGGTGATGGCCGTGACCGACCCGGAGAAGCGCTCCAAGGGCATCTCCGCCTTCGTGGTGGAGAAGGGCGACGAGGGCGTCTCCTTCGGCGCCCCGGAGAAGAAGCTCGGCATCAAGGGCTCGCCGACCCGCGAGGTCTACCTCGACAACGTCCGGATCCCGGCCGACCGCATGATCGGCGAGGAGGGCACCGGCTTCGCCACCGCGATGAAGACCCTGGACCACACCCGGATCACCATCGCCGCCCAGGCCCTCGGCATCGCCCAGGGCGCCCTCGACTACGCCGCCGGCTACGTCAAGGAGCGCAAGCAGTTCGGCAAGCCGATCGCCGACTTCCAGGGCATCCAGTTCATGCTCGCCGACATGGCCATGAAGCTCGAGGCCGCCCGCCAGCTCACCTACGCCGCCGCCGCCAAGTCCGAGCGCGTCGACGCCGACCTCACCTTCTTCGGCGCCGCCGCCAAGTGCTTCGCCTCCGACGTGGCCATGGAGATCACCACCGACGCCGTCCAGCTCCTCGGCGGCTACGGCTACACCCGCGACTACCCGGTCGAGCGGATGATGCGCGACGCGAAGATCACCCAGATCTACGAGGGCACCAACCAGGTCCAGCGGATCGTGATGTCCCGCAACCTGCCGTCCGCCTGACGCTCCGTCGATCCGCATCCGGGCCCGGCCGCCGACCACGGTGGTCGGGCCCCGGTGCGTTCGGGTCGGGCGGTCAGCGGGGTGCGTAGCCCGCCAGGAAGAGGTCGATGCCGGAGGTCATCCGACGGGTGAGCTCGGCGTCGTCGAACTCGACGGCGGTGTCGAAGGTGCGCATCAGCAGGGGGACGCCGACGGTGGCGGCGACCAGTTGCTGGACGGCGAGGGCCGGGTCGGGGACCCGGACGGCGCCGCGGCGGTCGAGTTCGACGAAGGTGTCGACCAGCGGGCCGGTGTTGAGGTCGTAGGTGAGGCGGTACCAGAGGCGGCCGAGCTGCGGGAAGCGGTCGATCTCGCCGATCACCAGGCGGCGCAGCGAGAGCATCTCGGGGTGCAGCAGGACGCGGCACCAGTCGACCGCGAGTTCGATCAGTGCCGTGCGCAGGTCGGGGGCCTCGGCCAGGGCGTTCAGGCTCGGTTCGAGCTGGGCGTAGCTGTTCGGCAGGAAGCTGCCGACCGCGGCCAGGAAGAGGCGCTCCTTGTTGCCGAAGTGCTTGTAGACGGTGGCCTTGGAGACGCCGGACCGGGCGGTGATCGCGTCCATCGAGGCGGCCGAGTAGCCCTCGCGCAGGAACTCGGCCAGGGCCGCGTCGATGATCGTTCTGCGCTTGCGCTGGGAGGAGTCCACCGGGGCCGGGATGAGCGGGAAGCCGTACTCGTCGGTCGGACCGACGCTGCGGGCGGTCATGGCGGGTCCTCGGGATGGGCGCTGGGACGGACCGCCATTATATGAACACGAGTATCTACGGCTCGGACGATCTGTTCAGACGGCGGGCGAACTCGGGTTCGTGGCAAGGGCGGTCGACTCGGTCCCGTCCGCCGGGGCGCCGCGGAAGCCCACCCGGCGGGCCGGCACCCCGGCCCAGATCTCGTTGCGCCCGGTGGACCGCGTGAGCACCGCGTTGGCGCCGACCACGGTGCCCGCGCCGACCGTGAGCACCCCGTGCTTGCAGACGATCTTCGCCCCGGCGCAGACCACCACGCCGTCCTCCAGCACCACCCGCTCCATCGCGCTGCGCTGCTGCGGCACCCAGGGGTCGGCCCGGCCGATGGTCACGCCGTTGTAGAGCGTGACGTCGGCGCCGAGCGTGGTGAACGGGTGCAGCACGGTGCCGAACCCGCGGTGGAACACCTGCAGCCCGGGCCCGATCTCGGCGGCGGGCGGGACCTCCATGCCGTACAGCGCGAGGAGTTCGCGCATCAGGCGGCCGAGTACCGGGTGGCGGCGGCGGTAGATCAGCGAGGTCACCAGAGACATGGGGTCATTCTGGCCAGCGGGGCACGGGCGGGCGGGCAGACGCGCGGATCGGGGGCGTGCGATCCACCCGCCCGGCGCGCCCGCCCGCGCCCCGCCCGGACGCGTGCGCCTCAGAACGTCGGCACCGGGCTGTCGTTCTTCAGCGCGTCGAAGACCTGCTTGGACTTCGCCGGGTCCCACTTGACCGCCGACTGCCCGTCGGGCGTGTGGTAGTCGGAGTTGGCGATCGGAATGGTGATGCTCTTGCCGTTGCCGCCGCTCACCGACCGCATCGCCTCGAAGAGGCCGGCCAGGTCGGTCAGCCCGGTGCCCTTGTCCACGATCAGCGTGCCGAGCCCCGCGTCGATCAGCGGGTAGAGCTCGAACGGGTCGAGCAGGGTGCCCGGGTTGGCCGCCTGGTGGGCCAGGGCGGAGAGGAACTTCTGCTGGTTGCGCATCCGCCCCAGGTCCTGGTCGGCCATCTGGTGCCGCTGCCGGACGAAGGCGAGCGACTGCTGGCCGTTGAGGGTCTGGCAGCCGGCCTTCAGGTTCAGCCCGGAGTCCTTGTCCTGGATGTCCTTGTCGATGCACATGTGCACGCCGCCCACCGCGTCCACGATGCCGACGAAGCCGGCGAAGCCGACCTCCGCGTAGTGGTCGATGTGCAGGCCGGTGTTCTTCTCCACGGTCTCCACCAGCAGCGGTCCGCCACCGTTGTTGAAGGCCGAGTTGATCTTGCTGGTGGTGGCCGGAACGGTCTTGCCGGTGCCCGCGGTGTCCAGGTGCGCCGGGATCGGCACCCAGGAGTCGCGCGGGATGCTCATCAGGGTGTTCCCGCTGGAGCCGATGTGCAGGATCATCATCGAGTCGCTGCGCTTGCCCTCGTCGGAGCCGGTGGTCAGCTGCTGCTTCTGGGCGTCGGTCAGGCCGTCGCGGCTGTCCGAGCCGACGATCAGCCAGTTGGTGCCCTTGCCGGCGGCCGGCCGCCCGTCGTAGCCGGCCAGCACGTTCTGCTGGTTGAGCTTGGAGTCGGCCCAGGCGTAGGTGCCGACGGCGGTGGCCAGCAGCGCGCCGACCAGGCCGAGCGCCACGTAGGCGGCGATCCGCTTGCGCGAGCGGCGCCGGCGCGGCGGCTGCCCGCCGCCCGGCGGCACGGGGCGCGGGTCACCGCCGGGCCCGCCCGGCACGCCGTTCGAAGCAGGGCGCGGCGCCCCGCCGGGTATCGGCCGCCGCGGCCCGGGCGCCCCCGCGCCGGGTGCCCCCGCACCGCGCGGCCCGGCTGCTCCCGCCCCGCGCGGGTTGAGCGAGGGCGGCAGCGGCGGCTCGGCGCCGCCGCCGGCCGCGCCGTCCGGTCCAGGTCCACGACGACCGCCCGCGGGGCGGCCCTGCTGCCAGTTGTCCATGCGTCGAGGATGCCCGACCCGGCGCCGGATCCACCGTGGCACACCGCCCACCAGGGCTTCTGTAGCAGAGTTGATGCGCTGGTGCGACGGTCCGGCCGAATGGTCACCGGTCGAGACGATTCTTGACCGCCTGTTCGACCACGTGTTGTCATGAAGGACATGGACCAGCAGCGGAGTCTCACGCGTCGGCGGCACGTCGATCTGCAGCGCGTCTCCGGTTCGCTCTGTCGTTCCCTCCCCCGCGGCTGATTTCCGGGCCGCACGCAGCCCGTGCACGACGGCGCCCGGCGCCGATCCTCCGCCCTGCCCCGAGGTGAACCCCCCATGGCCCGTGTCCTGACCGTCTCCGGATCCCCGTCCCCGACCTCCCGCACCACCCGCCTGGTCGACCACGTCGGCGCCCAACTCGCCGGCCTCGGCCACCGGGTGGACCGGCTGGACGTCCGGGAGCTGCCCGCCGAGGCCCTGCTCGCCGCCGACACCCGGCACCCCGAGATAGCCCGGGCGGTGGAGCGGGTGGCCGCGGCCGACGCCCTGGTGATCGGCACGCCCGTCTACAAGGCCGCCTACTCCGGCCTGCTGAAGACCCTGCTGGACCTGCTGCCGCAGTACGCGCTGACCGGCAAGACCGTGCTCCCGCTGGCCACCGGCGGGAGCACGGCCCACGTGCTGGCCGTGGACTACGCACTGCGCCCGGTGCTCGCCTCGATGGGCGCCGCGCACATCACCCAGGGCTGGTTCGTGCTGGACCGGCACATCTCGGTCCGCGAGGACGGCGCCACGGTGATCGAGCGGGAGACGGACGTGCTGCTCGCGCCGGTGGTGTCGGCCTTCGCCGAGGCGCTCTCGCGGTACCCCGTACCCGCCCTCGTGGCCCGTCCCTGAGCAGCCCGCGCCGCGACCCCTGAGAGGCCCGGCCTCATCCCCTAGGGGGGCCCGGCCGCGACCCGTATGCCCCCCGGGTGAGGCCCCTCCTCCCGGCGGATGACGAGGAGGGCCCCAGCAAGCCCTAGGTTGGTGCCATCGGCTCGGCCCCGTGTGTCCACGGGGGCCGGGCACCGGGGGAACACCGACCAAGGAGTGCACCGTGACGACGGCATCCGCAGCCGTGCAGACTGACAACCCGGGCGGCCCGTCCGCCAACGCCGCGGCAGCGCGGCAGCTCACGAAGGCGTACGGGGCGGGGGAGACCCGGGTCACGGCGCTCAACGCGGTCGACGTGGACATCCAGCGCGGCCGGTTCACCGCGATCATGGGCCCCTCGGGCTCCGGCAAGTCGACTCTGATGCACTGCCTGGCCGGCCTGGACACCGTCACCGAGGGCCGGATCTGGATCGGCGACACCGAGATCACCGGCCTGAACGACAAGCAGCTGACCCGGCTGCGCCGGGACAAGATCGGCTTCATCTTCCAGGCGTTCAACCTGCTGCCGACGCTGAACGCGCTGGAGAACATCACGCTGCCGATGGACATAGCCGGCCGCAAGCCCGAGCAGGCCTGGCTGGACCAGGTGGTGGCCACCGTCGGCCTGGCCGACCGGCTGAAGCACCGTCCGACCCAGCTCTCCGGCGGCCAGCAGCAGCGCGTCGCGGTGGCCCGCGCCCTGGCCTCCCGCCCGGAGATCATCTTCGGCGACGAGCCGACCGGCAACCTCGACTCCCGCTCCGGCGCCGAGGTGCTGGACTTCCTGCGCCGCTCGGTGGACGACCTGGGCCAGACCATCGTGATGGTCACCCACGACCCGGTCGCCGCCTCCTACGCGGACCGGGTGCTCTTCCTCGCCGACGGCGTGATCGTGGACGAGATGCACTCCCCGACCGCCGATGCCGTGCTCGACCGGATGCGCCGTTTCGACGGCAAGCGCACCAGCTGAGGCGGGGTCAGTAACCATGCTGCTCAAGACCTCCCTGCGCAACCTGATGGCCCACAAGGGCCGGATGATGCTCTCGCTGCTCGCGGTGGTGCTGTCGGTCGCCTTCGTCTCCGGCACCCTGGTCTTCTCCGCGACCGCCACCAGCACCTTCGACAAGCTCTTCGCCTCCACCGCCTCCGACCTGGCCGTCAAGCCGGCCCCGCCGACCGGTGACGACGACACCGGCGGCGGCGGCAACAGCGGCCGCACCCTGACCATCCCGGCGAGCACGCTGCAGCAGGTCTCCGGCCTGCCCGGCGTCAAGTCCGCCCGGCCCGACGTCAGCTCGCAGACCGCCACCCTGGTCAACCCGAAGACCAACAAGGCGGCCGGCCCGACCACCGGCGCCCCGACCCTGGTCGGCAGCTGGACCCCGGGCCCGCGCACCCCGATGACGATCACCTCGGGCAGCGCCCCGAGCGGCCCGCACCAGCTGATGCTGGACGACGAGACCGCCAAGAAGGCCAAGCTCGGCCTCGGCGACCCGATCCGGATCATCGGCGAGCAGGGCACCTTCGACTTCACCATCTCCGGCATCGCCACCTTCACCGGCACCAACCCCGGTGCGGCGCTGGCCTTCCTGGACCTGCCCACGGCCCAGCAGGACCTGCTCGGCTCCACCGACCAGCTCACCTCGGTGGACCTCTACGGCGACGGCAGCAAGACCAACGACCAGCTCAAGGCCGAGGCCGCGAGCACCCTGGGCAGCGGCTTCCAGCTGAAGACCAACGCCGAGCAGAAGGCCGACGGCGCCAAGGGCGTCGGCAGCTTCCTCGGCTTCATGAAGGACGTGATGCTCGGCTTCGCCGGCATCTCGCTGCTGGTCGGCATCTTCCTGATCGTCAACACCTTCTCCATGCTGGTCGCCCAGCGCACCCGTGAGCTCGGCCTGCTGCGGGCGCTCGGCGGCAGCCGGGCCCAGGTGAACAACTCGGTGCTGATGGAGGCGCTGCTGCTCGGCATCATCGGCTCGACCCTCGGCATGGTGGCCGGCCTGGGCATCGCCGAGCTGCTGATCGCGCTGATGAAGGCGGCCGGCATGACGCTCAGCGGCTCGCTGGAGATCACCTCCTCGGTGCCGATCGCCTCCTACACGGTCGGCATCCTGGTCACCCTGGCCGCCGCCTGGTTCCCGGCCTGGCGGGCCGGCAAGGTCTCGCCGATGGCCGCGCTGAGCGACCACGGCACCCCGGCCGAGGGCCGCGCCAACAAGTGGCGGATCGGCATCGGCCTGGTGCTCACGCTGATCGGCGCCGGGATGCTGGCCGCCGCCGCGACCAGCAAGAAGCTGGCCCAGGCCGGCTCCGAGCTCGGGTTCGGCGTGCTGCTCACGCTGGTCGGCCTGGTGGTGGTCGGCCCGCTGGTCGCCTCCGTGGTGGTCCGGGTGCTGGGCGCGCTGCTGCCCAGGCTGTTCGGCCCGGCCGGCACGCTGGCCCAGCGCAACGCGATGCGCAACCCGCGCCGCACCGGCGCCACCGCGGCCGCGCTGATGATCGGCCTGTCGCTGGTCACCGGCGCCTCGGTGGTCTCCAGCTCGCTGGTCAGCTCGACCGACGCGGAGATCGACAAGCAGGTCGGTGCCGACTACATCCTCACCACCAACCACGGTGGCCTGACCGCGCAGATGGTGGACGCGCTGCGCAACACCGCCGGGATCGCCCACGCCACCGAGCAGCGCGAGGTGGCCGCCACCTTCACCCTGCCGGACGGCACGGTGCTGAAGAAGCAGTTCGTGACGGCCGTCTCGCCGACCTACACCCAGGACTTCGCGTTCCCGGTCGCCTCCGGCAGCACCGACGCCCTGGCCGCCGGCGGCATCTCGGTGGACCAGAACTTCGCCAAGGACCACAAGGTCGCCGCCGGTGACACCATCACCGTGGACTACGGCAGCGGCCGCACCGAGCAGCTGCCGATCACCCTGGTCACCAGCACCGGCAACACGCTCTTCGACCGGCACTTCTTCGCCACCCTGGACACCGTCGGCAAGGCGGTGCCGCTGAGCCAGCAGCCGCTGGACGTGGTGGCCTTCGGCCGGGCGGCGGCCGGCGCGGACAAGGCGAAGACCCTGACCGCGCTGCAGGACGCGCTGAGCGCCTACCCGCAGGTCTCGGTGCAGGACCAGGCCGGCTACAAGAAGATCGTCCAGCAGCAGGTGGACGGCCTGCTGACGCTGATCACCGGCCTGCTCATGCTGGCGATCGTGGTGGCGATCCTGGGCGTGGTCAACACGCTGGCGCTCTCGGTGGTCGAACGGACCCGGGAGATCGGCCTGCTGCGGGCGATCGGCATGTCCCGCCGCCAGATGCGCCGGATGATCCGCCTGGAGTCGGTGGTGATCGCGCTCTTCGGCGCCCTGCTGGGCATCGGCCTCGGCCTGGCCTGGGGCATCACCTCGCAGCAGGTGCTGAAGGGCTCCGGCCTGAACGTGCTGACCGTCCCGACGATGACCATCGTCTACGTGCTGATCGGCTCCGGGGCGGTCGGCCTGCTGGCCGCGCTGCTGCCGGCCTTCCGGGCCGGCCGGATGAACGTGCTGGCGGCCATCGCCAGCGGCTGATCCGCCGTCAGGGCCGCACGGGCCGGGCGCCCCCGCTGGGGAGGGGCGCCCGGCCCGCCGTGTTCAGCGGGGGTTCAGCCGGGTCCGGTACCGTTGGCCGGGATGAACACCATGGCTGCTGAGGAGCTGCCGGCGGTCTCCGTGATCATGCCGGTGCTCGACGAGGAACGACACCTGCGCACGGCGGTGCGGCGGATCCTGGAGCAGGAGTACGCCGGCCCGATCGAGGTGGTGATCGCGCTCGGCCCGTCCACCGACCGGACGGACCTGATCGCCGCCGAACTGGTGGCGGAGGACTCCCGGGTGCGCACCGTGCCCAACCCCACCGGCCGCACCCCCGCCGGGCTGAACGCGGCGATCCGGGCCTCCCGGTACCCGATCGTGGTCCGGGTGGACGGCCACGGCCTGCTCACCCCGGGCTACATCGCCACCGCGGTGCGGCTGCTCGGCGAGATGGACGCGGCCAACGTCGGCGGCATCATGCACGCCGAGGGCGAGACCGAGTGGGAGAAGGCGGTCGCCGCCGCGATGACGGCGAAGATCGGCGTCGGCAACGCGGCCTTCCACACCGGCGGCCTGGCCGGCCCGGCCGAGACGGTCTACCTCGGGGTGTTCCGGCGCGAGGTGCTGGAGCGCCTGGGCGGCTACAACGAGGAGTTCGTCCGGGCCCAGGACTGGGAGCTGAACTACCGGATCCGCCAGGAGGGCGGCCTGATCTGGTTCACCCCGCAGCTCAAGGTGACCTACCGGCCGCGCCCGAGCGTGCGGGCGCTGGCCAAGCAGTACAAGGACTACGGCCGCTGGCGCCGGGTGGTCACCCGCTACCACCGCGGCTCGGTCAACCTGCGCTACCTGGCCCCGCCGGCCGCGCTGAGCGCGGTGCTGCTCGGCCTGGTGCTCGGCGCGCTGGTGCACCCGGCCTTCTTCGCGGTGCCGGTCGGCTACGCCGCGGGCATCGCGCTCGGCTCGGTGCCGGCCGGGCGCGGGCTCTCCGCCCGGGCCCGGCTGCAGCTGCCGGTGGCGCTGGCCACCATGCACTTCAGCTGGGGCTTCGGCTTCCTCACCTCGCCGCGCAAGCTGGCCGCCAAGGTGATCGCCAGCACCGCGCCCGCCGCGGTGCGCGAGCCGGTGCACTGACCGGCTGCACCGGCCGGCCGCTGGGGCGGGTCACCCCACGCGCAGGGTGACCCGCTCGGAGTCGATCCGGGACTTCCACTGATCCTCCGTCAGCCCCCCGGAGTTGCGGCAGAGCACCACCGAGCCGCCGGCCACCAGCGGCGCCAGCAGGCCCGCCTCCAGCCCGGCCCAGTCGTCGTAGGAGAGGGTGCTGAGCACCCGGGAGCCGCGCTCCAGGCCGAGCCGGGCCGCGCCCTCCCGCGCCAGCTGCACGGTCTGCTCGCCGGTCAGCTTGAGCGCCAGCCCGTCCACCACCGTCTCCAGCGCCAGCGAGTCGGACACCACCGGCGAGTACGGGGCGAACCGGTCGCCCTGGCCCGGCACCTCCGCCGCGTAGTCGAGGAACCCCTCCGGCCGCTGCGGGAACCGGCCGCCGAGCGGCCGCAGCGCCAGCGCCACCCGCTCGCCCTCGCAGGCCTGGGCCGCCGCCAGCCCGTCCGGGCCGCTGACCACCAGCTGGGCATCGGCCGGGTCGCCGCCGGGCACCGCGGTGACCCCGACCGACCAGCAGGCCAGCAGCCAGACCGCGCTCTGCCAGTGGGCCGGCAGCAGCAGCGCGGCCCGGTCCTCGGGGCCCGCGTTCAGCTCGTCCTGCAGCAGGTTGGCGGTCTTGGCGACCCAGTTGTCGAAGGTCTTGACCGAGAGTTCGACCCGCTCGCCGGTCTGGTCGTCGTAGAAGGTGACCAGCGGGCGGGCGGGGTCCTCACCGAGGGCGGCTCGCAGCAGCTCGGCGGGGGTACGGGCGTCGGCAGCGAAAGGCGCAGTCATGGTGCCACCCAGACTACGGCCTGGCCCCGGGCCCGGGGGAGGGGGGACGGGGCGCGGCGCGGGAGCCGTCGCGGTTGTCGAGTGTCCGTCAGAAACCGGGTGGCGGCCCGGTGGCGACCCGGTGGCGGGCAGCCCGAATTCGGCCGATCATCCGTTTTATGCTGATTCGTTCCTCCATGCTGCTGGGCGCCGGCTGCGCCCTGACCCTGATGCTCCAGACCCCGGCCGCCCCGGCCCCGGTCACCGACCCCGCCGGCCGCGCCGCGCACACCACCGCGCTGGCCCTCGGCCCGCTGCCGAGCGACCGGTCCGGCGGCACCCCGCTGCGCGGACTGACCGCCCGCTCCACCGCCGCCTACTCGCTGCTCGGCGTCAGCTGGGACGACCCGGCGGCCGAGCTGCCCGGTACCGTCCAGGTCCGCACCCGCACCGGCGGGCGGTGGAGCGGCTGGCAGGAGCTGACCGCCGACTCCGAGGACCGCCCCGACAGCGCCGAGGGCGGTGCCCCCGGCGCCCGCGGCGCCACCGCCCCGCGCTGGGTCGGCCCCAGCGACGGCGTGGAGGTCCGGGTCGCGGGCGGCGGCGAGCTGCCGGCCGGGCTGCGGGTCGACCTGGTGGCCCCCGGTGACGGCACGTCAGGCCGGACCAGGGCCGTCGAACCCGAGCAGGACCGGATGCTCCCGGCTGCCGCCCACCAGGCACCGCGGCCCGGCATCGTCACCCGCTCGGGCTGGGGCGCCGACGAGTCGCTGCGCCAGCCGGGGTACGCCTACACCGGTGATGTCCGGGAGGTCTTCGTGCACCACACCGACACCGGAAACGACTACGCCTGCTCGGACAGCCCCAAGCTGATCCGGGCGATCTACCAGTACCACGTGAAGACCAACGGCTGGCGCGACATCGGCTACAACTTCCTGGTCGACAAGTGCGGCACGATCTTCGAGGGTCGGGCCGGCGGGGTCTCCCGGCCGGTGCTCGGCGCGCACACCCTGGGGTTCAACACCGACTCCGCCGGGGTGGCGGCGCTCGGCACCTTCAGCGGCAGCGACGCGCCGCAGGCCCAGCTGGACGGCATCGCCAAGATCGCCGCCTGGAAGCTCGGCCTCACCGGGCGGGACGCGCGCGGCAGCGCCGTGCTCACCTCCGCCAACAGCGGCAGCCGCTACCCGGAGGGAACCAGCCACACCTTCGCCGCGATCTCCGGCCACCGGGACGCCTTCAACACCGACTGCCCCGGCGGCCGGCTCTTCGACCGGCTGCCGGCGATCCGCGACTGGGCCGCCCACCTGCAGGGGCGCCGGTAGCTGTCAGTGCCCCCGGCCAGACTGGACCGGTGACCGAACCGACCCGGGAGCGCGACTGGCGCCCGGACCACCCGCTCGACCTGCGCCGCACCCTCTTCCCGCTGCGCCGGGGCCCCGGCGACCCCGCCTGCCGGCTGGAGCGCGACGGCACGGTCTGGCGCGCCTCCCGCACCCCGGCGGGGCCGGGCACGCTGCGGATCGCGGCGGCGGCCGGCGGGCCGGTGCGGGCGGCCGCCTGGGGTCCGGGCGCCGACTGGCTGCTGGACCGCCTGCCGGACCTGCTCGGCGCCTCCGACGACCCGGCCGGCCTGCGCCTGCCGCCCGGCCCGCTGCGCGAGGCCCAGCGGGCCAACCCCGGGCTGCGGCTCTGCCGGACGGGGCTGGTGCTGGAGTCCCTGGTGCCGGCCATCCTGGAGCAGAAGGTCACCACCGACGAGGCCTACCGGGCCTGGCGGCAGCTGTTGTACGCCTTCGGGACCCCCGCCCCGGGCCCGGACCCGCGGCTGCGGGTGCCGCCGGCGGCCCGGGAGTGGGCGCTGATCCCGTCCTGGGAGTGGCACCGGGCGGGGGTGGACTCCAAGCGCGCGGACACCGTGCAGCGCGCCGTGCGGCTGGCGGCGCGCCTGGAGCAGGCCTCGGGGATGCCGCACGCGGAGGCGGTGGCCCGGCTCACGGCGGTACCGGGGGTGGGGGAGTGGACGGCGGCGGAGACGCTGCAGCGGTCCAACGGGGATGCGGACGCGGTCTCGGTGGGCGACTTCCACCTGAAGAACTGGGTCGGCTGGGCGATGGTGGGCCGCCCGAGGTCGACGGACGCGGAGATGCTGACGCTGCTCGCCCCGTTCACGCCGCACCGGCACCGGGTGTGCCGGCTGATCGGGCTGACGGGGTTGCGGCCGCCGAAGTACGGGCCGCGGCTGGCGCCGAACGACCACCGGGGGAGGTGAGGCCGGCCCGCGCTCACGCCACCGGGTGCAGACCCCCGCGCGGACCATCTCGACCTCCGGAAGCCGGCGGTCCTCAGCCGGTGCACGCTGAACTCCACGCGCTGC
The DNA here is from genome assembly GCF_042869935.1 of Kitasatospora sp. NPDC006697. NCBI lineage: Bacteria > Bacillati > Actinomycetota > Actinomycetes > Kitasatosporales > Streptomycetaceae > Kitasatospora > Kitasatospora sp. NPDC006697. The sequence continues at coordinate 433,224 of NZ_JBIAGU010000002.1, forward strand.
CGCCACACTCGCGCCACCGGCTCCAATAGCTCTACCAGCACCGAGAACTGATGGACCATCATGGCCAGGAAACGCCGCCGCGGCAGTGCGACGACCTTGCGGGGCTACCGTCGTGCCCCGGCCGGTGAGACGGTGGAACCGCACCGTACCGCACCGCGTCGCCGCCGCATCGCCGCGCCGGGTGCGCGCCTCGTGCTGCCCGGCGGCCCACCTGCCGCCGCGGCCGCTGCCGGGCTGGGTCGGCCGGGCGCGGATTCCGCACCGTGAACCGCCGGCCGGGTGGGGCTTCACGGCATCAATTCGCCGGTTCCGACCGTTCGTTGGAACTGGAAGTATCCGCACCCGTTCCTTGTTGACACCGCTCTCGGGGGGCTTGTTACGCTCTGCCGAGGTGGAGCTGTGAGATACCTGTGATCTGGTCGTGAGAGGCCTGGGGGGACTCTATGGAGACACTGTGCGGCCCTGGTGAGCATGATCCCCGAGTGGAGTCGATCATCGCGGATCTCGTTCCGCGGCTCCTGGCTCCCATGGCGAGACGGGACCAGCGGTTGCGGGGGGAGCAGTACGTCCGCGGTCTGTTGTCGGTCGAGGGGCGCAAGTCGATGAGCAACATCGCCGAGAAGTTCGGCGGTGGTGCGGTGCAGCAGAGCCTTCAACACTTCATCAGCTCCTCGTCCTGGGACTGGCTGCCGATCCGCCGCGCCCTCGCCCGCTACCTCGAGTACGCGATGGTCCACCGCGCCTGGGTGGTCAAGCAGATGGTGGTGACCAAGTCCGGCACCTCCTCCGTCGGCGTCGAGCGCCACTTCGTGCCGGAGCTCGGGCAGACCGTCAACAGCCAGCAGGCGTTCGGGGTCTGGCTCGCCTCCGAGTCCGCCAGCGTGCCGGTCAACTGGGGGCTCTTCCTGCCGCCCGCCTGGCTGTCCGACGGCGCCCGGCGGCGCAAGGCGGGCATCCCCAGCGGCGGCGCCGAGAGCACCCTCGGCGGCTGCGCCTGCCGGGCGGTGCTCGCCGTCACCGAGGACTGGCAGACCCGGCACTTCCCGGTCGTGCTGGACGTGGACTCCCTCGAAGTCGCCGACTGCATAAGGCGGTTCGCCGCCGCCCAGGTGCCGGTGGTGCTCCGGGTCTGCGACAACGCCTGGCTCAGCATGGACGGCCAGGGTGGCCCGCAGCTGCCCGGCCACAACGAGCTGACCTCGTTGCAGATCGCCGGCTCGCTGCTGGCGATGCGCCGCCCGGTCAGCTGGGTGGACCCGGACAGCGGGGCCGTGCGCCGCAGCCTGGTCGCCACCGCGCCGGTCCGGCTGGCCCGGGTGCTGGAGCCGCAGCCGCCGCTGCTGCTATTCGCCGAGTGGGCCAAGGCGGGCCCGCGCCCGACCCGGCTCTGGCTGACCAACATCACCCAGGCCTCGCCGCCCGCGCTGCTCGGCATGACCAAGCTCTCGCTCCGGGTGGAGCACGACTTCGCCAAGGTCTCCGAACAGGTCGGCATCCGGGACTTCGAGGGCCGCTCGTTCCAGGGCTGGCACCGGCACATGACACTCGCCTCGGTGGCCCACGCGGCGCTGATCCTCAGCGAGTTCGACTCCGCCGCCGCCGAACACGCGCCGCAGTCCGAGGAGTTGTACCGCGCGGCCTAGGGCCTGGCCCGGGAGGGGCCGTCCACCGCGACCGGTGGGCGGCCGCCGCCGTTCGGCCCCTTCAGGCCACCGGCTCCATGCCGTCCGGCACCTCCGCCACGTCGATCGCGGCCAGCACCGCGTCCAGCAGTCCGGGGAACCTCGCGTCCAGGTCCTCGCGGCGCAGTGAGAGCAGCAGCTCGCGCCCGACCGGCCGCTGCCAGATCAGGCCGCCCTCGCGCAGCACCCGCCAGTGGTGGGTCAGGGTGGATTTGGAGACGCCGACCAGCAGCGCCCCGCAGGGGTGCTCGCCGCCGGCCGCCAGGGTGCGGACCACCCGCAGGCGCAGCGGGTTGGACAGGGCCGTGAACACGGCTTCCAGTTGGATCTGCTCTCGCGTCGGGTGATGGACTGCCATTCGGTCACGGTAACTCGACCGTCCGTAGAAAGTCGAACAGTCCTCCCGCCTGGTGCGGTTGACAGTCACGGGCGAACCGTACGACTATCCACGTAGGGTTCAACTGATGCGCCGCTGCCCGCGCATCCCTCGGTACGTCCAGTACGTCCAGACTTTCCGCGGTCGAGAAGGGTCGTCCCCCCGTGTCCACAACCAGTGCCGTCCCCCGTTCCGGGGCCGGGTCGCGCGCCAATGGCTGGGTGCTCGCCCTGCTGGCCTTCGCACAGCTGATCATCTCGCTGGACTTCAACATCGTGTACGTGGCGCTGCCCGACATCGGCAGCAAGCTCGGCTTCTCCGCGCAGTCCCTGCAGTGGGTGGTCAGCGCCTACGCGGTCGCCTTCGGCGGCTTCCTGCTGCTCGGCGGCCGGGCCTCCGACCTGCTCGGCCGGCGCCGGATGTTCGTGCTGGCGCTCGGGCTGTACGCGGCGTCCTCGCTGGTCGGCGGCCTGGCCGGCAACCCCGGCACGATGGTCGCGGTCCGCGCCGTGCAGGGTCTCGGCGGTGCGCTGCTCTTCCCGGCCACCCTCTCGCTGATCAACACGCTCTTCGAGGAGGGGGCGCCGCGGAACCGGGCGCTGGCGGTCTGGGGCGGGGCCGGGGCCAGCGGCCTGACCCTGGGCGCGCTGCTCGGCGGCTTCCTGACCGGCGCCTTCGGCTGGGCCTCGGTCTTCTTCGTCAACGTGCCGCTGGCCGGCATCGTCGCGCTGGCCGCCCTCGCGGTGATCCCGCGCGACCCCGCCGCCGCCGAGCGCCGCAGCTTCGACCTCCCCGGCGCGCTCACCGCCACCGCGGGCGTCACCCTGCTCGTCTACGTGCTGGTCGAGGCGCCCTCGGCCGGCTGGGGCTCCGCGCAGATGGTGGTCTGCCTGGTGCTCGCGGTGCTGCTGCTCGCCGCCTTCGCGCTGATCGAGTCCCGGGCCGCCGACCCGCTGATGCCGCTGCGGCTCTTCGGCAACCGCAGCCTGGCGGCCGGCATGGCGATCACCTTCATCTTCATGGGCACGCTCAGCGCGCTGCCCTACTTCCTCACCGTGCTCTTCCAGTCGGTGCACGGCTACAGCGCGATCCAGACCGGCCTCGCCTTCCTGGTCCCGTCCCTCTCGATCGCCACCGGCACCCAGGTCGGCGAGCGGATGGCCACCCGGATCGCCACCCGCACCACGCTCTTCACCGGCCTGGTGGTGGCCGCGGTCGGCACCGCCGTGCTGGCCGTCGGGATCAGCGCGCACGGCGGCTACCTCGCGCTGGTGCCCGGCCTGGTGGTGGCCGGCATCGGCCAGGGCATCACCTGGACCGGCATGTGGATCGCCGCCGCCTCCGGCGTCGCCCCCGGCGAGCAGGGCATCGCCTCCGGCATGGCCTCCACCACCCAGCAGATCGGCGGCGCGGTCGGCCTGGCGATCCTGATCGCGGTGGCCAACTCCGGCACCAAGGGCAAGGTCGGCGACGCGCTGCACAGCGCGATGGCCGACGGCACCAGGACGGCGGTCTTCATCGCGGCGGCCGGTGTGCTGCTCGGCGCGCTGGTCGCGCTCACCCTGCCGCGCAGGGCCGCCGCCGCCGACCTGCCCGCGCCCGCCGACGCGCCGGAACCGGCCCCGGCCTCCAGCGCGCACTGACCCGCGCGCGGCACCACCCCAGGGGCGGAAGCGGCAGCCGCTTCCGCCCCTCCGCATGGCCACCCACCCACGAACCGCCCGCTCAGAAAGGTCCGCCATGTCCGTCGACCCCGAGCCCGGCCCCGACGTCGTCGTTGTAGGAGGCGGTCCGGTCGGGATGCTGCTGGCGGGCGAACTCGCCCTGCACGGCGTCCGCACCCTGGTGCTGGAACAACTCCCCACCCCCACCGGCGAGTCCAAGGCCGGCACGCTGCACGCGAGGACCGCCCAGGTGCTGCACCGGCGCGGGCTGCTGGAGGCCGTGCAGCCCGGCAGCGTGGTCGGCCGGCAGTGGCGCGGCCCGGTGCCGTTCCACTTCGCCGGCATGTTCGAGCTGGACCTCTCCGCCGTGGTGGACGAGGGCCCGGCGATCGTCGGCAGCCCGCAGGCCTACGCCGAGCAGGTCTTCGCCCGCCGGGCGGAGGGCTACGGCGCCACCATCGAGCGGGACTCCGAGGTGGTCGGCGTGGAGGACCTGGGCGACCGGGTCCGGCTCACCGTGCGCAACGGCGCCGGCGCCACCCGCGAGGTGACGGCCGGCTGGGCGGTGGGCTGCGACGGCGCCCGCAGCGCCGTGCGCAGGCAGCGCGGCATCCGGTTCCTCGGCACGCCCGCCGGGGTGGCCGCGCTGATGGGCGAGGTCCGGCTGCTCGACCCGCGCAGCGCCCCGGCCGGCTGGCAGCGCAACGAGCGCGGCTGGACCATGGTCTGGCTCAACCCGCACGGCCAGAGCCGGATCTCCACCTACGACTTCCGGGCCCCGCACCCCGACCGCTCCGCCCCCGTCACCCTCGCCGAGCTGCGCACCGAGGTCGAGCGGATCGCCGGCCGCAGCGTGCCGATGGACTCCCCGCGCTGGCTCACCCGGTTCAGCGACGCCGCGCTGCAGGCCGAGCACTACCGGCGCGGCCGGGTGCTGCTGGCCGGCGACGCGGCGCACGTGCACTTCCCGGCCGGCGGCCAGGGCCTCAACCTCGGCCTCCAGGACGCCGTCAACCTGGGCTGGAAGCTGGCCGCCACGGTCAACGGCTGGGCCCCGGAAGGCCTGCTGGACAGCTACCACAGCGAGCGCCACCCGGTCGCCGCCGAGGTGCTGTTCAACGTCCGGGCGCAGGTGGCGCTGATGAACCCCGACCCGCGCACCGACTCGCTGCGCGAGCTGTTCGCCGGGCTGATGCACCTGCCGCAGGTCAACCAGGTGCTCAGCGGGATGATCTCCGGCACCGCGGTCTGCCATGACGTGGGCCGGCCGGAGGACCCGCAGGCCGGCCGGCTCGCCCCCGACCTGCCGCTCAAGCTCCACAACCGGGCCGTCGGCCTGGCCGAACTGCTGCACGACGCCAAGCCGTTGCTGCTCGACCTGGGCGACCGCGGCGAGCTGCGGCAGGCCGCCCGGCCCTGGCAGGACCGGGTGGAGGTGCTGACCGCCGTGACCGACGAGCCGATCGGCACCGACGCGCTGCTGGTCCGCCCCGACGGCTACACGGCCTGGAGCGCCCAGGGCCGCGGCAGCGACCGGGAGACCCTCGTCACCGCGCTGCGCCGGTGGTTCGGCGAGCCGGCCTGAGGCACAGCACTGCGGGGCCCGCCCAACGGGCGGGCCCCGCAGTGGAGTCCGGTCAGGACGAGGGCAGCTCGACGGACTGGCGGTGGTTGAAGAAGTTCGTCGGGTCCCAGGCCGCCTTCACCTGCTGCAGCCGGGGGTAGTTCTCGCCGTAGTAGAGGGTGGACCAGGGCGTGCTCGAGAGGTTGTACGCCGGGTCGCTGATGTCGATGTCGGCGTAGTTGACGTAGCAGCCGTCGGTGGTGCCGTCGAGCACCGGAACCCCGCCGGTCGCCTGGTAGACCTCCGAGTAGAAGGCGCGTATCCAGCCGAGGTTGGCGTCGTCGTCGGCCGCGTCGGACCAGTAGGTCTGGTAGAGCACCTTGAAGGCCGAGTCCCGGTGCACCTGGGCGGTGGCGGTGCGCGCCACCTTGTTGACCGCCCCGCCGTAGGAGCTGAGCAGCGCCATCGCCGCCGGGTTCTGCAGGTCGGTGGTGAGGTGCCGGTAGAAGGCGGCGATCTGCTCCTCGGAGAGCGCCTTGCGGTTGTAGGCCGACTTGAAGTCGCCGCGCAGCGTCGGGTCCACCAGGGTGGTGTTGGTGACGCCCAGGTAGCGGGTGGCCTGCAGCCAGGGCAGCTTCGTCGGGACGTAGAACTCCGGCATCGGGCCGTGCTCGCCCATCGCGGTGGTGATCGGGCCGTGCGGCAGGTTCACCCCGGCGCAGACCGCGTTGACGAAGTCCTGCAGCTTCTGCAGCGCGTCCGGCGCGGAGGCGTCCATCTGGGTCAGCAGGCCGATCTGGCCGTTGGAGCGGTGGTTGAGCTTGAGGAAGCTCACCAGGCCGGCGTAGGGGTTGCCGGGGTCGGCGTGGGCCACGTGCCAGTTGGCGAAGTTGCGGGTCAGGGTGGCGAAGATCTCCGGGGTGATCAGGCTCCAGTCCCAGGAGAGCGCGCTGATGTACACCTCGGCCGGCGGGGTGGGCAGGGCCTGCGCCGGGTTGCCGCCGTCGCTGGTGCCGGAGCGGAACCAGTAGCGGGCGATCACGCCGAAGTTGCCGCCGCCGCCACCGGTGTGGGCCCACCACAGGTCGCGGTTGGGGTCGTCGGGCTCGCGGGTGGCGACCACCGCGCGGGCGTTGCCGCGGGCGTCCACCGTGACCACCTCGACCGCGTACAGGTAGTCCACCACCAGGCCGAGCTCGCGGCAGAGCATGCCCCAGCCGCCGCCGCTGACGTGGCCGCCGGCGCCCACGTCGAAGCACATGCCGGCCGGGACGGTGACGCCGTAGGTCTTGTACAGCCGCTCGTAGACGTCCAGTAGCAGCGCCCCGGCCTCCACCGCGAAGGCCTTGCGGTCGGCGTCGTAGTAGACCTGCGACATCTCCGACATGTCGATGACGATCTGGGTCCGCGCGTTGTCGACGAAGTCCTCGTAGCAGTGGCCGCCGCTGCGCACGGTCAGCTTCTTGCCCGCCCGGGCCGCCTCCTGCACCGTGTCGATGATCTGCTGGGTGGTGCTGACCACCCGGATCGCGGCCGGGCTGCCGACCCAGCGGTTGTTCAGGCCGTGGTTGAGGTCCGGGTAGCGGGCGTCGGCCGGCGTCACGGTGGCGGCCTGGAACGGGGTGCCGCAGGGCCCGTCCAGCGGCTTCCGGCCCGCGGCGGCGGGGTCGCCGGCCGCCGGGGCGGGGGTGTCGGCGAGCGAGACCCCGCCGGCCAGGGCGGCCGAGGCGGCCGCCGTGGTGCCCAGGGTCACCGCGGCGTTGGCCAGCAGGCGGCGCCGGGTCCATCCGTTCTCGGTGGTGCTCATGTGCGGTGTTGCCTTTCTGTGGGTGGGAGTCGACCGGTCGTCAGGCGAGGCGGGCGGCCAGTCGGGGCAGCAGCCGCAGGGCGTTCTCCCGTCCGATCGCCCGGCGCTGCTCATCGGTCCAGCCGGGGAACCGCTCGAAGCCCTCGACGGTCTCGGCGGTGTGCCAGTCGGGCATGAAGGGGAAGTCGCTGCCGAACAGGATCCGGCCGGGATCGGCCAGTGCGGTCAGCGGCGGCAGCGCGAACTCGTTTGCCGACATCGCGATGTCGTAGTGCAGCCGGCGCAGCGAGGCCAGCACGTCCGCCGGCGGGCGGTCGCGCAGGTAGGAGCCGATGGTCGGGCCGTAGGTGAGCCGTTTGGCGAGCATCGGCAGGGTGCCGCCGGCGTGCGAGAAGACCAACTTCAGCCCGGGGATCCGGTCCAGCACCCCGGCGAACAGCAGGCTGACCACCGTCCTGGTGGTCTCGAAGGTGAACTCGTAGAGGGAGGGCGGCAGTCCGAAGGTCGCGAGGTCCTTGGCGGGCGGGGTCGTCGGGTGCACGTGGATCGGGGTGCCGCGCTCGGCCAGCTCGGCCAGCACCGGCTCGAACTCCGGGTCGCCCAGGTAGCGCCCCTGGTAGCTGGTCAGCAGGCCGACCCCGTCCAGCCCCAGCTCGTCCAGCGCGTAGCCGATCTCGTCCTTGGCGGCGGCCACGTCCGGCAGCGGCAGCACCGCGAAGCCGCCGAACCGGCGCGGGTGGGTGCGCACCAGGTCGGCGAAGTACTCGTTGACCCCGCGGGCCAGCTGCCGGGCCGGGGCAGCCGGCAGGAAGCCCACGCCCGGCGCGGTGATGGAGAGCACGGCGGCCGCGATCCCGTTGCGGTCCATCAGCTCCAGGCTGTCCTGCGGCGTCCAGGTCGGGTAGTCCACACCGGGGATGGCGACGCTGTCGCCGAGCGCCGCCGCATAGCCCGGGGGGATCGCGTGGTGGTGCACGTCGATCAGGCCGGTCGACTCGGGCATGGGTCAACTCCTCATCAGGAAAGGGGTGGTGGTCACGCGTACGAGTCGCCGAACTCGGTGGCCACGCGCAGCGCCCGCTCGACGTCCAGCTCGTACTGCGCGGCGGGCGGCTGCGGGGCCCCGTTGTCGGCCGGCACGCCGGCCTCCAGGAAGAACCGGTCCTTGCCGCCCGGCACGAAGAGGATCAGCAGCTTGGCCGGCTCGTCGCTGACGTTCTTGAAGCCGTGCACCAGGCCCTTGGGCACATGGACGAAGGAGCCGGTCCGCAGCTTGAGGACCTCCTCGCCGCTGCGCAGGTCCACCAGCCCGTCCAGCACGTAGAAGGCCTCCTCCTCCAGGTGGTGGATGTGCGGCGGCGGGCCGCCGCCCGGCGGCACCAGGGCCTCCATCAGGAAGAAGGACTTCGCGGTCAGCTCCTCGCCGCCCTTGACCGTGTACTTGTCCCCGAACGCCCACCGGCTCGGGCCGCCGCCGGGCGGCACGTGCACCACCCGGTGCAGGCGTTCGCCGCCGAGGTGGAAACTCATCCTTGCTCCTCTCGTTCAGCGCCCCGCGCCGGTCGGCGCGACCGGCGCGGACAGGGGGTGGCCGTGCAGCCAGGCGACCTTGTCGTGCAGCTCGTCCTCGGAGAGCGAGCCGAGCATCCGGTTGCGCTCCGCGGCCGCGGCGCCCGCCGGGTGGTAGAGCCGGCGGCCCATCTCCCGGGCCACCAGCTGGGTACGGGCGGTGCGCCCGGCCCGCTCGGCGGTGAACCACTCGAAGCGCTGCGGCAGTTCGTCCCGGCCGGCGCCGCCCACCAGGTCGCCGAGCAGCACCGCGTCCTCCAGCGCCATGCAGGCGCCCTGCGCCGCGTACTGCAGCATCGGGTGCGCGGCGTCACCGAGCAGCACCACCCGGCCCGCGCTCCAGCGGTCGATCGGGTCGCGGTCGCAGAGCACCCACTCCCGCCAGTCCTCGCCGAGCTCCAGCAGCGCCCGGGCGACCACCCCGAGCTGCGGGAACTCGCTGAGCACGTGGGCCCGTTCGGCCGGGCGGCCGACCACCGCGGTGGTCGCGCCGTCGTCCCGGGTGGCGGCCAGGTTGAGGTATCTGCCGCTGCCGATCGGATAGTGGACGAAGTGCCAGCCGGGGCCGGCCCAGAGCGTCACGCAGTTCCACCGGAACTCCGCGGGCACCCGCTCCATCGGGATCACCGAGCGGTAGATGGTGTGCCCGGAGACCCGCGGCTCGCCGTCGCCGACCAGCTGCTCGCGCACCGCCGAGCGGATGCCGTCGGCGCCCACCAGGGCGGCGCCGCGGACCGGATCGCCGCCCTCCAGCACGGCGGTCACACCGGTGTCGTCCTGCCGGTAGCCGGCCACCGCGCTGGACGGGCGCAGCTCCACCAGCCGGTGCGCCCGGCAGGCGGCCAGCAGCGGGGCGTAGAGGTCGGCCCGGTGCACCACGGCGTAGGGGTTGCCGAACCGGGCCAGGTAACGGCCGGTCAGCGGCATCCGGGCCACCCGCCGGTCGGTGGTGCCGTCCATGAAGCGCAACTCGTCGATGTGCACGGCCAGGGCGCGCACCTCGGCGCCCACGCCGAGCCGGTCCAGGGCCGCGAAGCCGTTCGGGCCGATCTGGATGCCCGCGCCCAGCTCGGCGAACTCGGAGCGGCGTTCCAGTACCACCGCTCGGTAGCCGCGGGCGGCCAGCGAGAGCGCGGTGGCCAGGCCGCCGATCCCCCCGCCGGCGATCAGTACGGTCGTCGTCATCCCTCAGCCCTCCAGGGCCAGGCCGTGCCCGGCGAGCAGCGGCAGGTGGTGGCGGCCCTCGACGGTGGCCTCCACGTCGAAGCCGAACTTGTGGGTCGGCGGGTAGCCGATCAGCCCGGCGGCCAGCCCGGGCAGCGGGGCCTCGGCGGCGGCCCGGGACTCCCAGAGCAGCACTGCCCCCCAGCGCCCGGCGGCCGGGTCGGAGATCCAGAACTTCAGGCGCAGGCCCGGGACCCGGGCGAAGACACCGACGGCCTGCTCGCGCAGGAAGCCACGCAGCGACTCGATGGTCTGCTCGGATTCGGCGAGGTCCCACCAGACCACGCTCGCGTACAGCCCGGCGCTCACCGGGAGCCCACCCGGTCGCCGCCGAGCAGCGCGCCCAGCGCCTCCCGGACGATCCGCACGCCGTCCGCCGTCAGCACCGACTCCGCGTGGAACTGCATCGAGCCGAAGGCCGCCCCGCGCAGCGCGTGCACCTCGCCGGTGGCCGGGTCGCGGCTCACCTCGACCCGGCCGAGGCCGTCGGGCGCGGTGAAGGCGTCCTGCTCGCAGTGGGCCGCGAAGCTGTTGTAGAAGCCGACCAGGGCCGGGGTGCCGAACAGGTCGATCCGGCGCTGGGCGCCCTGGTTGGGCACCTCCCGGCGGACCAGCTCGAGGCCGAGCAGGGTGCTCAGCACCTGGTGGCTCAGGCAGACCGCGAGGAACGGGCGCCGCTCGGCCAGCAGCCGGGCGACGGCGGCCCGCAGGTGGGCGATCTTCGGCTGCCCGGCCACCCGCGGGTCGCCGGGGCCCGGCCCCATCACCACCAGGTCGAACTCCTCGACCCGGTACGGCTGGTCGAACCGGCGCACCGTCACGTCCAGCCCCAGCGAGCGCAGTTGCAGGTCGATCATCGAGGTGAAGGTGTCCTCGGCGTCGACCACCAGCACCCGCCGCCCGGCCAGCTCGGGCGCGGCTTCGCCGTCCGCCCCGTCCTCGCCGCGCAGCCAGAACGGCGCCAGCCGGCCGTTGCGCCCGGCCAGCGCCCGCCGCACCTCGGGGTGGCCGGCGAAGCCGCGCGGGCCCTGGCCGCCGCTGAGCGCGGCGAGCAGCCCGGCCGCCTTGGCCCGGGTCTCGGCCACCTCGGAGTCCGGGTCGGAGTGGCGCACCAGGGTCGCGCCGACCCCGATCCGGACCCGGCCCGCGGTGTCGATGTCGGCGGTGCGGATCAGGATCGCCGAGTCCAGCGCGCGCTCGCCGGCCGCGTCCCGGCCGATCAGCGCGGCCAGGCCGCTGTAGTAGCCCCGGCCCTGTGGCTCGTACCGGTTGATCACCCGGCAGGCGCTCTCCAGCGGACTGCCGGTGACGGTGGGCGCGAAGAGCGTCTCGCGCAGGATCTCCCGCACGTCCCGGGTGCTGCGGCCCTCGATGAAGTACTCGGTGTGGGCGAGCCGGGCCATCTCCTTGAGCTGCGGGCCGACCACCCGGGCGCCGGAGTCGCAGATCCGGGCCATCATCTTCAGCTCCTCGTCGACCACCATGAAGAGCTCGTCGGTCTCCTTGCGGTCGGCCAGGAAGTCCATCACCCCGGTGAGGGTGGGGCCGGAGGCCGGGTAGCGGTAGGTGCCGCTGATCGGGTTCATCACCGCCGTGCCGCCGTGCAGGCTGATGTGCCGCTCGGGGCTGGCGCCGACGAAGGTGCGCTCGCCGGTGTGGATGATGAAGGTCCAGTGCGCGCCCTGCTCCCGCTCGACCAGGCGGCGGAAGAAGGCCAGCGCGTGCGCGGGGGAGTAGTCGGTGATCTCGGCGGTGAAGGACCGCTTGATCACGAAGTTGGCGCCCTCGCCCCGGCCGATCTCCTGCTCGATCACCTGGCGCACGGTGGCCGCGTAGGCCTCGTCGTCCACGTCGAAGCCGGCGCCGGCCAGCTCGGCCGGCCGGTCCGGGATCCGGGCCAGCACCTCCTCCACCGGCAGGGTGCCCTGCTCCCGGACGGCCATCGCGAGCAGCGGGGCGCCGTCGTCCGGGGCGTCGAAGCCGCGCTCGGCGATCTGCCGGTAGGGCAGCAGCACCAGCACCTCGTGGCCCGGCCCGGCCTGCGCCGCCAGCGGCAGTGCGGTCAGCGAGCCGACGGCGCTCACGGTGCCCAGCAGCAGGTCCAACTCGCCCGGGGCATCGGTGGATTCGGGGCGGTGCAGGAGGGCGAACGGGGTCGGCGGGCCGGCCAGCACCCGGTCCAGGATGCGCCGCCCGGCGGCGGTGGCGGGGCTCATCGGGCCGCGCTCCGGTCCAGCCGGCCGGCCGGTAGCCGGTCCAGCAGCTCGGCGGTGCCGAGCACCACGGCGCAGCGCTCGGCGGCGTAGGCCAGCGCGAGCCGGTGGTACTCCAGCGAGAAGTCGGCGACCGCGTCGGCCACCAGGAAGGCCTGGATGTCCTGGGTGAACGCCTCGACGGCCGTCATCAGCACGCCCACGTGGGCGTAGACCCCGCAGAGGATCAGCTGGTCCCGCCCGGCCGCGCGCATCCGCTCCAGCAGGTCGGTGCGGTGGAAGGCGCTGTAGCGCCACTTGGTGAGCAGCCAGTCCGGTCCGGCGGGCGCCAGCGGGTCGACCACCCGGCGGTCCTCCTGAGCCACCGTCATCCCCGGTCCCCAGAAGTCCTTGAGCAGTCCGCGCTGCTCGGCGGTCATCCCGCCCGGCTGCGCGGTGTAGGCCACCGGGATGCCGAGCCGGGCGCACCGCTCGCGCAGCAGCGCGGAGTTGGCCACGAGTTCGCGGCCCGGCGAGAGGTCCCGCGGCAGCGGCCGCAGGAAGTACCGCTGCATGTCGTGCACCAGCAGCACGGCGCGGTCCGGGTCGGCCGTCCAGCCGGCCGTGTTGCCGGGCAGCTGGGCCGTGCCGGGCATGGGATAGCTGATGGTCTCCGGTATTCCCGCCATCATGTCCTCATTCGGGGGTCGGAACAGGGCGGCCGGCGGCCGTGCTGGGCCGGGGGCCGGTGGGGTCAGGCGCCGAGCGTGGCTCCGCCGTCGACCGTCAGGGTCTGCAGGGTGATGTGGCCGGCCCGGTCGGAGAGCAGGAAGGCGACGGCCTCGGCGATGTCCTGCGGCTCGGCGAGCTTCCGCAGCGGGATGCCGACCCGGTAGGCGCCGGGGGTGCCGTCGATCGAGCTCTGCGGCCCCTGGCCCTCCTGCCAGAGCGCGGTGAGCATCGGGGTGGCGGTGGAGCCGGGCGCCACCACGTTGCAGCGGATGCCGTACTCCGCCGCCTCCAGGCCGAGCACCTTGGTGAACATCGCCACCGCCGCCTTGGAGGCGCCGTAGCCGGCCATCTCGGTGCGGGCGGTGTCGCCGGCGTTGGAGCCGATGGTGACGACCGCTCCGCAGCGCCGCCCGACCATCCGCCGGACCACCTCGCGGGTGACCCGGAAGGTGCCGGTCACGTTGATCGCGATGACGGTCTCCCAGTCCTCGTCGGACAGCTCCCAGGCCCGGCCGAGCCGCAGCACGCCGGCCGCGTTGACCAGCCGGCCGATCGGGCCCAGCCGCTCCTCGACGGCGGCCACCACCGCCGCCACTTCGGCGCCGGAGCGGATGTCGACCGGGAACGGGTGGACGTCCGTCCCGGCGGTCCCGGCGGCCAGCGCCTTCAGCGCCGCCTCGTCGCGGTCCAGCGCGGCCACGGTCAGCCCCTGGCCGGCCAGGGTGCGGACCACGGCGGCGCCGATGCCGCCGGCCGCGCCGGTCACCAGCGCGACCTGCCCCTCCTGCCCGGCGGCCATCAGGAGCGCCACGCGGAGGCGACGGCGATGGCCTGCTCCGGGTTGAGCCGCGGATCGCAGAAGCTGGTGTACTTCCCCGGCACCTCGTCCACCCGGCCGGCGTGCGCCGCGCACTCGGTGACGTCGTCCGGGGTGGTCTCCAGATGCAGCCCGCCGGCCACCCCGCCGGCCCGGTCCACCGCGTCCTGGAACCGCTCCACCTCGCGGATCACGGTGTCCACCAGCCGGGTCTTCAGGCCGCTGGGGGCGGTGACGGTGTTGCCGTGCATCGGGTCGCAGAGCCAGCTGACCGGGTGCCCGGCCTCGCGCACGGCGGCGACCAGCGGCGGCAGCGCCCCGGCCACCCGGTCGGCGCCCATCCGGGAGATCAGGGTGAGCCGGCCGGGCTCGCGGTGCGGGTCGAGCCGGGCGCAGAGCGCCAGCAGCTCCTCCACCGCCATGCCGGGGCCGACCTTGCTGGCCACCGGGTTGGCGACGGAGGCCAGCAGCGCCACGTGCGCGCCGTCCAGCTGGCGGGTCCGGTCGCCGATCCAGGGCCAGTGGGTGGAGGAGAGCAGCACGCCGGCGCCGTCCGGCAGCCGGCGCAGCAGCGGCAGCTCGTAGTCGAGCAGCAGGGCCTCGTGGCTGGTCCAGATCGGCGCCTCGGCGATCGGCGCGCCGACCACCGTCCGGTGGCGCAGGATGTCCACGGCCGTGCGGGCCGCCCGGTAGCCGACCAGCAGCCGCTCCGGCAGCGGGATCCGCAGCTCCGGGTCGGGCTCGGGGCTGTTCACCATGTGGCCGCGGAAGACCGGCAGTTCCCGGCCGTCCACCAGCTCGGTCGGTTTGGACCTGGGTTTGCCGAACTGCCCGGCGATCCGGCCGACCCGGATCACCGGGCGCAGTGAGTTGATCTTCATCACGCCCGCCAGCACGTCCAGCAGAGCGGCCTTGCGGGCGACGTAGCCGAGGCAGCACTCGGCCGGGTCCTCGGCGCAGTCGCCGGACTGGATCACCTGGACCTTGCCGGCCGCGACCTCGGCCAGCAGGCTGCGCAGGGTGCGCACCTCGTCCCAGGTCACCAGGGCCGGCATGTGCGAGAGCTCGTCGGTGACGTGGGCGAGCTGGCCGGCCTCGGACCAGTCGGGCTGTTGGACGGCGGGCAGCGACCGCACGAAGTCGCCGATGACACCGGACGGATCGGATGGCGAGTCCACGCGCGACGGCCAGGTCGTTGCTGTGTTCACCGAATGCCTCCCGTGGCGGATGAGAGGCGGTCCGGTCCCGGACCAGCGGGAACCGGACTCACCCCTTCGGTGCCACGAGTCTCACGTGCGGGTTCAGGGGCGGTGAAGCACGGCCGTCCGACTTGGTCACGTGTCCGGCGACTTAGTCAGACCAGCTGACACTTAGTCAGTACGACTGCTACTTAGTCAGTTTGACGGGACAGCGGGCGGCCGCCGGGGGGCGGCCGCCCGTCTCGTGGTCGGCAGGTCGGCAGGTCGGCAGGTCGGCAGGTCGGCAGGTCGGCGGATCAGCGGGTCAGCGGGTCAGTACGAAGGGTTCGGGGTCCCGCTCGGGCCGGTCGGCCGGCGGCTCGACCGGACGGCCCACCGCCACGGCGCCCATCGGATCCCAGTCGGCGGGCAGCTCCAGCGCCTCCCGGACCACCTCGCGGCAGAACATGGTGGAGGAGACCCAGGCGGTGCCGTAGCCCTCGCCGGTCAGCGCCACCATCAGGTTCTGCACGGCCGCGCCGACCGAGACGGTGAACATCTCCCGCTCGGCGGCGGCCCGGCGGGCGTCGGGGTAGGCGTGCGCGCCCTCCGTCACCAGGCAGGGCACCACCAGGTAGGGCGCCCGGCGCAGCACGTCGCCGCGGGCGGTGCGGCGGGCGATCCGGGCCTCGTCCCAGCCGTCCAGGTCGCGCAGGTCGCGCCGCCAGGCCCCGAGCATCGCGTCCAGCAGCCGGGTCCTGGCCTCCGCCGTCTCCAGCAGCACGAACCGCCAGGGCGTGGTGTGGTGCGGGGCGGGCGCGGTGACCGCGGCGGCCACCGCGCGGCGCACCGCCGGGCCGTGCACCGGCTGGTCGCTGAACTCCCGCACGGTGCGGCGCAGCGTGACGGCGGCCCGCAGCGCCTCCGAGGTGCCGAGCCGGAACATGTCGTCCTCGACCGGGCGGATCAGCCGCCGGATGCCGTCGCCGTCCTCCTCGGTGACCGCGCCGGGGAGCCCGCGCACCACGGCGACCGGGATGCCGCTGGCCTTGCCCTTCACCAGGTCGGCGGCGGCGGCGAGTTCGTCGGCGGTGGCGGTGACGGTCAGCGCCAGCTCGTTGCCGTGGCTGTCCACCCGCCCGCGGTGGTCCTCCAGCACGGCCACCCCGGCCGCGCCGATCGCCACGTCGGTCAGGCCGTTGCGCCAGGGCCGGCCGAAGGTGTCGGTGATCAGCACCCCGACCTGGCGCCCGGTCAGCTCCCGCACCCGGGCCCGGATCGCCCGGGCCGAGGCGTCCGGGTCCAGCGGCAGCAGCAGCAGGGTGCCGGGCGCGGTGTTGGAGGCGTCCACCCCGGCGGCGGCCATCACCAGGCCCTGCCGGTTCTGCACGATCCGGGTCTTCCCGCGCCGGGCCACCACCCGGACCGTCTCGGCGGCGACCACCGCGTCCTTGTCCTCGGTGCGCAGCAGCCGGCCCTCGGCCTTGCTGACGATCTTCGAGGTGACCACCAGCACGTCGCCGGGGAGCAGGTCGACGGCCTTGGCGATCAGCGCGCCCAGGTCGGCGCCGGCCTCGATCTCCGGCAGGCCGGGGACCGGCAGCACCTCCAGCGCGGCGGTCACCGGCGCACCTGCTGGGCGAGCTCCAGCGCGGCCCGGGCCATCGCGGCGGTGGCGGCCGGGTCGGACATCAGCAGCGGCACCGCGCGGCAGGCGATCCCGGCGGCGGCCACCGGCTCGACCGCGTCCGCGTCCGCCTCGTCCACCAGCCAGCCGTCGATCAGGTCGGCGCCGTAGTGCAGCGCCACCGCGGCGGCCGAGGCCTCCACCCCGACCGCGGCCAGCACCTTGTCGGCCATCCCGCGCACCGGAGCGCCGCCGACGATCGGGGAGAGCCCGACCACCGGCGCCGGCGCGGCGGCCACCGCGGCCCGGATGCCCGGCACGGCCAGGATGGTGCCGATCGAGACCACCGGGTTGGACGGCGGGAAGAGGATCACGTCGGCGGCGGCGATGGCCTCCAGCACGCCGGGCGCCGGCTTCGCGGTGTCCGCGCCGACCGGGATGATCGCCTCGGCGTCCACCGCGGCGTGCAGCTTGACCCAGTACTCCTGGAAGTGCACCGCCCGGGTGCCTTCAGCGTCGGTGATCCGGACGTGGGTCTCCACCCGGTCGTCGCTCATCGGCAGCAGCCGCACCCCGGGCTGCCAGCGGTCGCAGAGCGCCTCGGTGACGGCGCTCAGCGGGTAGCCCGCGCCGAGCATCTGGGTGCGCACGATGTGGGTGGCGAAGTCCTTGTCGCCGAGCCCGAACCAGGACGGGCCGACGCCGTAGGCGGCCAGCTCCTCCTTGACCGCGAAGCTCTCCCCGGCCCGGCCCCAGCCCTGTTCCTCGTGGATGCCGCCGCCGAGGGTGTACATCACGGTGTCCAGGTCCGGGCAGACCTTCAGCCCGAAGAGGTGGATGTCGTCCCCGGTGTTGCCGACCACGGTGATCTCGTCGCCGGGCGACACCACGTCCTTGAGGCCGCGCAGGAACCGCGCGCCGCCGATCCCGCCTGCCAGTGCCACGATACGCATGCGGCCATCCTGCCAGCCCCGGCGGGCGCCGGTGACGCCGCTACGACGGCTCGGGGGCCAACTCGCGGGCCGGCTCCCGGTGCTGGTTCATCTCGGTGAGGCCGGGGGAGTAGAGGTGGATGCTGACGGCGGGCTCCAGCGAGGCGTTGACCACCTCGTGCAGGTAGCCCGCGGAGAAGACCCGGCGGCTGCCCGGAGCGAGGGTGCGGGTGCCGTGCCCGCCGTTGCCGCTCGAGCGTTCGACCAGCTCGCCCTGAACCACCGTCAGCACGCCGGAGGAGGCGCCGTGGTCGTGCAGGCCGCTGCTCTGGCCGGGCAGCCAGCTGAGCAGCCAGACCTCGTAGCCCGGGCCGGTCTCCAGCCGGGCGTACCAGCGGGTCAGCGCGTCGTAGCGGACCAGCGGGGCCCAGCGGTCCCGGTCGGCGGCGATCTCCCGGACCAGCCGGGCGTAGCCGGCCACCGTGGTCGGGTGGCCGGGCAGGTCGGTGCGGGCCAGGTGCGGGAAGGCCAGCGGGTCGCCGGCGATGCTGACGTCGCTCAGCCCGTCGGCCCAGCCGCGGGCGGGCTGCAGGGCGGCGGCGCGGCGGGCGAGCTTGTTGCGGTCGCGGTTGCGCTTGCGGGGGCGGAGACGGGTGCGCATGGGAGCGGGAACCTCGCGGACTGGTCGTCGGTGGTGGGCCGGCGTCCGCGGGGGCGGGTGGAGTCAGCTGCGCGGGCGGCCTCGTGGTCCTTGTCCTTGGACGGGCGCGCCGAGACCGGGAACGTCCCGGGAGGAGGGGGAACGGCCGACGCGCCTATCGACAACAGGGGCGGCGACGACAACACAGAGTGCTCGCGGCACGGCGGACGGCCGCGTGGCGGCTCCGCTGGGCGATGGACTCTGACATGCATGACAGGAGACAGGGTAGGCGGGGTTCGTGTCAAGTCGCGTCCTACCGCCATCAGAGGGATATTCCGGGTGAAGCACCGGATCGGGCGATAAATCCTGCTCGATGTTTCGATGTGCCAAAAGCCGGGAAGTCAGGCCCTTGGCCGGATTGATCCCGCGTCAGTCCGGTCTGGTGGCGGCCGCCCGCCGGTCGCACCGCACCACCGCCGCGCGCACTCTCGCCTGCTGCGACGCCCCGGGCAACCGGAGCGGGTCGCCCGGGCGTCCACGGGAGTGGGTGCCGGACCCGGTTCGGACCCACCGCATCCGCTGCGAGCTGCGGAAAGTCCGTTCTGTCCGGATATGTAGACTATTTGTAGTGGCTTGGTTCCGGGGAGTGAATTCACGGGCCAATACCAGAGCTCGGCTTGACTGAGCCAGAGTGACGCACATGTAATTTCAGTCGTGTCGTCCGGCTGAGCCAGCCGGCGGCCACCCGCACGGGGACGCCAAGAGGGGCAGAGGAGGCGCGCCAATGAGCGAGCTCTTTGAGCTGTTGATCGGTGAGGGCATCGAAGAGGAAGAGGAGCTCGGCTGGCAGGAGCGCGCGCTGTGCGCGCAGACCGACCCGGAGTCCTTCTTCCCGGAGAAGGGCGGCTCCACTCGCGAGGCGAAGAAGGTCTGCCTGGCCTGCGAGGTGCGCTCCGAATGCCTCGAGTACGCCCTCGCCAACGACGAGCGATTCGGCATCTGGGGCGGACTGTCGGAACGCGAGCGCCGACGGCTCAAGAAGAGCGCCGTCTGACCTGGCGACCGGTCACCGGAATTTCCCTGTGCGGAATCTGTGCGGCCCTCTCCCCTAGCATCCACCGGAGTTGTCCGGCGCCTCGCCACAATGGCGGGGCGCTTTTGCATTTCGCCGCACCCCGGCCCCGCACCGGACCCCAGGCCCCCCACCGGTGGGCAACGCCCGAGGCGGAAGCCGTTAGTGTGGTGCGCCACCTGCCGTCCACTCGGAACCGGGGCCTGCGCACTCGATGACTGCCTACAGCCACCAGCACGGCTACCCAGACCAGCCGTCGTCCGGCCCGCTGCCCGGCGGGTCCCACCGGCCGCCCGCCTACCCGCGGCACCTGGTGACCGCCGTCGTCGTCAGCCACGACGGCGCCCGCTGGCTGCCCCAGGCGCTGGCCGGCCTGCTCGGGCAGGACCGCCAGGTCCAGCGCATCCTCGCGGTGGACACCGGCAGCACCGACGCCTCCCCCCAGCTCCTGCGCGACACCCTGGGCGACTGGCTGCCCGAGTCCGGCCCCATCGTGCTCGGCCGCCGGGCCGGCTTCGGCACCGCCGTCGCCGAGGCCGTCTTCAACAGCCCGCCGCTGCGCCCCGAAGACCTGCCCTACAGCCTCGACCCCTCCGGCTACGACCCGGTCACCGGCGGCTGGGACGACTTCGGCGACCCGCTCGCCGACGAGGACGACCTGCGCAGCGGCGGCCCCCGGGAGACCCAGCCGGTCGAGTGGCTCTGGCTGCTGCACGACGACTGCGAGCCGCAGACCGACGCGCTGCGCCGGCTGCTCCAGGTCGCCGACTCCACCCCCTCCGCCGCCGTGGTCGGCCCCAAGCTGCGCAGCTGGTACGACCGGCGCCAGCTGCTGGAGGTCGGCGTCACCATCGCCCGCTCCGGCCGCCGCTGGACCGGCCTGGACCGCCGCGAGCAGGACCAGGGCCAGCACGACCAGGTCCGCCCGGTGCTGGCCGTCTCCACCGCGGGCATGCTGGTCCGCCGCGACGTCTTCGAGCAGCTCGGCGGCTTCGACCGGGCGCTGCCGCTGATGCGCGACGACACCGATTTCTGCTGGCGGGTCAACGCGGCCGGCCACCGGGTGGTGATCGCCCCCGACGCGGTGCTGCGGCACGCCGAGGCGGCCAGCCGCGAGCGCCGCGCCATCGACTGCGCCGCCGACCACCCGCACCGGGTGGACAAGGCCGGCGCCGTCTACACCCTGCTGGCCAACTCCCGCCGGCTGGTCTTCCCCTACGTCCTGCTCCGGCTGGTGCTCGGCACCCTGCTGCGGGTGCTGGCCAACCTGGTCGGCAAGGACCCCCGGCAGGCCTACGACGAGATCGCCGGCCTCGGCCACGAACTGGTCCGGCTGCCCCGGCTGCTGCTCGCCCGCACCCGCCGGGCCCGCACCCGCTCCTTCGACGCGCTGGACGACCGCAGCCTCTTCCCGCCGCCCGGCGCCACCGCCCGGCTCGCCGTCGAGGGCGCGATCGCCTCGCTCGGCATCGGCGGCAGCGACGACACCACCATCGGCCGGCACGGCGGCGGCGAGGCCACCGGCGGCGACGAGGACCAGGAGGTGCTGGAGGTCGAGCAGTTCGCGCTGCTCAAGAAGCTCGCCCGGCGCCCCGCCCCGGTGCTCTTCGCCGCCCTGCTGCTGCTCACCCTGGCCGCCGGGCGCAACCTGCTCGGCAGCGGCACCCTGCTCGGCGGCGCCCTGCTGCCCACCGATGACGGCGCGTCAGGCCTGTGGGACATGTACGCGGGCAGCTGGCACGCCGTCGGCACCGGCTCCACCGCCACCGCACCGCCCTACCTGGCGGTGCTCGCGGCGCTCTCCTGGCTGCTCTTCGACCACGCCGACCTGGCCGTCACCCTGGTCTTCGTGCTCTCGGTGCCGCTGGCCGCGGTCAGCGCCTACCTGGTCTCCCGCCCGCTGATCGGCTCCAAGCTGGTCCGCGCCTGGGCCAGCGCCAGCTACGCGCTGCTGCCCGCCGCCACCGGCGCCATCGCCCAGGGCCGGATCGGCACCGCCGTGCTGGTGGTGCTGCTGCCGCCGCTCGGCCGGGCCGCCGCCATCGCCGCCGGGCTCGGCATCCGCCGGGAGACCGCCGCCCGCGGCGCCCGGCCCGGCTGGCGCTCCACCTGGATGACCGTCACCCTGCTCACCGCCTGCACCGCCTTCGTGCCGCTCACCTGGGCCGTCGCGGTGCCGCTGACGCTGGCCGCGCTGGTCGCCGCGGTGCTGCGCGGCGGCGCCTACGGCGCCGGGCCGGCCGCGCTGAAGGGGCTCGGCCCCCGGGTCGCGGCGATGCTGCTGCTGCCGATCGTGGTGCTCGCCCCCTGGTCGCTGCAGCTGCTCACGCACCCGGCCCGGCTGCTGCTGGAGGCCGGGCTGCCCGGCTTCAACGGTCACCGGGCCGGCCCGCTCGGCCTGGTGCTGCTCAACCCCGGTGGCGCGGGCGTGCCGCCGATCTGGCTCTCGGCCGGCGTGGTGCTGGCCGCCCTGGCCGCGCTGCTGCGGGCCGACCGGCGCCGCGCCGTGCTGGCCGCCTGGGCCGCCGCCGGGGCCGGCCTGGTCTTCACCGTGGCGGTGGCCGGCACCAGCGTCACCCCCGCCTCCGGCGGGCTGCCGGTGGCCGCCTGGTCCGGCCCGGCCACCCTGCTGACCGGCGTCGCCCTGCTGGCCGCCGCCGCGATCGGCGCCGACGGGGCCAACGCCCGGGTCGCCGGCATCGCCTTCGGCTGGCGCCAGCCGGTGGCCGCCCTGGTGGTCGCCGCCGCCGTGCTGGCCCCGGTCGGCACCGGCGCCTGGTGGGCGCTCTCCGGCGCCGACGGCCCGCTGCACCGCAGCTCGGCCGGCCAGCTGCCGGCCTTCATCGCCGTCGAGTCGGTCACCCCCGACCGCTCCCGCGCCCTGGTGATCACCGGCGACGCCTCGGCCGAGGGAGTCCGCTACACGGTGGTCCGCGGCGCCGGACTGACGCTGGGCCAGACCGAGGGCACGGTCGACCCCGGCGGCACCACCGCCGACGGGCTGAACAAGCTGGTCGGCTCGCTGCTGGCCGGCTCCGGCGCCGACCAGGCCACCGCGCTGGCCGACTACGGCGTGGCCTACGTGCTGGTCCGCGACCCGCTGGCCCGCAAGGTCCGCGACGTGCTGGACACCACCCCGGGCCTGGTCGACCAGGGCGGCGACGGCGGCACCTCGATCTGGCAGGTCAGCGGCACCCCGGCCAGCCGGGTGCTGATCACCGCCCAGGGCGCCGCCCCGATCGCCGTGCCCTCCGCCGCGCAGGCCGTGCACACCGGCATCCCGGCCGGCCCGGCCGGCCGGGTGCTGCGGCTGGCCGAGCAGGCCGACCCCGGCTGGCACGCCACCCTCGACGGCAGCGCGCTGCAGCCGGTCACCGTGGACGGCTGGGCCCAGGGCTTCCAGCTTCCGGCCGGCGGCGGCACCCTGGCCGTCACCCGATCCACCCCGCTGCTGCACACCGGCTGGACCGGACTGCAGCTGCTGCTCGGCCTGGTGGTGCTGATCATGGCGCTGCCCGGCCGCCGCTCCACCAAGGACGACGACCTGCCCGAGGAGGTGCTCGCCGCCGCCGCGCTGGCCGCCCAGCTGCAGGCCCCGCCCGTCCCCGGCAGCCGCCGGGCCCGCCGGATGGCCGAGCGCGGCGAGGCGGAGGAGGAGACCGACGAGGGCGTCTACCGCGCCGCGCCGGCCATCCCGGCCCAGGCCGTGGACGAGCCCGCCGCCGTGCTGGAGCCCACCTCCGTCCACCAGGACCCGTACCCGGGCCAGGCCTACCAGGCCGAGGACTACCAGCAGGCCGACCCCTACGGCTACGACCCGTACGCGGCCCAGCAGCCCTACCAGGCCTACACCCCGCAGTACACCGGCGACGGCTACCCCGAGCAGGGCTACCAGGGCGACCCGTACGCCCAGCAGCAGCCCTACCAGGGCGAGTACGGCTACCAGGGCTATCCCGAGCAGGGCGGCTACCCCGAGCAGGGCTACCAGGGCGACCCGTACGCCCAGCAGCAGCCCTGGCTGCCCGGCCAGCAGCACCCCGACGACCCCGCCTACGGCGGTCACCCGCACCAGGACGGAGCCGACCCGCGATGAAGCTGCCCGCCCTCCCCCGCCCCGGCGGCTCCGGCGAGGAGCCCGACGGCGACGCCCCGGCCCGCGGCGTCGGCCGCACCGGCCGCTCGCTGCTCGCCTGCGCCGCCGTGCTGGCCGCCGTGCTCGGCGTGGCCGAGCTGCGCCCGCCGGCCGCGCCCAGCGCCCGCCCGACCGGCGCGCCGGTCAGTGCCCAGGTCGAGCGGAGCACCGCGGTCTGCCCGCAGCCGATGCAGGGCCTGACCGGCACCACCCAGATCACCGCCGTCACCCCGGGCGACGCCTCCGGCGCCACCGGCGGCACCGGCACGGTGCGCGACATCGCCCCGCCGGCCGCGGCCCCGGCCCCGGCCGCCTCCGCCGCGCCGGCCGGTCCGGCGCCCAGCGGCAGCCCCGCCGCCGGCCAGGCCAACGACGCCAAGATCACGCTGGCCAAGCCCGGCGTGCCGGTCAGCGCCCCGGCGCTGAACGGCGACACCACCAACGGCACCTCGGCGGTGGCGACCGGCGCGCTGGCCCCCGGCTTCACCGTCACCCAGACCACCACCGTCACCGACCCGCGCGGCCTGGGCATCTCCGGGGTCACCTGCCGCCCGGCCGGCACCCACTTCTGGTTCGCCGGCGGCAGCACCGCGGGCGACCGCAAGGACTACGTCTCGCTGACCGACGACCAGGCCGCCGCCGCGGTGGTGGACATCCACCTCTACGGCGACCAGGGCGCGATCGACACCGGCGACGCGGGCACCGGCATCAAGGTCGACCCCGGCACCTCGATCGGCGTCCTGCTCACCACCCTGACGAACCACCAGGTCAACGACCTGGCCGTGGAGGTGGTGGTGCGCAGCGGCCGGGTCGGCGCCTACCTGCACGCGGCCGATGGCTCGGCCGGCGCCGACTGGGTGCCCGCCTCGGTGGACCCGGCCCCCTCGGTGCTGCTGCCCGGCCTGCCCGCCGACCTCTCGCAGGCCCGGCTGATCGTCGCCGCCCCCGGCGGTGACGACGACGCCGACCTGAAGATCCAGCTCTCCGGCCCGAACGGCTGGTTCACCCCGGCCGGCCACGAGACCATCCACGTCAAGGCCGGCATGGTCTCCGCGGTCAACCTGGACCAGATCAACCGCCAGCAGGTCTCGGCGATCCGGCTCACCCCCAGCGACCCGGCCCACCAGACCGCGGTGATCGCCTCGGTCCGGGTGGACCGCACCGCCAACGGCAAGAGCGACGCCGCCTGGGTGACCGGCACCGCCCCGATCGGCAAGCGGGCCACCGTCGCGGACAACCGGGCCGGCGGCTCGTCCACCCTGCTCCTCACCGCCACGGGTGACGCCGCCGCCGTGCGGGTGACGGCCTCGGCCGGCACCGGCGGCGGCAGCCCGGCCACGAAGGACGTGCAGTTGTCGGCCGGCTCCACGGTCGGCCTGGCGGTGCCCGAGCCGAGCGGCGGCAACGGGAGCTTCGCGGTGACCGTGGAGACCACCTCGGGCTCCGGCGTGATCGCGGCCCGGGTGCTCGCGGTGAACACCAACAACGTCCCGATGTTCACCGTCCAGGAGCTCACGGACGACCACAGTTACGTGCAGGTCCCGCAGGCCCAGCAGGACCCGGGCGTCCTGGTGCACTGAGCGGCCGGACCGCCGGACGCCGTCAGTCCTCGTCGTAGCGGGGATCGATGGCGTCCGGCGAGAGCCCGAGCAGCTCGGCGACCTGCTCGATCAGGATCTCGTGCACCAGCGCGGCCCGGTCCTCCCGGGACTTGGCCCGGATCTCCACCGGC
The DNA here is from genome assembly GCF_042869935.1 of Kitasatospora sp. NPDC006697. NCBI lineage: Bacteria > Bacillati > Actinomycetota > Actinomycetes > Kitasatosporales > Streptomycetaceae > Kitasatospora > Kitasatospora sp. NPDC006697. Next base: position 458,164 of record NZ_JBIAGU010000002.1, read on the forward strand.
CGCCGGTAGACGGTGATCCGGCTCTTGCGGCCCGGCTGGGCGGAGAGCACCCGCCCCAGCGGCACGCCCTCCGGCACCGGGGCGCCCTCGACCGGCTCGTCCGGAACGTCGGCGACCTCGAACTCCACCTCGATCAGCTGCGGCCAGCGACGCTCCAGCCGCTCCACCGACTCGCGGATGTAGTCCTCGAACAGCTCGGAGCGGGTCAGCGAGATCGGGACCTGCGGCGGCGCCAGCGGGCCGCGCAGACCCCGCCCGTGGCGGTCGCGGCGCCTGGGGCGCGGCGGGCCCGGATCGGGCTGCGGGGCGGCGGGGGGTTGCGGTGCGGAGCTGTCCATATCAATGACGAGCGTAGTCCTTGGAGGCCAGGAAGTGGACCAGACGCACACCGATCCGGCCGCGCTCCCACGCGACACGAACCATCTCCGACCGGCCGGTCTTAGCCAGTCGGCCGAAGGTGCGGTACCGTCCACCCTCGTGAGCCCTGTACGTCGTTGTTCGCGGACCGCGTGCGGCCGACCGGCCGTGGCGACCCTGACGTACGTGTACGCCGACTCCACGGCGGTGCTGGGCCCGCTCGCCACCTACGCCGAGCCGCACTGCTACGACCTGTGCGCCGAGCACGCCGAGCGGCTGACCGCCCCGCGCGGCTGGGAGGTCGTCAGGCTCGCCACCGAGGGCGGCCCGATGCGCCGCAGCAGCGACGACCTGGAGGCGCTGGCGAACGCCGTGCGCGAGGCGGCCCGGCCGCAGGAGCGCGGACCCCGCCCGGTGCGCGGCCCCGAGGGCGACCCGGCCGAGGCCGGCCGCCGCGGACACCTCCGGGTGCTCCGCTCGCCGGAGAACTGAGACCCGCGCTGACCTCGTAGGTCGACTGACGAACCGTCCGTCCCGGTGAACCCGCGGCGTTCCGAACCGGTCACCCGCACCGGGTACGCTGCTGCCCCTCGGGGCTGCACCCTCAGGGACCGCCCGCAGCCGAGCCGACATATCGTGACCACGGGGCCGGCCGGCCCGAATCGACACACACAAGGTGGAGCCGCAGTGCGCGACCTCAAGCAGCTCGTGAAGGCGTACGACGTCCGAGGCGTGGTCCCGGACCAGTGGGACGAGAACCTCTCCCGTGCCTTCGGCGCCGCATTCGTGCAGGTCACCGGTGCAACGGCGATCGTGGTCGGCCATGACATGCGGCCGTCCTCGCCCAGCCTGTCCCGGGCCTTCGCCGAGGGCGCCGCCGCCCGCGGCGCCGACGTCACCGAGATCGGCCTCTGCTCGACCGACCAGCTCTACTACGCCAGCGGCAAGCTCGACCTGCCCGGCGCGATGTTCACCGCCAGCCACAACCCGGCGCAGTACAACGGCATCAAGATGTGCCGCGCGGGCGCCGCCCCGGTCGGCGAGGACACCGGCCTGGCCGACATCCGCGACCTGGTGCAGAGCTGGATCGGCGAGGACGATGCCGTTTCGATCCCCGGGGTCGAGGGCGTCAAGACCGGCACCCTGACCCAGCAGGACACCCTGCAGGGCTACGCCGACCACCTGCGCGGCCTGGTCGACCTCACCTCGATCCGCCCGCTGAAGGTCGCCGTGGACGCGGGCAACGGCATGGGCGGCCACACCGTGCCGACCGTCTTCGCCGGCCTGCCGCTGGACGTCGTGCCGATGTACTTCGAGCTCGACGGCACCTTCCCCAACCACGAGGCCAACCCGCTCGACCCGAAGAACCTGGTCGACCTCCAGGCCAAGGTCAAGGAGGTCGGCGCCGACCTCGGCCTGGCCTTCGACGGCGACGCCGACCGCTGCTTCGTGATCGACGAGCGCGGCGAGCCGGTCTCCCCGTCCGCGATCACCGCCCTGGTCGCGGTCCGCGAGCTGGCCCGCGCCAAGGCGGCCGGCGAGCAGGAGCCGACCATCATCCACAACCTGATCACCTCCTGGACCGTCCCCGAGGTGGTCGCCGAGCACGGCGGCAAGGCCGTGCGCACCCGGGTCGGCCACTCCTTCATCAAGCAGCGGATGGCCGAGACCGACGCCGTCTTCGGCGGCGAGCACTCCGCGCACTACTACTTCCGCGACTTCTGGCGCGCGGACACCGGCATGCTGGCCGCGCTGCACGTGCTGGCCGCGCTCGGCGGGCAGTCCGAAACGCTCTCCGCGCTCACCCACGAGTACGACCGGTACGCCGCCTCCGGCGAGATCAACAGCCAGGTCGCCGACCAGGCCGCCAAGTCGGCCGAGGTCAAGGCCGCCTACGGCGAGCAGGAGGGCGTCACCGTCGACGAGCTGGACGGCCTGACCGTGGCCGGCGCCGACTGGTGGTTCAACCTGCGCGCCTCCAACACCGAGCCGCTGCTGCGCCTGAACGTCGAGGCCAAGGACCCGGCGAAGATGGCCGAGCTGCGCGACGCTGTGCTGGCGATCGTCCGGGCCTGATCACCGGCCCCGCGCGCCCCGGCCGGTAGGGTGAGTGCCTACCGGCCGGGGCGCGCCGCGTCCGACCGACCGACGGAGACAACGGAGCCGCACGCCATGACCATCGAACCCTTCCTGCTGGAGATCCTGGTCTGCCCGCAGTGCCACGCCCGGCTCTCCGAGGGCGGCACCGCCGAGGCGCCCGAACTGGTCTGCACCGGCACCGACTGCGGCCTGCGCTACGAGATCCGCGACGGCATCCCGGTGCTGCTCGTGGACGAGGCCCGCCGCCCCTCCTGACCGCGCGCCACCCGAGCGGACCCGGAGGTCCAGCCGCATGCTCGACGACAGCCTGCTCGACGATCCGGCCGCCCTCCAGCGCGCCGACCGCGACCACGCCCTGCTGGCGCTGGCCGGCGCCGGCGCCCGGGTCCGCACCGCGCTGCGGCTGGCCGAGTCGGCCGGCCTGGCCGGGCTGCACCCCGAGGGACGCCCCCGGGCCCTGCTGGTCGCCGGGCACGCCAGCGCGCTGACGGCCGGTCGGGCGCTCGGTGCGCTGACCGGCGGCGCCGTGCTGGTGCACCCGCTGGCCCCGGTGGAGTCGCTGCCCAGCGACCCGTTCACCGCCGGGCTCGGCTGGCAGCTGCCCGGCTGGGCCGGACCGCTGGACCTGGTGCTGCTGGCCAGCGCCGAGGGCGTCGAGGAGGGCCTGATCCGGCTGGCCGAGCAGGCCTACGCCCGGGGCTGCTCGATCATGGTGATCGCCCCCGAGGACCGTCCGCTGGCCGAGGCCGCCCTGCAGGTCCGGGCGCTGCCGCTGCCCTACGCGCCGAGCACCGTCGAGGAGCCGACCGGCTCCGCCGCCGAGCCCGACCTGCCCGCCGAGGACCCCGGCGCGTTCTGGGCCTTCCTCACCCCGCTGCTGGCGCTGGCCGAGCGGATCGGCCTGCTCCGCCTGGCCGAGGACGAACTGCCGCGGCTGGCCGACCTGCTGGACGAGCTGTCGGTCCGCCACCGGCCGGACGCCGCCGCCTACCGCAACCCCGCCAAGGGCCTGGCCGCCCAGCTGGCCGGCACCGTCCCGGTGCTCTGGGGCGACGGCGAGACGGCCGCGGTGGCCGCCGGCCGGCTGGCCGGGATGCTCGCCGACCGGGCCGGCCGACCCGCCGTCAGCGGGCAGCTGCCGCAGGCGCTGACCGAGCACCGCGGCCTGTTCAGCGGGCAGCTCGGGGCCGGCGCCGACCCGGAGGACTTCTTCCGGGACCGGGTCGAGGAGCCCGAACCGCTCGCCCTCCAGGTGCTGTTGCTGCGGCACACCCCGGGAGCCGCCGCCGCACCCGAGGAGGAGGCGCCGGCCGGACCCGCCGTCCGCCGGGCCCGCCGGCTGGCCGAGGCCCACGAGGTGCGGCTGACCGAGCTCGCCGCGACCGGCACCGAACCCCTGGCGGCACTGGCCGAACTGGTCTCGCTGGGCGACTTCGCGGCCGTCTACCTGGGGCTGGCGGCCGCGTCCGGCCACTGACCAGGGGTCGGCTAGGGTCGTCGCAGACACATCCGACATGTCTGCCGAGACTAGGAGCAGGGCCGCACCATGGACCGCCTCGTCAACACCGTCCGCCCCTATGCCTGGGGCTCGACCACCGCGATCCCGGCCCTGCTCGGCGAGCAGCCGACCGGCGAGCCGCAGGCGGAACTCTGGTTGGGAGCGCACCCAGGGGACTCCTCCCGGGTGGACCGCGGTGCCGGCCAGGCGGCGCTGTCCGAGCTGATCGCCGCCGACCCGGCCGCCGAGCTGGGCGCCGAGTCGGTCGCCAAGTTCGGCCCGCAGCTGCCGTTCCTGCTCAAGGTGCTGGCCGCCGAGCTGCCGCTCTCGCTCCAGGTGCACCCGACCCGGGCCCAGGCCCAGGCCGGCTTCGCCGCCGAGGAGGCCGCCGGGGTGCCGGTGGAGGCCGGCCACCGCAACTACAAGGACGCCAACCACAAGCCCGAACTCATCTGCGCGCTCGACGAGTTCGACGGCCTCTGCGGCTTCCGCGACCCGCTGGCCACGGCCGGTCTGATGGAGGAGCTGGGCCTGCCCGGTCTGGCCCCACTGATCGACCTGCTGCGCACCAAGCCCGCCGAGCAGGCGCTGCGCGAGGCGCTGGCCACCGTGCTCTCCACCGACCCGGCGGTGGTCGCCGCCACCGTGGACGAGCTGGCCGCGGTGCTGGCCGAGCGGCTCGCCGAGCAGCCCGACTCCCCGCGCGCCCTGGAGTGGTCCGGCTACGCCTACGCCGCCCGGCACTTCCCCGGCGACGCCGGTGTGCTGGCCGCACTGCTGCTCAACGTGGTCCGGCTGCAGCCCGGCGAGGCGCTGTACCTGGGCGCCGGCGTGCCGCACGCCTACCTGCACGGCACCGGCGTGGAGATCATGGCCAACTCGGACAACGTGCTGCGCTGCGGCCTGACCCCCAAGCACGTGGACGTGCCCGAACTGCTCAAGGTCGTGGTCTTCCAGCCCGGCGACCCCGGGGTGCTGCGTCCGCGGGCCGGCGCCGACGGCGAGGAGCTGTTCCCGGTCCCGATCGACGAGTTCCGGCTCTCCCGCTTCGCGCTCGGCGCGGGCGAGCAGCGCCGGGTGGACGGCCGGGCGGCGCAGATCCTGCTCTGCACCGAGGGCTCGGTCCGGCTGACCGGTGCGGACGGCGCGGAGCTGGAGCTGGGCCGCGGCGGTTCCGCCTACCTGCCCGCCACCGGCACCGACACCGTGCTCTCCGGCGCGGGCACGCTGTTCCGCGCCACCGTCACGCTCTGAACCGCGCCTTCTCGGACCGGGCGTGGCGTGCGGCGGCACGCCGCGCTCCGGTCGGGTACGAACGCCATCGGCTCCTCGGTGTAGATTCGTGACCGGTACCAAACGTCGCTGCTGATGGCGGTCGATCCGGGGACGGGTCGAGGGAGAGAGGTCCTCCGACGGATTGTGCTGCACAGCGGTGCGCCCACGCGGGCGCCCCGCCGTCCGGCGCAGCCGTTCCACCGGATCCACCCAGCGAGGAGCACCACCCCCATGGCGAACACCACGGGCGACTTCAAGGTCGCCGACCTCTCCCTGGCCCCGTTCGGCCGCAAGGAGATCCAGCTGGCCGAGCACGAGATGCCCGGCCTGATGTCGATCCGCGCCGAGTACGCCGCCGCCCAGCCGCTGGCCGGCGCCCGGATCACCGGCTCGCTGCACATGACGGTGCAGACCGCGGTGCTGATCGAGACCCTGACGGCGCTCGGCGCCGAGGTCCGCTGGTGCTCCTGCAACATCTTCTCCACCCAGGACCACGCGGCCGCCGCGATCGCCGTCGGCCCCGAAGGGACCCCCGAGAACCCGGCCGGCGTCCCGGTCTTCGCCTGGAAGGGCGAGACGCTGGAGGAGTACTGGTGGTGCACCGAGCAGGCGCTGACCTGGCCGGACGGCCAGACCCCGAACATGATCCTGGACGACGGCGGTGACGCCACCCTGCTGATCCACAAGGGCGTCGAGTTCGAGAAGGCCGGCGCCGCGCCGGACCCGGCCACCGCGGACAACGACGAGTTCCGGATCATCCTGGAGCTGCTGAACCGCACCCTGGCCGAGTCGCCGCGCAAGTGGACCGAGGTCGCCGCCACCATCAAGGGCGTCACCGAGGAGACCACCACCGGCGTCCACCGGCTGTACGAGATGCACCGGGACGGCAAGCTGCTCTTCCCGGCGATCAACGTCAACGACTCGGTCACCAAGTCGAAGTTCGACAACAAGTACGGCTGCCGGCACTCGCTGATCGACGGCATCAACCGCGCCACCGACGTGCTGATCGGCGGCAAGGTCGCCGTGGTCTGCGGCTACGGAGACGTGGGCAAGGGCTGTGCCGAGTCGCTGCGCGGGCAGGGCGCCCGGGTGATCGTCACCGAGGTCGACCCGATCTGCGCGCTGCAGGCCGCGATGGACGGCTACCAGGTGACCACCCTGGAGGACGTGGTCGAGCTCGCCGACATCTTCATCACCACCACGGGCAACAAGGACATCATCATGTCCTCGCACATGGAGCGGATGAAGCACCAGGCGATCGTCGGCAACATCGGCCACTTCGACAACGAGATCGACATGGCCGGCCTGGCGAAGCTGCCCGGCGTGGTGAAGACCGAGGTCAAGCCGCAGGTGCACGAGTGGCGCAAGGCCGACGGCCGCACCGTCATCGTGCTCTCCGAGGGCCGGCTGCTGAACCTGGGCAACGCGACCGGCCACCCGTCCTTCGTGATGTCCAACTCCTTCGCGAACCAGACCATCGCGCAGATCGAGCTGTTCACCAAGACCGGCGAGTACCCGGTCGGCGTCTACGTGCTGCCCAAGCACCTGGACGAGAAGGTGGCCCGGCTCCACCTGGCCGCGCTGGGCGTCAAGCTCACCACCCTGACCAAGGAGCAGGCCGACTACATCGGCGTGCCGGTCGAGGGGCCGTACAAGGCGGAGCAGTACCGCTACTGACGCGGCGACGGGCCGGCGCACCACCCCCGTGGGTGCGCCGGCCCGGGCGTTCCGGTCAGCGCTGCACCTGGGTGGTCCAGTCGCCGTCGGCGGCCCCGGTGGTGTGCAGGTGTGCGAGCAGCAGGCCGCTCAGCGCCGGGTCGCCCGGGTCGCCGCCCACGCAGAGCCGCACCCCCTGGTCGCTGCGGCAGGCAGCACCCGAGGGGTCGGTCCCGGTGCCGTCCGGGCGGACGGTGACCGAGGAGGTGGACCCGGCGCCGCTCCAGAAGATCAGCTGGACGTTCCAGTCGCCACCGGCGGCACCCGCCGACCGCTCCAGGGTGACGTAGTTCAGCTTCACGTCGGCCGGCAGCCCCGCGTACCAGACCGGCAGCGGCACCTGGGTCGGCACGCCCTGCACGTCCGCCGCCACCCTGAGCAGGTCGTCCCGGTTCTGGGCCTTCAACGGGTAGCCGAGCAGCTCGGCCCACCGGCCCGAGGGCAGCTGCCAGCGCAGCCGCAGGTCACCGGAGCTGCTGCCGGTCGCGCTGCCGGGCGCGCTGCCGGGCGACACCCAGTAGGCGGGCCGGCCGCCGACCGGCGCGGCCGGCTGGAAGGTCGCGGCCAGGCCGTCCATCGTCGCGGGGGAGGTCGCGGTGCTGCCCGCCGGCAGCACCGACAGCAGCAGCCGGGGCGCGCTCGGATCGGTCGGGGACTTCACCTGGGCGAAGGCGCCGCCCTCGTAGGTGCTCTCGTAGTCCAGCCCGCCGGGGTACTTCGCCCAGTCCGGCAGCCGGCCGAAGACGGCCTCCACCACCAGCGGATCGCTGCCGGTGGCCGGCACGTACCGCGTCGGGTCGTGGCTGCCGGCCGGCATGTACCCGGCGGTCAGGGGCTGATCCGGGCCGCCCGGCGGGACCGGAGCGCTGCCGCCCGGCGTCGGACTGCCGCCCGGCGAGGGTGTGCTGCTCGGCACGGCCGGGACCACGAGCGAGGACGGGTGCCGGCCCGAGGGCACCAGGAGCAGCGCCGCCGCGACCAGCGCCGCGCCACCGAGCGCGCCCGCCGCCAGCCGCCGGCGGCGCAGCCGGCCGCGCCCGCCCCGGATCGCCGCCGCGGCACTGACCCGGCTGGCCGGCGCCGTCCCGTCCGCCAGCGCCGACAGCCGTTCCACCAGGTCGGGAACCTCATCGATCGTCACGACAACTCCTCCAGCGACGGGTGGGAAGGGATCGCCAACCGCACCCGCAGGGCGTCCAGGCCCCGCGCGGACTGGCTCTTCACGGTGCCCGGCGAGCAGGCCAGGGCCTCGGCGGTCTGCTCCACCGAGAGGTCGCAGTAGTAGCGCAGCACCACCGAGGCCCGCTGCCGCGGCGGCAGCGCGGCCAGCGCCCGCCGCAGGTCCAGGTCGCCGGAGGGATCCGCCTCCCGGCACACCTCCTCGCCGACCGGGGCGCCGCGCACGGTGAACCGGTGCCAGCCGCCGCGCTGCTCGGCCAGGAAGGTGTTGACCAGCACCCGCCGGGCGTACCCGTCCAGGTTGTCCGCCCGGCGCGCCCGGCCCCAGGCCGTGTAGAGCCGGGTGACGGCCTCCTGCACCAGGTCGTCGGCCCGGTGCCAGTCGCCGCAGAGCAGGAAGGCGACCTTGCGCAGCCACGCCCCCCGGGCGGCGACGAACTCGGTGAACTCGGTGTCCCGCACCGCGTCGGCCATGAGCGGCCACTCCTCTCCGACGGCGCTCTCCGCACCGTCCGCCTCCCTGATGCGTCCGGGCCGCCGGAAGGTTGCACGCGAGCTCCGCGGGGCCGGTGCAACGCGTGGAACCGCACCTTGCGAGGATGACGGGTCGCCCGGGAGCCCGGGCGCGCCGGGGTTCGTCCCCGTTGGGGCGGCGGGGGGCCGTGCCCGGTCGGACAGAGAGACGGTCGATGGCAACCAGCGCCACCATGGCGATCCGCCCGCGGACGAGGGCGGCGGAGGGCGCCGAGGGCGGGGCCGCGCGGCGGACCGCCGGCCCGCCGCTGCGGGACCGGCTGCTGCCCTGGTGCCTGGCGGCCGTCCTCTTCGCCGGCTACGGCGGCTTCTCGGTGCGGCGCCACCAGCTGCTCCGGACCTCCGGCTACGACCTGGGCATATTCGAACAGGCGGTGCGCGGCTACGCGCACGGCGGGGCGCCGGTGGCGGCGCTCAAGGGCTACGGCTTCAACCTGATGGGGGACCACTTCTCGCCCGTGCTGGCGGTGCTGGCACCGGTCTACCGGCTCTTCCCCTCGGCCGTCACCCTGCTGCTCGCGCAGGCCGCGCTGCTGGCGGTGGCCGTGGTGCCGCTGAGCCGCTGGGCCCGGGAGCAGCTGGGGAGCAGGGCCGCGCTGGTGGTGGGGGCCGGCTACGGCGGCTCCTGGGGGATCGCCTCCACCCTCGGCTTCGACTTCCACGAGGTCGCCTTCGCCGTCCCGCTGGTCGCCTTCTCGGTGGTCGCGCTCGGCGAGCGGCGCTGGCTCGCCGCCGTGCTCTGGGCCGCGCCGCTGGTGCTGGTGAAGGAGGACCTGGGGATCACCGTCGCCGTGATCGGCGGCTACGCCTGGTGGCGCGGGGAGCGCCGGCTCGGGCCCGCCGCGGTGGCCTTCGGCGTGCTGGCCAGCGCACTGGAGGTCGGGGTGCTGCTGCCCGTGTTCAGCCCGAGCCACAGCTACGCCTACTGGGACAGCGCGGCCGGCGGCTCGGCGCACCACGGCTGGGGCCGGCTGCTGGCGATCCCCGGCGAGCTGGTGCTGCCGCTCGAGAAGGAGCACCTGCTGCTCTACCTGCTGCTGCCGACCGCGCTGCTCGCCGTCCGCTCTCCGCTCGCGCTGATCGGCGTGCCCACCCTGCTCTGGCGGCTGCTCTCCAGCAACCCGCTCTACTGGGACACCCGCTACCACTACAGCGCGGTGCTGATGCCGATCGCCTTCGCCGCCTTCGTGGACGCGCTGGTCCGGCTGCGCGAGCGGCCCGCGCGGTGGTGGCCGCGCCCGCGCTGGTTCCTGGCCGCCAGCCTGGCCGTCACCCTGGTGCTGATACCCGTCTTCCCGTTCTCCCAGCTGGGCGGCGCCGGCTTCTGGACCACCCCGCCGCACGTCCGGGCGGTGCGCTCGGTGCTGCGGGCGATCCCCTCCGGCGCCCGGGTCGCCGCCACCAACCAGCTGGTCCCGCAGCTCACCAACCGCTGCACCGTCGTCGAGTTCGGCTGGCCGGAGGGCTGGTGGACGGTCGACTGGATCGTGGTGGACCAGCAGCGCCCCAAGAGCTGGCCGATCTCCGGCGCGGAACAGCAGAAGGAACTGTCCGACGCCCGCGCGGCCGGCTTCCGCACCGTCCGCGACGACCAGGGGGTCCTGCTGCTGCACCGGCCCTAGCCCGCCCGCACGGAGGACATAGGGTGGGGAACCATGCCCAACGGCCAGTACTCGCTGCACGACCCGCACGACGGCACCCCGCTCGGCGAGGAGCGGTTCAGCTGCGCCCCCGGACCCGCCGGCTGGCGCTACGTGGCCAAGCGCTACGCGCCGGACGGCGCGCTGCTGGGCAGCGTCGACCTCACGCTGGACTCGCGCAGCCGCCCGCTGCGGATGGAGCTGCGGGCCGGCGGCTGGCAGGTGCGCGGGGGAGCGGTGGACGGGGTCGCCTGGGTGCGGTCGGCCGCCGCGGACCCGGTCGGCGACACCGCCGTCGAGGGCCACGACCGGGCGCACGGCTTCACCGGCGACTCACCGGCCTTCCTGATCGCCACCGCCCGGCTGCTCGACCTGGCGCCCGGGGCCGCCACCCGGATCCGCCTGGTCTCCTTCACCGGCGGGGCGCTCGCACCGCGCACCTTCGACCAGTCCTGGACGCTCGCCGCGACCGACGAGCACCCGACCGACAGCGGGCCGCTGCGGGTGGAGCACTACCGGGTGGCCGACCTGGAGACCGGCGAGGAGGCCGAGGTGCACCTGGCCGGGGACGTGGTGCTGTCGGCGCCCGGCGTGGAGCTGGAGGCGCTGGACCTGCCGCCGAACCTGCGGGGGTGAGCTGCTTCCGGTCACCCGGGGAGGGCGAAGCCGCCGCTGCCGCTCTGCTCGGGGGCGGGCGGCGCCGGGGGCGCCGGCGCGGTGAACACCGGGGGCATCGGCGGTACCGGGGGAGCAGGCATCGGCTGCGGTGCCCAGCCCTGGGGCGGCTGCTGCGGCTGCTGTGGCTGCCCGCCCCACGGCTGCGCGGCCTGCCCCGCCGCCCCGGCCGTCCGCTGCCAGTCGCGCCAGTCGCGGCGCTGGCGCTCGGTCAGCACCGCGCCCAGGTAGAGCGCGGGGTGCAGCCCCGGCGGCACCGGCCAGCGCACCCGCTCGGCCACGTCCCCGGCCAGCTGCTCCGCCATCCGCAGCGCCACCGTCTGGTCCAACTGCGAAGCCCTTCCCAGGAGTTGACGAGCCGCCAACCAGAGTCCCGGCGGCACCGCGGAGAAGTCCAGCCGGATCAGGTTGCTGCCCAGTGCCGCGAGCACCTGCGGCGGCGGAGCCACCAGCGGCCCCGTCGCCCGCGCGGCCGACACCCGCTCCCGCACCACCAGGGTGCCGCCGAAGATGTCGCCCAGCCGCCGCCCGTCGGCGGAGACCAGCGAGGTGATCACGGCCGGGACCCCGCTCAGCATGATGATCTCCACCACGCCCACCAGACCCCGCACCAGCGAGTGCCGGAACCGCACCGGCCCGCCGTCGAGACGCACCACCCGCAGCCCCATCGCCAGCTTGCCCAGCGACTTGCCCCGGCTCAGCGTCTCCACGCCGACCGGCAGGGCGACCAGGAAGAAGACCATCAGGCAGATCACCAGCGCCGCCGAGGCCGCGTCGTCCAGGCCGTCCAGCACCGCCATCAGTCCCAGCGTCACGAAGAAGAACGCCGTGAACTGCACCGCCAGGTCGATGAGCACCGCCAGCGCCCTGCTCGGCAGCTTCGCCGACTGCAGGCCGAGAACCACGGCCTCACCCGTCACCAGGTCGCTCACTGCACCCGCCCGTCCGATCCGCACCGCGCCCTGCGGTGGGCTCCGGCGCCGCGCGCCGGCCCCCGCCGTTCCGCGCCCAAGATACGGGGCGGTACCAGGGCCCGGAAGGGCCGTCCCCGTCTTGCGGCCGTCTGGCAAGCTGACCCTGCCGCCAACCGCCGCCGTGATCTGGAGTGAGCCCGTCATGGACCTGGACGTCTTCGTCGCCGCCCACCAAGCGCAGTGGGCCCGACTGGAGACCCTGAGCAAGCGTCGGCGGCTCTCTGGTGAGGAGGCCGACGAGCTGGTCCTGCTGTACCAGCGGACCACCGGCCACCTGGCCCGGATCCAGGCCACCGCCCCCGACCCGGCCCTGGTCGCCCGGCTGACCGGTCTGGTCGCCCGCGGCCGCAACGCGGTCACCGGCAGCCGCTCGGCCGGCTGGCGGGACGCCGTCCGCTACTTCACGGTCAGCTTCCCGGCCGCGCTCTACCGCTCCCGGCGCTGGTGGATACCGATCGCCGTGCTCTCGCTGCTCGCCTCGGCGCTGATCGCCTGGTGGGTCTCCACCCACCCCGAGGTGCGCGACAGCATCGCCTCGCCCGAGCAGCTGCGCGAGATGACCCGCCCCGGCGGCGAGTACCAGACCTACTACACGGACCGTCCCGCCAGCTCCTTCGCCGCCCAGGTCTGGACGAACAACGCCGAGATCGCCGCGATGTGCCTGGTCTTCGGCGTCTTCCTCGGCCTCCCCGTGCTCTGGGTGCTCGCACAGAACGTCCTCAACCTCGGCGTCGGCATCGGCCTGATGTCCTCGGCCGGCCGCCTGGACCTCTTCCTCGGCCTGCTGCTCCCGCACGGCCTGCTCGAACTCACCGCCGTCTTCGTCGCCGCCGGCCTCGGCCTGCGCCTGGGCTGGACGGTGATCGACCCGGGCCCGCGCACCCGCTCCGTCGCCCTGGCCGAGGAGGGCCGCGCGGTGATCGGCATGGCGATCGGCCTCGCGGCCGTGCTGCTGGTCAGCGGCTGCCTGGAAGCCTTCGTCACCCCCTCCGGCCTGCCCACCTGGGCCCGGATCGGGATCGGTGCCCTCGCCGAGCTGCTCTTCCTGCTCTACGCCCTGGTCCTGGGCCGCCACGCGGCCGCCGCCGGCGAGATCGGCGACGTCGAGGAGGCCGACCGCGGCGACCTCCAGCCGGTGGCGGGATGACCCCCGCGGAGCTGGTAGTCTTCTCTTCACGCCGCCAGAGCCATTGACACGGAGCTGACGGACTAGTAGATTCGAACGGTTGGGACGGGCTGGACATTCGGCCCCGACCAGGCGTAGTGTCTACGACACGGCAAACCGAGGCAGAACATCCGCTTGGATGCGACCCGGCAAGCCCGCCCCCCTCAGCGGGAAATCGGATTGGAAAAACCGCCGGTAAACGGCGCGGATCGGATCTGATAAGCTGAGAACGCGAAAGAACGAAGCGCCCGGAGAAATCACGGAAGTGATTTCAAAGGAAGTGTCCGTTCCTTGAGAACTCAACAGCGTGCCAAAAGTCAACGCCAGATATGTTGACATCCCCGGCCTCGGTCATTGTGATCGGGGTTGGAGATTCCTTTGGTAACAAAAACACTAGCGAGGACGCTGTGCACGGGGCCGCCCTATTCCGGTGGTTGCTGTGCCGCTCTGCGCGGGTGCTTGCCGGCTGTGATTCGTTCATGGCCGAGTAGACATTCACGGAGAGTTTGATCCTGGCTCAGGACGAACGCTGGCGGCGTGCTTAACACATGCAAGTCGAACGGTGAAGCCCTTCGGGGTGGATCAGTGGCGAACGGGTGAGTAACACGTGGGCAATCTGCCCTGCACTCTGGGACAAGCCCTGGAAACGGGGTCTAATACCGGATATGACCACGGTCTGCATGGACTGTGGTGGAAAGCTCCGGCGGTGCAGGATGAGCCCGCGGCCTATCAGCTTGTTGGTGGGGTAATGGCCTACCAAGGCGACGA